>JACKDC010000003.1:0-300000 GCA_020633725.1 Candidatus Latescibacterota bacterium
GCAATCCGCCTGCGACGCGCTGCTGGCGCGCGAGAGCATCGTGCTGACCCGCGAACGCAAGCGGCGGCTGCGTGAGATGGAGTTCCGTCCCACGCTGCGCGCCCTGCGGCCGGCCACGCCCGGCGAGTTCCCCGAGGCGGAGCGCTTGCTCGAGGGGGGCGACTCGGCCAGCGTCGTGGTGGAGCTTCAGGTCCAGGGCGCGGCGCTCAAGGCCGCCGAGCTGGTGGAGCTGCTGGGCGGCGATCCCGAGAGCACCCGCGCCCTGCGCCTGGGCTTTGCGCTGGCGGAGCTGGCGGAGCCCTTGGAGGAGGAGCCCCGTGAGCGACTCCGCGCCTGAACCCCGCCTCCAGCTCCTGATGAGCACCGTCCCCGACGCCGCCACCGGCGAGCGCATCGCCGCCGCGCTGGTGGACGAAGGCCTCGCCGCCTGCGTCCAGCTCCTGCCCGGGCTGGTGAGCCACTACCGCTGGCGAGGCGAGCACGAGCGCGGCGAGGAACTGCTGCTGCTGGCGAAGACCGTCCGCGGCGCGGACTGCCTCGCGCGGCTCGCGGCGCTGCACCCCTACGACGTCCCCGAAGGCCTGCTGATCGACGCCGCCGCCACCCTGCCGGCCTACCTGCGCTGGGCCCTCGACGCATCGGCGAATTGAAGCCCTGCGACTCCGCTTAGAATCGCGCAACTTTCGTGGAAAAAGACGCTTAACCCCTGGCTTCCACCCTCACGATACCTTTAAATGGAGGCCCCCGCTGCGGAGGCGGGGCGAGGAGAGACGTCGACTCCGACCATGGCACGCGACATCGCCAGCAACAGCGCCAGCCTGCCCTTCGTCGAGGCTCTCTACGCCGCCTATCGCGCCGACCCCGGCAGCGTTTCCCCGGACTGGCGCGCCTACTTCGCCGCCCTGGACGAGGAACTCGGCGCCGCGCCCGGCCCCAACGGCGCCCCGCACTTCCCCAAGCGCAGCATCTTCGACCCCGGTGGCCCGGCGGCGCCCGGTGGCGAGGCCGACGCGGCCATCGCCCTGCAGGACCGCGTGGACGAGATCGTGCGCGCCTATCGCGTGCGCGGCCACCTGATCGCGCGCTTCGATCCGCTCGGCCTGCCGCGCGCGCCGCACCCCGAGCTGGAGCCCAGCTACTACGGCCTCGGCCCCGAGCACATGGACCTGCGCTTCAGCGCGAATACGCTCGTGGGCCGCGAGGGCGGCCGGCTGACCCTGCGCGAGATCCTCGAGCGCCTGCGCGAGACCTACACGCGCTCCATCGGCGTGCAGTACATGCACATCGACGACGTGGCGCCCAAGACCTGGCTGCGCGCCCGCATGGAGGAGAGCCGCAACCGGATCGCGCTGAGCCAGATGGAGCAGCTGCGCATCCTGATCAAGCTCACCGACGCGGTGCTCTTCGAGGAGTTCATCCAGAAGAAGTACCTGGGCGCCAAGCGCTTCAGTCTCGAAGGCGCCGAGAGCCTGATCCCCCTGCTCGACCTCGCGATCACCAAGGCCGGCGACGAGGGCGTCGACCTGGTCGTCATCGGCATGGCGCACCGCGGGCGGCTCAACGTGCTGGCGAACATCATCGGCAAGGGACTGCGGCTGATCTTCCGCGAGTTCGAGGACCGCGACCCCGAAGAGCACCTCGGCCGCGACGACGTGAAGTACCACATGGGCCACTCCGGCCGCTGGGTGACCAGCAAGGGCCGCAAGGTGCGCGTCTCGCTCTGCTTCAACCCGAGCCACCTGGAGTACGTGGACGCCGTCGCCCTCGGCCGCATGCGCTCGCGCCAGGACCGCTTCGGCGACAGCGACCGCACGAAGGGCATGACGATTCTCATCCACGGCGACGCGGCCTTCGCGGGCCAGGGCATCGTGCAGGAGACGCTGAACCTGAGCGAGCTGCCCGGCTACCGCACGGGCGGCACGCTGCACGTCGTGGTGAACAACCAGATCGGCTTCTCGACGAGCCCCGAGGAGGGCCGCTCGAACACCTACGCCACCACCGTGGCCAAGATGCTCCAGGTGCCGATCTTCCACGTCAACGGCGAAGACCCCGAGGCCGTGGCCCAGGCCGTGCGCCTGGCGCTGGACTTCCGGCGGGAGTACCAGCGCGACGCGGTCATCGACATGTACTGCTACCGCAAGTACGGCCACAACGAGGGCGACGAGCCGAGCTTCACGCAGCCGCTCATGTACAAGGCGATCCGCGCCATGGAGAACGTACGCGAGAGCTACCTGAAGCGCCTGCTCAAGCTGGGCGGCACGACGCGCGGGATGGCCGACAACATCGCCAAGGCGCGCCGGCAGCTGCTCGAGCGCGAGTACGAGGCGGCGCGCAGCCCGGACTTCAAGCAGCCCTCGCGCGAGCGCACGGGCTGGTGGGCCGACTACCAGGGCGGCCCGGACGCCGACGCCGCCGAGGTGCGCACCGGCGTGCCGGTGGAGCGGCTGAAGTCGCTGCTCCTCGCGCAGACGCGCATGCCCGAGGGCTTCCACGTGCACCCGAAGGTCCAGCGCCTGCTCGACGCGCGCGCCGAGATGGCCGGCGGCGAGAAGCCGCTCGACTGGGCCACGGCCGAGTCGCTGGCCTTCGCGAGCGTGGCCGTGGACGGCCATCCCCTTCGCCTCAGCGGCCAGGACAGCATTCGCGGCACCTTCAGCCAGCGGCACGCGGGCATCGTGGATCAGGAGACCGGCGCGCTTCACCTGCCGCTGCAGCACCTCGACCCGAAGCAGGCGCCGGTGGAGCTGCTCAACAGCCCGCTGTCGGAGAACGGCGTGCTGGGCTTCGAGTACGGCTACGCGCTGGACCGTCCCGAGGCGCTGGTCATCTGGGAGGCGCAGTTCGGCGACTTCGCCAATGCGGCGCAGGTGATCATCGACCAGTTCATCAGCAGCGCCGAGGACAAGTGGCAGCGCCTGAACGGCCTCGTGCTGCTGCTCCCCCACGGCTTCGAGGGCCAGGGTCCCGAGCACTCCAGCGCGCGGCTCGAGCGCTATCTCACGCTGTGCGCCGAGGACAACATCCAGGTGGTCTACCCCAGCACGCCCGCGCAGTACTTCCACGTCCTGCGGCGGCAGGTGCTGCGCCCGTATCGCAAGCCGCTGATCGTGATGACGCCCAAGAGCCTCCTGCGCCTGCCGGCCTGCAGCTCCGATCTGGCCGAGCTGTCGCGCGGCGGCTTCAAACGGGTGATCGAGGACGCGCTGCCGCGCGGCAAGGACGCGCGCAAGGTGCGGCGCATCCTGCTCTGCTCGGGCAAGATCTACTTCGATCTGGTGGCCGCGCGCGAGGAGGGCGGGCACGACGACGTGGCCATCCTGCGCATCGAGCAGCTCTATCCCTTCCGCGACGAGCTGCTGCAACGCGCCCTCATGGACTACCCGGTGAACACGCCCGCCTACTGGGTGCAGGAGGAGCCGGAGAACATGGGCGCGTGGCGCTACTGGCTCGCGCGCTTCGGCACCACGCTCTGGGGCGCGCACCCCTTCGACGGCATCTATCGCGACGCCTCGGCCAGCCCGGCCACCGGCTTCGCGAGCAGTCATCGTCTGGAGCAGGAGCGGCTGATCGAGGCCGCCTTCGCCAAGAACTAGCCGGGAGGCTGTGTTGTGGAACTGACGGTGCCATCCTTCGGCGAGTCCATCACCGAGGTGCTGATCAGCGAGTGGCTCGTGGACGAGGGCGGCAAGGTCGCCCAGGACGCGAACCTGGTGGTCATCGAGACCGACAAGATCACCAGCGAGGTGCCCGCCCCCACCGACTGCGTGGTGAAGCGCATCCTCAAGGCCGCCGGCGAGACGGCCACCGTGGGCGAGGCCATCGCGGAGCTCGAGGAACTGCCCGCCGGCAGCGTGGACGCGGAACCCGCCCCCGGGGGCGGGAACGGCGGCGAGGCGCCTGCGCCCGAGCAGTCCGCCACGCGCGAGTCTTCCCCCGAGCACGAGGCTCCGCGGACGGAGTCCGCGGAGGCCGCGACGATTGTCATGCCCGCGGCGGCGCGACTCGCGGCCGAGTCGGGTGTGGATGCCAGTGGCGTCAAGGGCACCGGCCCAGGGAACCGCGTCCTCAAGGAAGACGTCCAGCGCGCGCTCGAAGCCCCCGCTCCCGCCGCGGAAGTCCCGGCACCGGCCGCGCCCGCCGGCGCGCGGGCCGAGGAGCGCGTCCGCATGACGCCCCTGCGCAAGAAGGTCGCGCAGCATCTGCTCGAGGCACAGCACAACGCGGCCCTGCTCACCACCTTCAACGAGGTGGACATGAGCGGCGTCATGGCCCTGCGCAAGCAGGTGCAGGAGCAGTTCCAGGCCGCGCACGGCGTGAAGCTCGGGATCATGTCCTTCTTCGTGAAGGCGGCCGTGGAGGCGCTCAAGGCCTTCCCCGCGGTGAACGCGCGCATCGACGGCGACGAGATCGTCTACCGCGACTACTTCGACATCGGCGTGGCCGTGGGCGGCGGCAAGGGCCTGGTGGTGCCGATCCTGCGCGACGCCGAGCGCCTGAGCTTCGCGGGCGTCGAGAAGGCCATCGGCGACTTCGCCGCTCGCGCCAAGGACAACAAGCTCACGCTCGAGGAGCTCTCGGGCGGCACCTTCAGCATCTCGAACGGCGGCATCTACGGCAACCTGCTCTCGACGCCCATCGTGAACGCGCCGCAGAGCGCGATCCTCGGCCTGCACGCCATTCAAGACCGTGCCGTGGTGGTGGACGGCCAGATCGTCGTGCGCCCGATGATGTACATCGCCATGAGCTACGACCACCGCCTGATCGACGGCCGCGAGGCCGTCACCTTCCTGCGCCGCATCAAGAGCGGCGTGGAGGACCCCACCCGCATTCTCCTGGAGATCTAGGGACGATGACGACGACGGCGCAGACGCACGAGCTCCTCATCATCGGCGCCGGCCCCGGCGGCTACGTGGCCGCCCTGCGCGCCGCGCAGCTGGGCCTCGACGTGGCCTGCATCGAGAAGGAGGACCGCCTCGGCGGCACCTGCCTGCGCGTGGGCTGCGTGCCCAGCAAGGCCCTGCTCGAGTCGAGCCTGCACTTCGCGCGCGCCAAGGAGGGCCTGGACGCCCACGGCGTCAAGCTGGGCAAGGTGACGCTCGACCTCGCCGCCATGATGGCGCGCAAGGACGAGGTCGTCACCGGCCTGACCGACGGCATCGCGGCGCTGTTCAAACGCGCGGGGGTCACTCGGTACGCTGGCACGGCGCGCTTCGCCGGGCCGGGCACCGTGGCCGTGACCTCGAGCGCCGGCGAGGAGACGATCGCCGCCAAGAGGATCATCATCGCCACGGGCAGCCGCGTGGGCACCCTGCCGAACGTGGAGCTCGACGGCGACCGCGTCGGTGGCAGCACCGAGGCGCTGGCGTGGAGCGACGTGCCGGGGCATCTCGTGGTGATCGGCGCCGGCGCCATCGGCCTCGAGCTGGGCTCGGTCTGGGCGCGGCTCGGCAGCAAGGTCACCGTGCTCGAGTACCTGGATCGCATCCTGCCCGGCATGGATGCCGAGATCGCCCGCGAGGCGCAGCGCCTGCTGAAGCGGCAGGACCTGAGCTTCACGCTCGGCGCGCGCGTCACCGGCGTGGCGGTGAAGAACCGTCGTCCCGAAGTGGAGGTCGAGGGCAAGGAGACGATCCGCTGCGACCGCGTGCTGGTGTCCACCGGCCGTCTGCCCAACACCGAGGGCCTGGGCCTGGACGCCATCGGTCTCGCCACCGACGCGCGCGGCCGCATCCCCGTGGGCAAGAACTTCGCGACGGCGGTGGAGGGCGTCTACGCCATCGGCGACGTGATCGCCGGCCCCATGCTCGCCCACAAGGCCGAGGAAGAGGGCGTCGCCTGCGTGGAGGCCATCGCGGGCCGCTACGGGCACGTGGACTACGACACCATCCCCGGCGTGGTCTACACGCACCCCGAGGTGGCGGGCGTGGGCAAGACCGAGGAGACGCTGAAGGAGGAGGGCACGCCCTACCGGAAGGGCGTCTTCCACTTCAGGGCCAACAGCCGCGCGCGGGCGATGGCCGAGATCGACGGCCGCGTGAAGATCCTCGCGCACGAGAAGACCGACCGCGTGCTGGGCGTGCACATCGTGGGGCCGATGGCGGGCGAGCTGGTGGCCGAGGCGGCCACGTCCATGGCGTTCGGCGCGAGCGCGGAGGACATCGCCCGGGCCTGCCACGCGCATCCGACCCTGGCCGAGGCGGTCAAGGAGGCCGCGCTGGCCGTGGACGGTCGCGCCATCCACGCGTGAGCACACTGGCCGCACCGCGGCCCACCCCCCCGAGAGCAGACTTCACCGAGGGCAGCGTCGTGCGCGCCGTGGTGCGCATGGGCCTGCCGTCGATGATCGGCTTCGGCGTCTCGTCCATCTACGACATCGTGGACATGCTCTGGGTCAGCCGCCTCGAGGGCGCGCCCGTCGCCGCGCTGACCTTCTTCTTCCCCTTCCTGTGGGTGATCACGAGCGTCAACCAGATCGCCGGCGCGGGTTCGGTGGCGGTGATCAGCCGCCGCTATGGCGAGCGGGACATCGCCGGCACCGAGGCGGCGATCAAGGACGCGATCCTGCTCAAGCTCGCCCTCGCCTTCGTGGTGGGCGGCATCGGCTACGCCATGCTGACGCGCGGGCTGCGTCTGGTGGGCACGACCCCGGAGGCTTTCGACCAGGCGGTGGCCTACGGGCGCGTCTACCTGATCGGGCTGGGCGCGGGCTTCTCGAGCTGGACGATCTTCACCGCCCTGCGCGGCGTGGCCGACCCGGTGAAGGCCATGCTGCTCATGATCGCCGGCAACGTGCTCAACCTGTTGCTCGACCCGCTGTTCATCTTCGGCGTGGGGCCCTTCCCCGAGATGGGCATCGCCGGCGCCGCGCTCGCCAGCGTGATCGCCTACGGCAGCACCTTCGCCGCCGGGCTGTGGATCTTCTTCGCCGGCCGCAGCAACGTGCGCCTCCACCTGCACGGCGAGCTGCCGATCTCCGCGGCGCGCATGGGCCGCATGCTCAAGATCGGCGCGCCCGCGGGCGTGGGGTCGCTGTCCTTCGCGCTCGGCCGCACGGTGGTGCTGCCCTGGATCGCCGCCTTCGGCACGCAGGTCGTGGCCGCCTTCGGCATGGCGCAGCGGGTGATGGGCTTCGGCATCATGCTGATCGTCGGCATGGGCCTCGGCCTCTCCGCGCTGATTGGCCAGACTCTGGGCGCCGGCAAGCTGCAGCGCACCTGGGAGACGGCCGTGCGCTCGGTGCAGTTCAGCGGTGGCGCGATGGCGGTCTACGGCGCCCTGCTCATGCTGGGCGCGCCGGCCATCGCCGCGGCCTTCTTCGGCGGCGGCCCCGAGGCGTCGATCGCCGTGACGACCCTGCGCATCATCGCCGTTGCACTGCCTTTCCAGGGCGTCGGCATCATGTTCGAGATGACCTGCTCCGGCGCCGGCGAGACCCGCGTACCGCTGGCCTTCAACCTGTTCTACACCTGGATCCTGCAGGTGCCGGCCGTCTACCTGGCCACGCGGGTCTGGGGCTGGCCCTACCCGCTGGTGTGGTGGACCTTCGTGGTGTCCGCGTCGTTGCCGCCCTTCCTGTTCGCCGTGTACTTCCGCACGCGGCGCTGGATGGGGCGGACGGTGTAGCTCAAAGGAGACGCATGGACGAGACGACTGGGCGCGAGGGTGTCTTCCACAGCAGCCGCGAGATTCCCCACGCCCCCGAGCGGGTCTGGGCGGCCTTCGCGCGTCGCGAGTTGCTCGAGCGCTGGTGGGGCCCCGCGGGCTTCACCAACACCTTCGAGACCTTCGAGTTCACGCCCGGCGGGCGCTGGATCTTCACGATGCACGGACCGGAGGCGGGCCACTACCACAACGAGAGCACCTTCGTCGAGCTGGAGCGGCCCGCGCGCATCGTCATCCGGCACGATTGCGCGCCGTTCTACGTGCTGACGGTGACGCTGGCGCCCGAGCATGGCGGCACGCGGATCGACTGGCATCAGGTCTTCGACGACCCCGCTGTGGGCGAGCGGATCCGTCACATCGTGGGGCCGGCGAACGAGCAGAACCTCGATCGGCTCGAGGCCGTGCTGTCAGATCAGCCCGTCGACTAGTCCTCGCCCTCCGGCCGGCCGCGCATCCGCTTCTTGTCGCCCTGCAGGCGCTTCTGCTCGAGACGCTTCCGCCGCACCGCTGCCGGCACTGCCGTCGGCCGGCGCTTCTTGGGACGGTGATTCAGCTGCGCCAGGCGCGCGGCGAGCCGCTCCATCGCCAGCGTGCGGTTGCGGAGCTGGGAGCGGTGCTCGGTGGCGACCACGGTGACGCCGCTGGGCGGATGGTGGACGCGCACCGCGCTGTCCGTGGTGTTGCGATGCTGCCCGCCCGGGCCCGACGCACGGTATACGGTGATCTCCACCTCGTTCGCCAGCACCTCGAGATCGGTGCTGTAGGGCGGCGGACGGTGGCGGGGATCGTCGTCAGGCATCGCCCGCCCCGCGGGCCAGCTCCCCCAGCAGCGCGATCGACTCCACCTGCTCCATCGGCAGCTCGAGCCGGCGCGCGCGCGGGAAGACGCCGAAGGCCACGGCCTTGCGGAGGTACTCGTCGCGGCTGCCGGGGTCTTCGCCGTCGCGGTGCCAGCCGACGTCGAGGAGCAGGATGTGGCCGCCGCGGATGTCGTCGCAGCGGCCGACGTGCACGACGCCCTGCCCGGTCACGACCACGGTCATGCCGTGCAGGGCGTCGCGGTCGTGGTGAAAGGTGCGTTCCATGGGGCCTCCCGAAAGTGTCCGCTCAGGATAGGCAGCCAGCCACGGAGCGCAAGCCCTAGGGCTTCCAGACCTTCCACACCTTGCCCACCAGCTCCGGCCCCACCTCGAGCGTGGGCTTGCCGGGCATCCAGCCCGCGGGCGTGGCCTGCGCGCCGCCGGTCTCCCGCACGAGCTGGAAGGCCTGCACCTGCCGTTCGAGTTCGGCGAAGTTGCGGCCCACGGGCGGGGTCATCACCTCCATGGCCTGGATCACGCCGTCGGGGTCGATGAGGAAGCGCCCGCGGATGTCCACGCCGCCATCCTCGTCGTAGACGCCGTAGATCTGGCCGATGCGGCCGCCCGCGTCCGTGAGCATGGGAAAGGGCACGCCGCCGTCCACCATCTTGGACAGCTCCTCGGCCTGCCAGATCTTGTGGGTGAAGCGGCTGTCCGTGCTCATGGAGAGCACCTTCACGCCCAGCGCCTCGAGCTTGCGATGGTTGGCCGCGACCGCGGCCAGCTCGGTGGGTCAGACGAAGGTGAAGTCGCCCGGGTAGAAGCAGAGGACGACCCACTGCCCCCGGTAGTCGCTGAGCGTGATGTTCTGGAATGCGCCGTTGGCGTACGCCGTGGCCTCGAAGTCCGGGGCGACCTGCCCCACGCGCGCCGTCACCATTGGAGTGCCCCCGTTCGTCGGCGCGTCGTCGTGGGGGGGCGGCGCCGTCGCCAGTTTCGGTCCCCCCGCCTTCGACACGCAGCCCTCGTGCTTGTCTGCCATGTCCACCTCCCGTCGGCCCCGCCGGTGGGCAGCGCCGCCACCCATAGGCTACCCCCGAGTCCGAAATCGGCAAGGACAAAAAAGTGGGGCCCCGCCGAGTGGCGGGGCCCCGAATGGGTCGGCATCGGTGACGTTGGGTTCCCCGCCAGGCGGGAAATGATCCCAAGTCAGCGGTGACGAGGGTTGCCCGTAGCTACGGGGACGTCACCTCCGCCAAACCGCATATACCTGAACTCACTGGATCACCTCCTTTGCAGGGCGCTCCGGAAGGCGGTGAGACCCACCTCACCCGGTTCTCTTGACGGCCCGAGTCGCGAGAACCGCCGCAGTCGTCTGCGGATGATTACCTGGGACTAAGCATGGGGTATTCCAGGCGCTTTGGCAACCTAAACCTTGTGCCGCCGAAAATGTGGCTGGGCGATTTCGGGGTCGGATCGCCGCCTCGGGACCCAGCATGGAGGGTGACGACGGCGTTTCCACCCCAGCGGTGGGGGCTGGACCCGCCAGCCACATTCTCAGCGGCACAAGGATTGTGCTATGATTTACCCCAGCCGGACATCTTAGGGAACGCAGCGCCCTCTTCCCCCATGTCGCTCGCCCTCGCTCAGAAAGGAACCCCATGTCCTTCCACGGCTCTCCTCGCGGCCTTCACCGGCCCCTCGCGGCGCTCCTGGCACTGCTCCTCCTCCCCGCCCTGGCCCTCGCCCAGGACTGCCTGAACTACGCGGACTTCCAGTACTGGCTCACCGGCGTGGACACGCCCGGCTCGGCCATGGACGTGGTCCTGGACGGCACGATCGCCTACGTGGCCGACGGCGCCGGCGGCCTCCAGGTGATCGACCGCAGCGATCCGCTCCAGCTCGCCGTGGTCGCCACGCTCCCGCTGCCCGGCACGGCCAGCGATCTGGCCCTGGCAGGCGACCTCCTCGCCGTCACCACGGCCGCCGGCGGCCTGCAGCTGGTGGACGTCTCCACCCCCACCAGCCCGCAGCTCCTCGGCGCCCTCGCCACGCCGGCGGACGCCCTCGGCGTCGCGATCGTGGGCTCGCGGGCCTACGTGGCCGTCAGCGAGGCCGGGCTCGAGATCGTGGACATCGCCGACCCCAGCGCGCCGACCCTCCTCGGAGCGGTGGACACACCAGACCGGGCGCAGCAGCTGGCGGTGTCGGGCGGGTACGTCTTCCTGGCCGACGCCCTGACCGGCCTGCTCGTGATCGACGTGACCGACCCGGCGCTGCCGGCCATCGTGGCGACGCTGCCGCTGGGCAGCCGCACGCACGACCTCGCGCTGGCCGGCAATATCGTGTACGTCGGGCTCTTCGATCTCGGGCTGGTGACGATCGACGTCAGCGATCCGCTTGTCCCCACCGAGCTCGGCCTGGCGCAGACCCTGGGCTTCGGCGAGATGGATGGCGTGGCCGTCGACGGCGACCTGGCCTACATGACCACCGGCACGGGGCTGCTCTTCACCATCGACGTCGCCGACCCCGCGACGCCCACCGTGCTCGCCGACCTGCGCGCCCCGGGCTTGGCGCGCAACCTGACCCTGGACGCCGGCGCCGCCCTCGCCTACCTGCCCGTGCAGAGCGGCGGGCTGCAGGTGGTGTCGATCCCGTCGCCGAACGTGGCGCCCGTGCTGGGCTCCCTCTACCTCACGGGCTGGTCGTCGGACGTCGTGGTCGCCGGCACGCACGCCTACGTGGCGAACCACCACGACGGGCTGCGCATCGTGGACCTGTCGAACCCGGCCGCGCCCGTGCTGGCCGGCGAGTTGCCGCTGCCCGGCGAGACCACCGATCTCTTCGTGGACGGCGATCTCGTCTACCTGGCCAACTCCACGAACGGCCTTCAGGTGGTCTCGGTGGCCAATCCCGCCGCGCCGCAGGCGCTGGGCGCCGCGCCGACGCCGAGCGGTCTGGCCAAGGACGTCGCCGTGGCCGGCGGCTTCGCCTACGTGGCGGCCGACGCCGCGGGCCTGCAGGTCTTCGACGTGACGAACCCCGCCGCGCCGGTCTTCGTCGGCGGCGCCGACACGCCGGGCAACGCGGTGAGCGTGCTGCTGCGCGGTGACCACGTCTTCGTCGGCGATCGCAGCGGCGGGCTGCGCGTGTTCGACGTCTCCACGCCCTCCGCGCCCGTCGAGGTGGCGAGCCTCGCCACGCCGGCCGAAGCCTGGGACATGGATCTCGAAAGCGACCGGCTCTACGTGGCCGTGGACGCGGCCGGCGTGCTGGTGGTCGACGTCGCCTCGCCCAACGCGCCGGTGCAACTCGGCCTGATCGACGCGCACGCGCAGTGCTTCGACGTCGCCGTGACCGGCTTCATCGCCTACGTCGCCACCGCGGGCGCGGAGGTGCGGGTGGTGGACGTCACCGACCCGGCCGCCGCGGTGAACGTCGGCGGCGTGGACGTGAGCGGTTCGCCCTCGGGCATCACCGTGATGGATGGCGCCGTCGTCCTGGCCTCGGGCTCCGCGGGGTTGACGATGCTCTACGAGCAGTGCCGCGACCTGACGGCCGTGCCCGGCGACACCGCCCCCGCCCCCACGGCGCTGGCCAGTTACCCCAACCCCTTCAACCCCGCTACCACGCTCCGCTTTCAGCTGGCGCGCGCGCAGCGCGTGACGCTCAGCGTGCACGACGTTGCCGGCCGCCAGGTCCGCCGTCTGCTCGACGGCGAGCGCATGGCCGCGGGCGACCACGAGCGCCGCTGGGGCGGCGAGGACGATCGCGGCCGCGCCGTGAGCTCGGGCGTCTATCTGGTTCGCCTCGAGACGGAAGACGGCGTGGCCACGCGGCGCGCGGTGCTGGTGAAGTAGGCTTGCGGCTGGCGGCCCCTGGATCAGGGGCCGCCGGCCAGGAACTCGTCGCGCAGGTACTCGTGCATGCGGCGATCGGGGTCGGCTTCGTCGGTGGGCAGCAGGAACTGGAACGGCGATTCGCTGTCATAGGCCAAGATCGAGTGACAGAGCGTGCAGTCGTGACTGATCGCGCGCCCGGTCTCGTCCACCATGTCGGCATTGTGGCAGCGGAAGCATCCGCCCGAGCGTTTGTGGCCGATGTGCGAGGGGTAACTGTTCCAGTCGATGTTCATCCCCGGATGCACGTTGGCCGTCCGGATGTCCTGCAGCGTGGCCACCATGGCGTCGATCTGGGGACCGAACTCCGTGAGCGCTTCCGGATCTTCGCGTCGGTAGTCGCCCAGCACCGCGCGCGCCACGCCTGCGGCGGCATCGTCCACCGGATAGGAACCCGTGAGGGCGTCGAGCGCCACGCGCTTGGCGTAGGGAATCGCTCGGTCGATGCCTCCGGCCACCAGGGCGTGGTCCACGGCATCCTCCGGATCCCAGTAGATGTGAGTCGCCCGGTTGTGGCAGTCGACGCAGTCCATCTCCCGCGCGTCGGTTTCGGCGGTCGCCGCGCCATCGAGCGCGCGGTTCGTGTAGCGGTGATAGCTGTCGCCGCGCTTCACTTCGACCCAGGCCATTTCCAGCCGCTCTGGGTCCACGCTCTGGTAGCGGACAGCGTTGGCCGGCGCCACGTGCCAGTGGATGGTCCCCCGCTCCTCGCTCGCGCCCGAACCCACCTTCAGCGCGAGGGTGGTATAGCGCGGTGTCGAGGCAGCGTCGAATTCGTGGCGGACGAGCGTCTTCACACGCTCCCCGTAGAACTTCTCCGGCCAGTGGCACCTCTCGCAGGTCTCTCGCGCCGGCCTCAGGTTGTGCACGGGCGTGGGGATCGGCCGCTCGTAAAGGTCAAAGGTCGCCGAGACGATCTGCCAGAGTCCATTGAGTTTCGCATCCACCAATGCCTTCGCGCCCTCGCCCACGTGGCACTCGACGCAGGCCACGTGCGCGTGCGGCGAACGCTGGTAGGCCACCCACTCCGGATTCATCACGCTGTGGCAGGCGGTCCCGCAGAACCTGGCGCTGTCCATGAAGTGCAGCATGCGCGCGCCGCCCAGCCCGAGAAAGAGGATATTGGCAATGGTCAGCACCGCCAACGTGCCCACCAAGCTCGAACCGAGGCTGGTCAACCTCGTCATCTCCAGGGGGAAGCGCGAGTCCAGCAGCTCCCGCGTTGTCTTGCCCGTCTGCCTGCGCAGACGGGCCCAGCCCACAGGAATGAGCAGCAGGCCCACGATGAACAGCAGCGGCAGCGCCATGTAGCTGACGAGGCCCACGTAGGCGTTCGTCACGATGCCGGATACCCGCAGCAGCTCCATGAAGACGAACAGAACGAAGGCCGTGGTCGTCAGAACGACGCCCGCGATGCCGATCCAGTTGGTCGACAGTCCGAGGATGAGGTGTCGGAATCGTCGGAACATGTCGCGCCTCTACTGCTTCACTCGGTACATCTTCGCGTAGAGTTCCTGCATCTTCCCTGACTGGATGTCTGCCTTGATCTCTGCGGTCGGACGCTGCAGCCACGCGTGGAAGGGATCGGCGAGCATCGCATCGATCTTGGCGTTGAGCTCGGGGTCGTTCAGCTCGCGCAGCTCGGGGATGTACTTGAAGTAGAAGTGCTGGGCGACGTCGTAGATGCCGTGCCACCAGGTGTAGTCCGGCCCCATCATCGCCGCGCCGTGCCGGGCCCGCCGGCCCTCGTGGTGCCAGACCTCCCACCAGGTCCATTCGTACTTGTTGGAGAACGCGGCCTTGCCCTCGCCGAGCCCCTTCTCTTTCGCGAACTGGTAGAGCGCGAGGCCGGGCTTTGCGAACTTCTCGTTGTAGAGGTTCACGACGCCGTCGTACTGGGCGTAGTGGCCGTCTACGAAGCGCTGGCCATGGCAGGCCTGGCAGACGTTCTTCATGTTCGCGCGCTTCGTCTCCCAGTTCTCCTTGGTCTTGGAGACGGGCGGACGAAGCGTCCAGCTGATGCGCTGGCCGACGTCGTGCGTGACGGCCTGATCGCGCGTCGCCGACATGTGGCAGGTCGCGCAGGTGGGCGCCTCGTAGTAGTCCACGCCGACGATCCAGCGGTCGGCGTTCAAGTTCATGTCGTCAACGTGGGTGTAGTAGGCGTTTCCGTGCTTGCTCTCTTCGTAGATCTCCTTCTGGGGATGGTCCGGGCCCAGGTGGCACTTGGAGCAGGACTCGGGGCGGCGCGCCTGCGCTCGGCTGAAGGCGTGGCGAGTGTGGCAGGCCGAGCAAGCGCCCTTGCTGCCGTCGGGATTGATCCGGCCGATGCCGCTGTTGGGCCAACTGGTGATGTCCAGCCTGTTCGGGCTCGACGGGTCGATCTTCACCTTGCTGCCATGGCAACTCGCGCAGCCCGCGATCGCGGCCGGCGCGCCGCCGGCGGCATGGGCAAGGTAGGCATCGTTGGATTCAAGGATCTCGCCCGCGTGCGCGTGGTAGGAGTTCCCCACCTCGGCGGCCTCGCGCTCGTGGCAGCGGCTGCAGTCCTTGGGCGTGACCAATGTGGCGATCTGCGCACCTTCGTGCTCGAAGGCGTCGGCGTCGCCCCGCGCGGCCTGGTGGCAGTCCAGGCAAGTCACGTTGTGCTTTGCGTGTTCGCTGCCGTACCATTGCTTGTAGAGACCGGGCGACTTCTCCTTGTGGCAGGTCATGCACTTGCCCGCCACGCCGGCGTCAGCAGCCGGCTGCGCCAGAGACGGGCTCGCCGCCACAATGAGGGTCAGCACGCCGAGCGCGAGCAGTACGAGAACGGAAACGGCTTTCGAACGCATCGTCTTGACCTCCTGCTGGGATCAGCGTCCCGGGCCCGCATCCGGCGACGGCCGGCAGAGCGGGCTGTTGTCGTCGTGGACCACGATCAGGTCCGCAAGCAGCGTGCTGCTGAAGGCACCTTCGATCTCCGCGATCGCGGCGTCCATCTTGCGGTGAAGCGGGCAGAGCGTCTCGCCCCGGTGCTCCCGGCCCAGGGGGCAGCGTTCGATCCGCCGTATGGGATCGATGGCGTTGACCACCTCGAGGATCGTGATCTCGGTGGCGGGGCGCGCCAGCCGGCACCCTCCCCCCAGCCCGCGCTGGCACTCCAGCAGCCCGGCACGACGCAGCGTCTGTAGCACCTTGACCAGATAGCCGGACGGGACCCCAGTGGCCTCTGCGATTTCCCGGGATGTACTGGACTCGCCGCCACTGGCGGCGAGCCAGGTGGCGACGCGAAGCGCGTAGTCGACGGTCTGGGAAAACACGGCGCCCCCGCTAAGTGGATATTCTTACCTACAGGTCCAATTACACCCAAGGACGAAGGATGTCAAGGTCCGAAATCGTCGGGAAGAGCAAAGACGGCGGCCCCTGGATCAGGGGCCGCCGTTCGCCACAATCGGAAGGTCTACTGCAGCGGGTAGTTGAGGACGTAGTTCGTCAGCGTCTGCCCCGGCGCGCAGAAGCCGCGCGCGCCGTTCATGACCGGGCTGCCCGGGTAGGCCTCGCCGGCGGACATGTTGAACTGGCTGCAGTCCTCGCGGATCTGGTCCTCGTAGGGCCAGGGCCAGAGCGACTCGCCCGTGTCCTGATCCCAGCCCGACTCGCCAACCAGGCTGCCGCTGGCGCCGATCTTCGTCACGATGCGCGCGCCGACGCGGCCGCCGCCCTCGCCCGCGGAGCCCAGCACGCTCCCGAGCTGCACCTCCACCGGCGAGACGAGACCGCTCGTCAGCGGGTTGATGTCCGTGCGCGAGTGCGAGCCCATGCTGCCGTCGATGTTCCGGCCGCCGGTGTTGCCCCAGTAGACGTTGTAGTCGCCGTCGTCCAGGTGGTCGGAGACGGCGTACTGGCCGCTGTCCAGCGTCATGCTCATGATGATGCAGTCGCGCATGGAC
Source organism: Candidatus Latescibacterota bacterium (assembly GCA_020633725.1). Lineage (NCBI taxonomy): Bacteria > Pseudomonadati > Candidatus Latescibacterota > Candidatus Latescibacterota bacterium. The sequence goes on from JACKDC010000003.1 coordinate 16,294, forward strand.
TCGTCGTTGTACATGTCGAAGGTCACGGGGCGGCGGCCCAGGTTGTTGATGCCGAAGGTGCAGTTGCGCAGCGACCAGCTGCCCACGTCCGCCGTGGAGGCGAAGCTGTACGGATCGTAGGTGTCGGTCTCGTCGGCGGCGTTGGTCAGGTGGTTCCACGCGATGCAGTCGGTGAGGGTGCCGATCGCGGTCGTCCCCTCGAGCCACCAGCCCGCGGCGCCCTGCATGGCGATGCTGATGCAGCCCTCGTAGTGGCAGTCCGTGCTGCCGTTGGGCGTGAAGTAGGACTTGAGGCCGTCCACGTTGGGCGTGTCGATGCCCTTGTTGTCCGTGCCGTCGATGCTGATGCAGTTCTGGTAGTAGATCTTGTCGCAGGTGTAGCTGGCGAAGCAGCCCTGCGGCTCCTGGGTGAGCGAGAAGTCCCAGCGCACCAGGCAGCGGCGGAAGATGATGTTGTTCGCACCGTTGCTCACCTGGAAGGCGTAGCGGTGCGGGCCGCCGTAGGCGTAGCAGTCCTCGAGCAGGCCGTGGTGGCTGCCGTCCGTCACCAGGCCCGTGCGCCCGTTCCAGCTGATGCGGAAGAACTTGAAGTGGTGCGCGGAGTCGTGCACGTAGATCGGCGCCAGGGCGCTGTCGATGACCCGGAAGCCCATCACCTCGACGTAGGACGTGCCCCTCAGGTTGATCGTGTAGTCCTGGTTCAGCAGCGTCGCCCGGCCGGCGTTGCGCGCGCGCACCACGGTGTAGTCGCTCGCGCTGCCGGACTTCTCGACCCGCAGGTTGACGTCCTCCTCGTAGGTGCCGTCGTCCACCCACACCTGGTCGCCGGGGCCCATCTCGGCGACGGCCGCGGCGATCGTGCCGTAGCAGTCCGCGTTCGCCCAGCCGAAGGCGCTGATGTCGCCCGTGCTGCGGCCGCTGGTGCGCGTGCCGCCGATCTTGACGCAGTAGTAGTCGTCGGGGCTGGGGACGTCGTCGGGGATCTGGAAGGTGTCGTCGCTCATGTCCTCGACGCCGCTGTCCAGATCGCGCACGAGGATGCGATAGCCGGTGGTCGCGCCGCCGTCCTGGCTCGCGATCCAGCCGTAGCTGCCGTCGTTGGCCGTGCTGGCGGCGATGGTGCTCACCATCTCGCCGCCACGCCACAGCTCCAGCGCCACCTCCGCGCCGCAGTCGCTGCGGTTCCAGCTGATCGAGTACTCCGACCCCTCCACCAATTCCTCGCCGCCGTCGGGATAGGTCACCGTGAGCGTGCAGTCGCCGCCCGCGCCGGGCTCGACGATGGAGAACGCGGCGTCGCTGGTGTCCGTGGCGCCGCTCACCAGGTCGGTCACGCGGACGCGGTAGCCGTCGGTGGCCGTGCCGTCGCGGGTGGGCGTCCAGGTGTGGGTGCCGTCGTTGGCCGTGCCGGCGGCGATGCTGCGCACCACCGTGGCGTCGCGCAGCAGCTCGAGGGAGACGAGACCGCCGCAGTCGCTGCGCTCCCAGTTGAGCGTGTAGGTCTGACCCTCGGTCAGCACCTCGCCGCCGTTGGGATCGAGCATGGCGATGTCGCAGGCGGGCGTGTCGACGATCGAGAAGGCGCTGTCGCTCTCGTCCCAGCTGTCGCTCTCCAGATCGATGATGCGGATGCGGTAGTTCGAGGTGGCGCCATCCACCTGGGCGACGGTCCAGCTGTGCGTGCCGTCGTTGCCGGTCTGGTTGGTCAGCACCTGCGCCAGATCGCCGGCGCGCCACAGTTCGATCCTGACCATCGCGCCGCAGTCGCTCACGTCCCAGCGGATCGTGTGCGTGGTGCCCGCCGTCCAGCTCTCGCCGCCGTTGGGCGCGAGCACGCGCACCTGGCACTCGGCGTCGGGCACGGGGACGGAGAAGACGCCGTCGCTCTCGTCCGCCGCGCCGCTCGACAGGTCGCGGATGCGGATCCGGTAGTTCGCGCTCTGGCCGCCGAACTGCTCGGCGGTCCACATATAGCTGCCGTCGTTGGTGGTCTCGTTGCTCAGCGTGTCGACGAGGTCGCCGTCCTGCCACAGCTCGATGGCCACGCCGCCGCCGCAGTCGCTCACGTCCCAGGTGATCTCGTGCTCCGTGCCCACGGTCCAGCTCTCGCCGCCGTCGGGGCTCGTCACCGCGATGGTGCAGGCCGGGGGATCTTCCTCGTTCACCGGCGGCACCGCGATGGTGAAGGCCTCGCTGAACGCGTCGGAGCCGCTGGTGAGGTCCTCGACGCGAACCTGGTAGTCGTCGGTGGCGCTGTCCACCTGCGCGGCGGTCCAGGTGTAGTCGCCGTCATTCTTGGAGAAGTTCGCGATGGCCGCGACGGGCTCGCCCGCCTGCCACAGCTCGATCTTCACGCGGTCGCCGCAGTCGCTGACCGCCCACTCGAGCGAGTACTGCTGGCCGACGACGAGGGTGTCGCCTCCCGACGGCGTCGTCACGAAGAGGACGCAGGGCGAGCTGTCCTCGGCCCCATCCGGCGGTGCGGCCGGCAGCCCCTTCTTGTCGCAACCGGCGGTCGCGGCGAAGAGGGTGCCGAGCAGCACAAGCGCGCCCAGGGCGGCGTGCAGTTGTGCGCGACCTAGCCGCATCGGAGAGGGGAAATGCGAACTGGCATCGTTCCGCCGATTGTCGATGGTGTCCTGTGATGTATGCATCCGGCAAGATCTCCTGTCGCTTGCATTCTGGCAAGCACAGTGTGGGCCTAATCCGGAGAAAACCGCGTTGAACTCCGGGCCGATGGTCAGCCGCGGAAAACACCGGTGACAGCCAAGTGATCAGATCCGGATGAAGTGCTGGAAGAGCGGTGCGCTGCAAGGCACTGCATGCAGTAACGTTGGAGTTACCGCGGGAAGAAGCTGACCGCTGCGACGGAGCCGACGCGCGCGAAAACCGCGTGCCGACGGCGAACGCGCGCTCTGCGACATTTCGAGAGGACGAATCTTCCGCAGGGCTCGCCCACATGGGCCCCTAGGCGAAACGAGTGGCCTTCAAAGGAAAGCTTGACAGACTGCGTCAGTTGGGTCGTTCGACCGGGCCAGCGTCCGACGGTGCGAACCCCCGGCCTACTCGTAGCGCGCCTTGACCGCGCTCCAGGAACTCCGCTCCACGCCCGAGGTCGGCGACAGCGTGCACTCCACGTAGCGCTGCAGCACCTCGTCCGGGACGGGGCAGTAGGAGTTGCCGGGGTGCCCGAGTTCCACCAGGATCCGGCCGCTGCCGTGCTCCGCCGTGAAGACCGAGGGGTTCCCCGTCATGGCCCCTTCGACCACGACATGCCACTCGGGGCCGAACTCCGTGGCGGTGTCGCCAGGATAGGAGAACTGCGCGGCGGGAAGGTCCACCGCGATGCAGTGCTCGGCATCGACGATCACGGGAGGGCAGTCGTTGAGATCGTAGTAATAGTAGAGCGTCAGCAGGTAGGGCACCCAGGTGATCGTGGCCGTGTGCCCGATGTGCCCGAAGGGATTGGGCTGCGAGACCCAGAGCCCCCCACCGCCCTCGACGTAGGACAGGTAGTCGGCCGCGAGGCTGTTGGTCATGTCGTAGTTCACGCTGTTGCCGTGGCTCTCCGGCAGGATGACGAGCGCGTAGCTGGAGAGCACGTCGAGGCCCGAGTCGCGCGGGATCGCCGTCAAGGCGCGATCGGCATTCGTGAGCGCTGCCGCATCGAGTGCGCGGCCGGGGACGGAGGCCACGAGGGCCAGCGTGACGAGCAGGGCGATACGTGTACTGCGGGGCATGGCGCGTTCTCCCTTCCCAGGGTGGGGTTCCTGCCGGCGAACCACGCTTGCGCCCCGCCGCACTTCATCGATCCCCATTGTGCCAGATATCAGTACTGAATGCACCTGACGCGAAAAACCCCTCCGCAACGTGTTGCGAAGGGGCTTCTTATCGGGTGGGCGATACTGGGATCGAACCAGTGACCTCATGCGTGTGAAGCATGCGCTCTCCCATCTGAGCTAACCGCCCGATGGTGGACCGCAGGAGGATCGAACTCCTGACCTCTGCATTGCGAACGCAGCGCTCTACCAGCTGAGCTAGCGGCCCAAGGCGGGCCCAATGTAGCCGAAGGCGAAAGCAAAAACAAGCCCCCGAACGCGTTTGCGTCCGGGGGCGGGTTCGTGACGGGAGATCTCGCTCAGGGCGGGGCCACGGAGCGGGACCCTCCCGCCGCAATCGTCTAGCGGACCTGGATCTCGCGGCCGGCCACCGACTCGGCCTTGCCGATGCTCACGACCAGCAGACCGTTCTTGAACTCGGCCTCGATCCTGTCGGCGTCGGCCTCCTTGGGCAGGCGGAAGCTGCGCTGGAAGCGGCCATAGAGGCGCTCCACGCGGCGGAACCGGCGGCCGCTCTCCTCCTGCTCGGTCTTGCGCTCGCCGCTCACGGTGAGCAGGCCGTCCTCCACCTTGAGGCTGATGTCACCCTTCTCCAGGCCGGGCAACTCCACGTGGATCTCGAACTGCTTGTCGGTCTCGGCGATGTCCACGCGCGGGCTCCAGAGGGTGGCCGGGGCGCAGTCGCCGTCGACGCAGGGCCGGGCGCCCATGAACTCGCTCCAGAAGCGGTCGAAGTCGTTCATGGCGGTGTGCTGGGGCTTCCACTTGATGAGAGTCATCTCTGCTCCTCCTGATTCGGCTCGAGTCTCTAGGGCTCGGGGCTCGGGGGTTTCACATGCTCGACCTCGCTACAGCAACCGCCTTGCCAAGTCCGTGCAGAACCTATATGTGAACTCATTACAACAGCTTACGAAACGTTCACGTGAACATCGCCGCGCCCGCCCCGCGAGCGACTGCCATCATGGCGTGCCACCAGGCTGCCACATCGGCGCGATTCTGTCGCGGCGGCAGCGCCCGTGGCAGACCGCGGCGCCGGGGCGGCACGCTGACGCTTGTGGACCGACGCCTCCGGGATTACCCTGCATCCATCTCCAGCCGCAGGGGGTCGCCATGCCGACTCGGACCACGCCCGGCCTCTCGCGCCGCGGCCGCTCGCTGCCCGCCAGCCCCATCCGCCGCCTGGTGCCCTACGCCGACCGGGCCAAGGCCGCAGGCGCGTCGATCTACCATCTGAACATCGGGCAGCCGGACATCCCCACGCCCAAGGAGATGATCCAGGCCTACCGCAACTACGACGCGACCGTCCTCGCCTACGGGCCCAGCCCGGGCCTGCCCGAGTTCCGTCAGGCGGTGGCCAGCTACTGGAAGCGCTGGCAGGTGGAGATCGGCCCCGAGCAGGTGATCGCCACCACCGGCGGCAGCGAGGCGATCCTCTTCGCGCTGCTGGCCCTCTGCGATCCTGGCGACGAGGTGCTCGTCCCCGAGCCCTTCTACACCAACTACCTCGGCTTCGCGGCGGCGGCGGCCGTGAGCGTGGTGCCCGTGCCCGCGAGCGTCGACGACGGCTTCCGCCTGCCCGCGAGCGCCGAGTTCGAGCGACGCATCACGCCGCGCACGAAGGCGATCCTCTTCAGCAACCCGGGCAATCCCACGGGCGCCGTCTACACGCCGGCCGAGGTGCGCCGCCTGGGCGATCTCGCCGCCGAGCACGGGCTCTTCCTGCTGGCCGACGAGGTCTACCGCGAGTTCGTCTACGACGGCGCGACCTTCGCGAGCGTCTTCACGCTGACCGACGTGGCCGACCGCGTGATCGTCCTCGACAGCGTGAGCAAGCGCTTCAGCGCCTGCGGCGCGCGCGTGGGCTGCCTGGTCACGCGCAACGAGGACGTCCTCGCCGCCGCCACCAAGCTCGGCCAGGCGCGGCTCTGCCCGCCCACCGTGGACCAGCTCGCCGCGGCCGCGGCCTACACCGCGCCGCCGAGCTACCTCGAGGGCGTGCTCACGGAGTACCAGCAGCGGCGCGACCTGCTGTTCGACGCCCTCAGCGGCATCGACGGCGTCACCACCTTCAAGCCCGCCGGCGCTTTCTACACCGTGGCCAAGCTGCCCGTGGCCGACGCCGAGAAGTTCGCCATCTGGCTGCTCACGGACTTCCGCCACGAAGGCAGGAGCGTCATGGTGGCCCCGGCCAGCGGCTTCTACGCCACCGAGGGCGCCGGGCTCAACGAGGTGCGCATCGCCTACGTCCTGAAGCGCGAGGATCTCGACGGCGCGATGCAGGTGCTCGCCGCCGCGCTCGAGGCCTACTCGGGCTAGGCGCGCCGGCGCGCGGTCTGTGCTATCCTTGGACCGTCCACGGGAGGTCCGCATGTCACGGCTCGCGCTCGTCGCCCTCGCCCTGCTGCTCGCCACCGCCGCCGCTGCCTCCCCGCTTCCGCGAAGCGGAGACCAGCCCCGTGCGCCCATGGCGCGCGGGGACATTGTCGAGGACTTCGAGTCCGGCAGCGTCACCCTCGACAGCTACCCCGGCCAGGACGCCGAGCCCGGCGCCTGGGAGCTCATCACCAGCGGCACCCACGAAGGCAGCGCCTTTTCGCTGCGCATCTTCGGCAACAGCTGGAAGACCGAGAGCGTCTCGCCGCGCGTGGTGACGGCCGGCACGGTGTGGCAGGTGGCGGTCCACGTCGAGGACGTGGGCGAGATGCAGGCTTTCGGCGTGGGCGACGGCGCCAACGAGCTGCTCTACACGCTGGCCGGCGACCAGCTGCCGACGGGCCCCACCTGGTGGACGGTCTACCAGGGCGCCTTCCCCACGGGCGAGTGGCGCGTCTACCTGCTCCCGATCGGCGAGGACTGGCAGGCCACGCACGGTTACCTGCCGACGGTGGACCGCCTGATCTTCGTCAACGACAACGACGACGGCGGGCAGGGCGAGACGCGCTTCGATGCGGTGGTGGACGTCACCGACGACCTGCCCGTGCCGCCCACGGTCGACGCCACCTACACCGTGACCGCGCTCACCCGGCTCGCCGCCGACCGCTGGCGCGCGGGCGTGCAGTTCGACGCCACGGTCACCGACCCCGACTCGCCCAGCCACGAGTACTTCTGGGACTTCGGCGACGGCACGAGCAGCGCCGAGCCCGCGCCCTATCACGACTTCGTCGTGCAGGCCGACTACCACTACGCGGTGGGGCTGATCGTCACCGATCCGGACGGCCTCACCGGCGGCGACACCTGTCAGGTGGCCGTGGAGCCCGGCGAGAGCCAGGGACCGATCACGGTGAACTTCGTCGGCGACATCATGATAGGTCGCAGCTACGAAAGCCCTGGGGGCATCATCGCCACGCAGGGCGTCGACGCGATCTTCGCGCCCAGCAAGCCCATCTTCGCCGACGCCGCCGACCTCAGCGTCTGCAACCTGGAGTGCGCCTTCACGGACCAGGGGACGGCCCATCCCACCAAGAGCGTCGTCTTCCGCGCGCGCCCGGAGAACTTCGTGGGAGTGGCCAACGCGGGCATCGATCTGTGCGACCTGGGCAACAATCACATCGTGGACTACGGCGAGATCGGCATGCTGCAGACCCAGCAGCTCTGCGACGATGCGGGCATCGCCTGGATGGGCGCCGGCTCCGACGACCGCCGCGCCCTCGCGTCCGCCTTCCTCAGCGAGCGGGGCATCCGCCTCGGCTTCCTCGGCCTCTCCAACCGCACCGGCCGGCGCTGGAACTACCAGCCCTTCCTCGACGCCGGCGCCAGCAAGCCGGGCTTCGCCTATCTGATCCCCAAGAACCTCGAGGAGGCCATCGACGCGGTGCGGGACGAGGCCGACATCGTGATCGTGCAGACCCACAGCGGCAACGAGTACGAGACCCAGGGCGCGCCCGACGAGGGCGAGCCCGGCGGCGCCAAGTCCCTGCCCGGCGGCTCGCTGCCGCTGGTCGAACCGCCGGTCGAGGCCGCGGCGCCCGTGCCCGGCGCGCCCGAACTGCGCTTCCGCAACGAGCCGCTCCCCTCGGAGCGCGAGCTGCGGCGGGAGGCGATCGACCTGGGCGCGGACGTCCTCATCAACCACCATCCCCACGTGCTGCAGGGCTTCGAGTCCTACGACGGCAAGCTGATCGCCCACAGCCTCGGCAACTTCATCTTCGACCTCTACTATCCCGAGACCCTGCCCACCGTGGTGCTGACGCTGGAGATCGAGAAGACGGGCATCACGGGCTACACGCTCACGCCGGCCTGGATCGACGACTACATCACCCGGCCGGCCACGGGCCGCCTGGGCCGCGAGATCCTCGACATGCTCGCCGACTACTCGCTGCCCATGGGCGCGCTGGTGGCGGTGGATCCGTCCACCGACCGCGCGCGCATCCATCTGGATCCGGCGAGCGCGCCGAGCAGCGCCGAACTGGTGCAGGCCGCGCTGCCCTTCCGCGCGGACGGCGCCGCGGCCGTGAGCCGGCCCCTCGAGCTGGCGGGGCAGGGCTCGCTGTCGCGGCTGGTCTCGCTCGCGGGCGACGGCCTCGGGGCCTGGGAGTACCGCGTGGGCCGCGAGCTGCTCTGGCACGGCGGCTTCGAGGACGAGGGCGCGTCGCTCTGGGACGTCAACACGGCCGACGAATGGTACGACGACACCGAGTCCGTGGCGGGGGCGCGCTCCCTCGCGCTGCGCCGCAGCGAGAGCGACGGCGTGGCCGCGGGCACGGACCTCGACCGCCACCTGCCCTGCGACGCCACCCGCGAGCACAGCGCCCTGGGCTGGATGAAGGGCGCGAACGCCTACGGCGCGAACGTGCTCGTGCGCTTCTACCCCGAGCGCAACGCGGGCAGTCCCGTCAGCAGCGAGGCGCTCGGCCCCGCGCTCGACGGCACCGTCGACTGGTTCGACCAGTGGATCGACCTGACCACGCCCGCCGAGGGCAACTGGTTCGAGCTGCGCTGCACGCTCGACCCGCCGCCGGGGGCCATCGCGCACGCCTGGTTCGACGAGCTCAAGTTCGTGGAGTGGGAACCCTGGCAGCCGGGTGGCGGCGACGTGGACGTCCCCCATCCGGGCAACCTGCGCTTCGTGCAGTTCCGCAGCGCGAATCCGGCGCTGACGGAGGCCACGCTCGTCTACGAGGAGACGCGCTACGCGCAGGACCTCACCGGGCTGCCGGGCGAAGCCGCGCCCCCCGCCGCGGGCACGCTGGAGCAGAACTTCCCCAACCCCTTCAATCCCAGCACGCGGCTCACGCTGTCCCTGCCGGCCGGCGCCGCCCCCACGGCGACGCGCCTGACCGTGCACGACGTGCAGGGACGTCAGGTGGCCACGCTCTTCGACGGCGCGCTCGCCCCCGGCCAGCGCCTGTCCCTCGACTGGGATGGCCGCGACGACGGCGGCCACCGCCTTGCCAGCGGCGTCTACTTCGCACGCGCCCGCTTCGGCGATCGCAGCGAGACGCGGAAGCTCGTCCTGCTGCGCTAACTCGGAGAAAAAGCTCGGGTTCAGGACTCCCCGTCGCGTCACGCCGCGGCGGGGGACTCCGTATGTGCTGCGTTACGGCTTCGGCCGAGAATTTCCGACAAGCAGTGGACTGTGCCGATGTGGTAAAATCAAGGCTACCCCTGCAGGTCCTGTAGCAAGCGGGACCGACCCGTCCGGATGTCGCCGAGTGTAGGCGGTGGGCATTCGGAATCACCGATCAATCAACGAGCTCGACCAAGAGGATGTACAGATGACTCAGAAGCCGCGCGTACGGCATTTCGCGCCTATCCTGACTCTGCTCACCCTGCTGGCCACCCTTCCCGCCTCGGCCGCCGTCATCGAGAAAGACCTGCCCCTCGACGAGGCCTGGCGCAGCGACACCCCCACCGGTCGCTGGCTGGCGGAAGTTGTGGCGAACCCCGAGGCCGACAGCAGTCTGCCTCCCACCCTGACCTGGTACTGGCTGCTGCCCGAAGGCGAGCAGCTCGCCAGCGCCACTCTCATCGACGTCGATGAGAGCACCGTCGCCCCGCTCTCCCGCTCGCCCCGGCGCCTGCCGCTGCTCGGCGACAGCGGGACCCCCACCGTCCAGCGCGGCGGCGACCTGCTCTGGTCCGACGACTTCGACCTGGAGATCGGCCCGCCCCAGCAGATCCACGGACGGCAGGTGCAGGCCATCACCCTTCACCCCTTCCGGGAGAGCCAGGGCGCGCTGCGCGCGCTCCGCGGCGCCACGCTGCGCCTGGAGACCGGCGTCGGCGACGCGCTGCCCGTGCTGCAGCCCCTGCGCGCGGACTTCCCCCTGCGCCAGCGCCTGCTGAACGCTCTCGGCGACCGCCTGCTCAACCCCGAGTCCCTGCCCGCGCCCATCCTGCGCGTGGGCGGCGACGGCTTCCCCACCGACGTCCCCGGCCTCGACGGCGCGGCCGTGGACATGGTGATCGTCACCGTGGACTCCTTCGCGGACCTCTGCCAGGTCTACGCCAACTCGCGGACCAATCAGGGCGTGCCGACCGTGGTGCGCACGCTGGAGTGGATGGCCGAGCACTACCCGCACGGCAGCGACCGCGCGGAGATGCTGCGCAACTTCGCCATCGACGCCTACTCCAAGTGGTCGCTGCGCGACCTGCTGCTGGTGGGCGACGCCGCGCAGATTCCGCCGCGCTACGCCTATACCGGCATCTTCGGCGCCCAGGGCTACACGGCCCCCACCGACATGTACTTCGCCTGCCTGGACGGCGACTGGAACGCCGACCACGACGCCTTCTGGGCCGAGGCGGCCGACACCGCTTCCAGCGACCCGGGCGACGTGGTGGACTGGCTCGCCGAACTCAACGTGGGCCGCCTGCCGGCCGGTACGCGCAGTCAGTGCCAGGTCCTGCTGGCCAAGCAGACCACCTATCGCAACGCGACGATGACGCCCTACCAGGATCGCATCCTGATGCTGGGCGAGGTGCTCTTCCCCACCAACTGGGAGCCGGGGCAGAACATCATCACCGACGGCGCCGAGTTCTGCGATTCCATCTACAGCAAGTACACGGGCCCGCAGCAGCACGTGGTGCGGCTCTACGAGAACTACACCGAGTATCCCGGCTCGCTTCCGCTCACGGTGGTGTCGGCGCGCGACTCCATGCAGAACGGCTTCAACATCGTGCTGCACAACGGCCACGGCGAGCGCCAGACCATGCACGTCGGCAACGGCAGCCTCGACAACTACATGGCGAGCCAGCTGACCAACGGCCCGCGCAACTTCCTGCTCTACATGATCAACTGCACCGCGGGCGCCTTCGACTACAACTCCATCGCCGAGAGCTTCATGAAGAACGCGAACGGGGGCGCCTGGGCCGTTATCGGCTCGACGCGGGAGACCTTCGCCAACATCAGCGCGCTCTACATGGACGTGTTCTTCGACCTCGTGGCGAACAACCCCGAGATGTCCATCGGCGAGCTGTACATGAACATGCTCGCGTACTACGCCGACGACACGCTCCTGGACAGCGGGCACCGCTGGGCGCACTCGACCTTCACGCTCATGGCCGACCCCAGCCTCTTCCTGCACTTCAAGGCCGCGAGCACCATGTCGGTCAACGCGCCGGCCTCCTTCCCCCTGGACGGCACACCGCTCACGCTCACGGTGACCGGCGGCATGTCCGCTCCGGTCCCCGACGCGCGCGTGGTCATCCGGCGCGGCAACGAGGATTACCAGTGGGCGACCACGGATGGGGCCGGGCAGGTGACCTTCAGCCTGAAGGCGGAGACCTCCGGCTCCTACTTCGTGTCCGTCGAGGCCCGCGACTTCAAGCCCATCGCCACCAGCTTCCAGGGGACGAACCCCGCCAGCACGCCGCGCCTCCACACCGCGGCCATCACGGTGAATGACGTCACCGGCGGCTCGGTGGTGGGCAACGGCAACGGCATCCCCGAGCGCGGCGAGACCGTGCGGCTGAACATCTCGGTGCGCAACGACGGCAGCGCCAGCGCCAGCAACGTGGCGGCCACGCTCAGCTCGAGTTCGCCCGAGGTCACCATCGTCGACGCGACGGACAGCTACGGCAGCATCGCGACCGGCGCGACGGCGGCCGGCGCCGGCGGCTACCTGATCGCCATCTCCGACTTCCTCGGCGAAGACGAGGTGACGACCGCCTTCAGCCTCGCCATCAACGCGAGTCAGGGCTCCTGGAGCGACGACTTCTTCGTCATCGCCAGCGGGGCCGAGCTCTCGCTCAACCGCGGCACCTTGGACGACAGCGCGGGCGGCAACGGCGACGGCATCCTGGACGACGGCGAGACGGCCGACTACGGCATGATCTTCGACAACTGGGGGCGCGGCGACGCGGTCGACGTGACGGCCGTCGCCACGCCCACCGGCAGCAGCAGCCTCACCGTCAATTCGGGCACGCAGCCGCTGGGCGATCTCTCTGCGCTGTCCCAGGACCTGGGCCCCGCGACCTTCAACGTGACGCGTTCGGGCGCCGCTCCGCCGGAGCTGCTGGTGGTGCTCACCGATGCCTACGGCCACGAGGACAGCATGATCGTCGTCCTCGACCGCCCCGTGGGCGTGCCGGGCACCCCGAGCTTCTCCTTCGGCAGCAACCCGACCAAGGTCACGGTGGAGTGGGGCCAGGCTCCCGAGAACGATGCCTACGGCTACCGCGTCTACCGCGCGCCGGCGTCGTCGGGGCCCTACGTGCCCATCTCGACGGACTGGGTGCGCAACGCCACCTTCGAGGACCCGAGCCTGGACGTCTTCACGAGCTACTGGTACCGCGTGGAGCCGCTCTCCGCTGCGGGTCTCGCCGGCGTGTCCTCCGACTCCAGCAAGGTGACCACCTCGCTGCCGGTGAAGGCGGGCTGGCCCCAGACCCTGGCGCTCGAAAGCGGCGGCACGCCGGTCGTGGGCGACGTGAACGGCGATGGCGTGAACGAGATCTTCGTCGGCGCCGACAAGATCTACGGCTACGACATCAATGGCAACGAGCTCTACGACGGCGACGCCAACCCGCTCACCAAGGGCCCCATCAGCAGCTTCGGCGGCGCCTATCGCACCGGGCCGCTGACCATGGCCGACGTGACCAGCAGCCCCGGCCTCGAAGTCGTGGCGGGCAGCTGGGACACGGGCGAAGTGGTGGTCTTCGAGTTCACGGACGTCGGCGGCGGCATCCAGGCGAGCATCGCGCCCGGCTGGCCCCAGGACATCGCCAGCCCCGGCGGCTACGGCCTCTGGGCCGGCGTGACCGTCGGCGACGTGAACGGCGACCACTCGCCGGACATCCTCGTCACCGACATCGGCGGCTACCTCAACGGCTGGCGCTCCAACGGCACGGCGCTGCCCGGCTTCCCGATCAGCGGCATCGGCAGCTGGACTCGCAGCACGACGGGCCTGGCCGACATCGACGCCGACGGCGCGCAGGAGATCTTCCTGCCCACGTCGACCGGACAGCTCCGCGGCTACCGCGGCGACGGCACGATCCTCCCCGGCTTCCCGAAGACGGGCATGACCGCCATCTACTCCAGTCCCGCCATCGGCGACGTGGACGACGACGGCCGTCCCGACATCGTGACGCTCGCCGAGAACGACTCGCTCTACGTGTTCAGGCACGACGGCACGCGGGTGCCCGGCTGGCCGATCTACTTCGAGTGCAACGTCGGCGCCTCGCTCAAGGGCCCGAGTCCCGTGCTGGCCGACGTGACCGGCGACGGCGCGCCCGAGATCTTCGCGGTCGGCGTGCACAACGCCGACCAGACGGAGCTGGGCTGGCTCGACGCGAGCGGCGCCTGGCTGCCGGGCTGGCCGGTGGAGATCGAGGACTACAGCCAGGCCGGCGCCACCGTCGGCGATCTGGACGGCGACGGCAGCATGGAGGTCATCCTCCCGCACGCCAACGGCCACATCGACGCCTGGCACGTGGACGGCACGCCGGTGGACGGCTTCCCGCTCGTCACCAGCGAGTTCGCGCGGTCGTCGGCCGGCCTCATCGACGTGGACCAGGACGGCCTGCTGGACCTGATCTTCGTGGGCTGGGACCGCAACGTGTACATCTGGGAGTTCCCCACGACCTACGATCCCGATCGGATTCCCTGGTACACCTACATGCACGACTTCCGTCGCACGGGCAACCGCTCCACGCTGGACTGGGTCGTGGGCGCCGACGACGCGGCCCCGCTCCCGGCCGGGCAGATCGCGCGGCTCGAGGAGAACTGGCCGAACCCCTTCAACCCCAGCACGAACATCCGCTTCACGGTGGGCGGCAAGGCCTCGCAGCCGGTGGTGCTCGAGATCTACGACGTCCGCGGCCGGCGCCTGCGCAGCCTCGAACGCGGCAGCATGGAGCCGGGGACCTACGTTCGCAACTGGGACGGCCGCGACGACGACGGCGGCGCCCTGGCCAGCGGAATCTACTTCGCGCGGCTCAGGGTGGGCACGGTGAGCGAGTCGAAGAAGCTAACGTTGCTCAAGTGAGCGAGGACGCACCTCTGCTCGCATGCAGAACGAGAAGCCCGGCGGCGAAGGTCGCCGGGCTTTTTCGTGCCTACACCCGTAGCGACTGCCAGCGGCCGGCGCGGAAGCGCCAGGTCAGCAGGCTGGCGATCAGCCCGAAGGCCACCACCTCGCCCAGCCACCCGCCGACGATGCCCATCTCCAGGCGATAGGCCAGCAGCAGGGCCAGCGGCAGGAAGACCACGTAGGAGCCCAGCAGGATCACCAGCAGCGGGAAGCGCGTGTCCCCGGCGCCCTGGAGGGCGTTGCTGAAGGTCATCTGCACCGCGTCGAGGATCTGGAAGATCGCCAGCAGGGGCACGATCGCGAGTCCTGCGGCCACGACGCCGGGATCGTCGTTGAAGAGCGTGAACAGGTGACGCCTCGCCAGCAGAAACACCGCGGCCACCACCAGCGAGTAGACCAGGTTCATGCGCAGTGTCACCCAGCCGCAGCGCGCGGCCAGGGCCGCGCGTCCCGCGCCCAGGTACTGCCCCACCATGGTGGTGGCCGCCTTGGAGATGCCGTTGGCGGGCATGAACGAGAAGCTGAGCAGCTGGATGCCGATCTGGCTGGCGGCGAGCTCGTCGGTGCCCAGGCGCCCCATGATCGCCATGAAGATGGTGAAGGACCCCATGTCGAGGAAGAACTGCCCGCCGATGGGCGCGCCCACGCGCAACAGGCGCAGCAACGGCGCCGGCTGGAAGGCCGCGGCGGCGCGCCGCGCGCTTCCGTAGACCGCGTTCACCGCGGGCCGCAGGAAGAGCGCGAGCCCCATCAGGGCGGCGCTGAAGTCCGACGCCGACGTGGCCAGCCCGGCGCCCAGCGCCCCCAGGGCCGGCACCGGACCGGCGCCGAAGATCAGCAGCAGGTCGAGGCCGATGTTCAGCAGGTTGGCGATGATCACGATGACCATGGGCGTCTTCATGTCGCCCACGCCCCGGAAGAAGCTGTGGAAGGCGAAGGTGGCCAGCAGGAAGGGCGCGCCCAGCATGCGCGCGCGCACGTAGCGCAGGCACTCGGCCTCCACCGCGGCCTCGGGGCCGGCGAGCGCGAGGATGCGCGGCATCTGCCAGTAGAGCAGCGCCAGGAGGCCCGTGGCGCCCACGGCCACCCAGAGGCCCTGCCAGGCGAAGAGCGCGCAGTCGTGGGGACGTCCCGCCCCCTTGGCCTGCGCGACGAAGGTGTTCACGCCCTGCACGGTGCCGACGAAGAAGGTGTAGAGAGTCCAGACCAGCACGCCGCCGAAGCCGGCGGCGGCCAGGGGCACCTTGCCCACGTGGCCGAGCAGGATGGTGTCCACCGTCCACATGAGCGTGGCCGAGAACATGCCGATCACGGTGGGATAGGCGAGCCGCCAGGCCTCGGCCATCGAGCCGGCCGCCACGCCCGGCACGATGATGCTGGGCTCCGCCACCGCGAGCCCGGGTTGCTCGACCTGCTCCATGCGCGTCCTTCGGTGATCGGGGATGCTCCGCGGCTCCGCCCGGCGGGAGGCCGCCAAGGTAGCCGATCGGTCGCCGCGCGATCAAGCGCCGGACACGAAAATGCCCGGCCCCGAGAGGGACCGGGCGCGGTGCAAGGTCTGACGCCGGGCCTAGCGCAGCAGAACCAGGCGGGTGGACCCGGCGGCGCTCGCGCCGTCCACGCTCAGGCTGTAGACGCCGGAGCTGAGGCCGCGGCCGGCGTCGTCCGTGCCGTCCCAGGTGAAGGTGGACGCCCCCGCGGGCAGCTCGCCGGCAAAGAGGGTGCGCAGGCGGCGGCCCTGGGCGTCGTGGATGCTGACGACCGCGCGCTGGGCCGCGGGCAGCTCCACCTGGATCTCGGTGCGTGGGTTGAAGGGGTTTGGGTAGGCCGCGATCTGCGCCCTCGCCGGCGCGGCCGGCTCCACGGCGGTGATGCTGCCGCAGTCGAGATAGCCGACGTGCACCGGGCTCGTCCGGCCGAAGGAAAAGAGCGCGGCGTCGCTGACCGCCACGGACCAGGTCATCTGCTCGACGGTGCCGAAGGCGCCGATGGGCTGCGGGTCGTCGACGTCGCTGATGTCGTAGACGCTCACGCCGATGTAATCGGAGACGTAGAGTGTCGTGCCGCTGACCGCCATATCCGCGCAGTAGCTGTGCGCACCGGCGCGCGGCGCGACGCTCACTGCCGTCGCCACCGGCGCCGAGGGATCCGAGACGTCCAGGGAGTGCAAGTTGGTGTCGTCGCCTACGTAGAACAGGCGGTCCCCCCAGTGCAGCATCTTGTTCACCGCTCCGACCGCACCGAGCGAGGTGTAGACCTGGAGATTGGCGGGATCGCTGGCGTCCAGGAGCGTAATGTCCCCAGCATCGACGTAGAGATAGTCGCCGATCTTGAGCATGGCCCCGGCGAGCCCGTTGGGCATCGCCACGGAACCTAGCGGCTGGGGAGTCTGGGGATCTGAGAGGTCCCAGGCTTCGACGATCCCCCCACCCCGCGTGAGGTAACCGACGTCGCCATCCACGGTGCTCGTGCCGGGGTCCAGGCCACTGATCGCGAAGTCCAGAACCGGGTTGGCAGGATCGGTGATGTCCACCGCGCACCAGGTGAAGGGCGAGTTGAAGAACGCGTGGCCGTTCACGATCGACAGGTTGCTGAACTCCGAGATGCCCGCAGCGGCGAATCCTGTCAGGGATCCGAGCTGCGTGATGTTGTTCGGGTCGTGGATGTCGTAGGTCTCGATCACCAGCGCCAGTTCCTCGTAGGGATACGAGAAGACGACGATGGCCGTATTGCCGGCCACGCGGACGTGTCCCCCGTGGCCGGGCACGCTGACCGCACCGTACGCGGGCGGCGTGTCGCCGGACGCGTAGTCGAAGCAGTCGACGGCAAGGGCGGGAATGGCGAGGAGAAGAATGGCTGCGGCGAGGCCGAGCGCCTTGGACATGCTGGCTCCCTTCTTCGCGGAAACGCCCACAGGTTTCCCGAGTTCACTCGACACACTGCGACAGGGTGGCCCGACGTCTACAATTATAACCGACCCGCGCGCGGCCGACAACCCTCCGCGCCGTCCCCTTGCATCGGCCGGGGTCTTGGACTACGATGCCCTCGCCAGACCCCCCTCCCTCTCTTGCCTGATCACACCGGTTCCAAGAGGTGCCTGCCATGGCTGAGCTCCGCGACGTGGTCATCGTCTCCGCTGCCCGTACTCCCATCGGTTCGTTTCTCGGCGCGCTGTCCGGCGTGCCCGCGCCCAAGCTGGGCTCGGTGGCGATCCGCGCCGTGCTCGAGCGTGCGGGCGTGAAGCCCGACCAGGTCGACGAGTGCATCATGGGCTGCGTGCTGCCGGCGGGCGTCGGTCAGGCCCCGGCGCGGCAGGCGGCGCTCGGCGCGGGCCTGCCCGAGTCCGTGGAGTGCCTCACCGTCAACAAGGTCTGCGGCAGCGGCCTCAAGAGCGTGATGCTGGCGGCCCAGGCCATCGCCGTGGGCGACGCGGACGTCATCGTGGCCGGCGGCATGGAGAACATGAGCCTCGTGCCGCACTACGCCCTGAACTCCCGCGGGGGCACGAAAATGGGCGACTGGACGCTCAAGGACGGCATGGTCTTCGACGGCCTCTGGGACCCCTACCACGACTACCATATGGGCAACGCGGCCGAGCTCTGCGCCCGCGAGTGCAAGGTCGATCGCGCCAGCCAGGACGCGTTCGCCACGGAGAGCTACCGGCGCGCCCAGACGGCCATCGCCGACGGCTCGTTCAAGGCCGAGATCGCGCCGGTGAGCATCCCTCAGCGCAAGGGCGACCCCGTGGTCGTGGACACCGACGAGGAGCCCGGCCGCGTGAGCTTCGACCGCATCCCCACCCTGCGCCCGGCCTTCGAGAAGGAGGGCACGGTGACGGCGGCCAACGCCAGCAGCATCAACGACGGCGCCGCGGCCGTGCTCGTGATGAGCGCCGAGAAGGCCAAGGCCCTCGGCCTCAAGCCGATGGTCAAGCTCGTCGCCCAGGCCAGCGCGGCCCAGGCGCCCGAGTGGTTCACCACGGCGCCGGCCAAGGCCATCGAGAAGGCGCTGAAGAAGGCGGGCCTGACGGCGAAGGACATCGACCTCTTCGAGATCAACGAGGCCTTCGCCGTCGTGTCCCTTGCCAACAACCAGCTCCTGGGCCTGGACGCGAGCAAGGTGAACGTGCGGGGCGGCGCGGTGGCCCTGGGGCATCCCATCGGGGCCAGCGGCACGCGCGTGCTCACCACGCTGCTCTACGCCATGAAGGACAAGGGCGCGAAGCGCGGCCTCGCGAGCCTCTGCATCGGCGGCGGCGAGGCGGCCACCCTGATCGTCGAGGCCGTCTAGCGTGAGCACGAGCAGCGCCGCCTCCCTGCGGGCCGAGCTGGCCACCGGCTATCGCGTTGACGACCGGAACGATCTCCATGTGATCGACGAGGCCTGGTGCCGCCGCGAGGCGGCGCCACGCCTGGCCCGCGCGGCCGCGCTGGCGGCCGAGCCCGAGGTCCGCGCCGCCGCCCATGCCGATGCGCGCGCCCTGGCGGCCGCCCTCGGCGCCTGGCCCGCGTCCATCGCGCCGCTCTACGCGGCCATGGGCCGCGGCGAGGTGGACGGGCTCACCGTGCCGGCGGTGAACGTCCGCGGGCTCAGCTACGAGACGGCCGCCGCCCTGTTCGAGGCGGCGCTCGCCACGGACGCCGGCGCCTTCATCTTCGAGATCGCGCGCACGGAGATCGGCTACACCGACCAGCCGCCGGCGGAGTTCGTGGCCGTGATCCTCTGCGCCGCGGTGGCCGCGGGCTATCGTGGGCCCGTCTTCGTGCAGGGCGATCACGTGCAGGTGCGGCCGAGCGCCTACGCCGAGGACCCCGAGCGAGAGCTCGCCGCGGTGGAGGCCCTGATCGCCGAGGAGATCGCCGCGGGCTTCTACAACATCGACGTGGACACCTCCACGCTGGTGGATCTCTCCCAGCCCACACTGGACGCCCAGCAGCGCCTCAACTACGCGCTCGCGGCGCGGCTCACGGCGCGCATCCGCGCGCTGGAGCCGGAGGGCGTGAGCGTCTCGGTGGGCGGCGAGATCGGGGAGGTCGGCACGGCGAACTCCACCGTCGACGAGTTCGAGGCCTACATGGCCGGCTACGCGCGCGAGCTGGAACGGCTGGCGCCGGGCGCGGTCGGCATCAGCAAGATCAGCGTGCAGACGGGCACCAGCCACGGCGGCGTGCCGCTCGCCGACGGCTCCGTGGCCAACGTGCAGCTGGACTTCGGCGTGCTGGAGTCCATCGGCGGGCGCGCGCGCGGGACCTACGGCCTGAGCGGCGCGGTGCAGCACGGCGCGAGCACGCTGCCGGCCGAGCTGTTCCACCGCTTCCCGGCCAGCTGCTGCAGCGAGATCCACCTGGCGACGGGCTTTCAGAACCTCGTCTTCGGGCACCCCGACTTCCCCGCCGAACTGCTCGCCGCCATCGACAGGCACTTGCACGACGCGCGCGGGGCCGAGCGCAAGCCGGGCGACAGCGACCAGCAGTTCGTCTACAAGCTGCGCAAGAAGGCCTGGGGCCCGTTCAAGCGGCAGCTCTGGGATCTGCCCGCGGACCTGCGCGCCACGCTGCGGGCCGCGCTGCGCGAGCAGTTCGTCTTCCTGATGCGGCAGCTCGGGGCCGCCGGCAGCGGCGCGCTGGTGCGAAGCTGCGTCCACGCGCCCCGCTCGAGCCGGCAGCCCGCGCCGGCGGGACGGGAGTCCCGCGGGTGAGCGAGACGGCGGGCCTCGCCGGACGCCTGCGCGCGCTGAGACCTCGCTTCGAGGCCGCGCTCGACGCCGTGCTGCTGCTGGGCATCTTCAGCATGCCGTTCTCCATCGCGGTCTCGCAGACGGCGCTGGCGGTGGCACTCGTCATCGCCGCGCTCGCGCTGACCGCGGGCTGGCGCCCGCCGCGCACGGGCGTCGAGCTCCCCGCGGCGCTCTTCGTGGGCTGGGCCCTGCTCGACATCGCCTTCTCGCAGATCCCCGCGGAGAGCCTCCACCACGCGAAGCGCTTCCTGCTGCTGCCTGCGCTCTGGCTCTACGCCGGCGCCGCCGTCAGGCCGGGCATGGCCCGGCGCCTGATCGCCGCGCTCGGCCTCGGCGCGACCGGCGTGGCCGTGGTGGGCATCGTGCAGTACCTGCGCGGGCCGGGCGGGCTGCTCGGGCGCGCGGATCTGGTGCAGGGCTACATGACCGCCGGCGGCCTCATGATGCTCTGCGGCCTGAGCCTGGTGGCCTTTCTCGTCCGCCTCAAGGACTGGCGCGCGCGCCTGCCGCTGCTGCCGGCGCTGATGACGGTGCTCGTCGCGCTGGTCTTCACCTACACGCGGAACGCCTGGCTCGGCTTCGGCGCCGGCACGCTGCTGCTGCTCCTGCTGCAGCGGCCCCAGGCGGCGCCGATCTTCGCGGTGCTGGCGGTGCTCGCGGTGGTCGTGGCCCCGGCCAGCTTCCGGGCGCGGATGCTCTCCTCGTTCAATCCGGAGCACCGCACCAACGTCCAGCGCGTGATCATGTGGAAGACCGGCTGGCGGATGCTCCAGGACCATCCGCTCACGGGCGTCGGCGACCTGGATCTCAAGGCGATCTACAGCGACTACCATCGCGGCGAGGACGTGGAGATCAAGGGCCACCTGCACAGCAACCTCGCGATGTTCGCCGCGATCTGGGGCTGGCCGGGCCTGCTGCTGGCGCTGCTATTCCTCGTCTCGCTGCCCTGGCAGCTCGCCCGTCGCTGGCGCGCCCTGCGCCGGCTCGGCGAGCGCGCGCCGCCGCTCGCCGCGGCCTGGACCCTGGCCGCCCTCGCCGTCTGGCTCGGGTTCATGGTGGGCGGCCTCTTCGAGTGGAACTTCGGTGACGCGGAGATCGCCCTGCTGCTCTGGACCCTGATGGGCCTCGGCCTCGGACCGGCGGCCGCGGCCGCCGAGGAGGGGGCGCGATGAAGAATGTCGAGATCGCCGACGACCTGCTCTGCCTCCGCCGCGCGCGCATGAGCGAGGCGCCGCAGCTTGCGCGCGCCGTGCAGGACAGCCTGCCCGAGCTCGAGGCCTTCCTGCCCTGGGCCTCCGCGGACTACGACGTCCGCGCCGCGCGCGACTTCCTCGACTTCTCCCGCGAGCAGGCGCGTGACGACCGCGGCTTGCACCTGAACATCTTCAGCCAGGACGACGGCCAGCTCGTCGGCGGCATCGGCCTCATGCTGCGCCCGGTGAACCAGAGCGGCGAGCTGGGCTACTGGGTGCGCAGCGACCGGGCGGGTCAGGGCCTGGCCACGCACGCCGCCAGCCTGCTGCTGCGCGAGGCCATCGGCCGGCTGGAGCTGCGGCGCATCTATCTGACCTGCGACGTGAAGAACCGCGCCAGCCGCCGCGTGGCCGAGAAGCTGGGCATGCGCCGGGAAGGGCGCCTGCGGGGCTACTTCCTGGTCCAGGGCCTGGCGCGGGATCACTACCTCTACGCGTTGCTGGCGGGCGAATTCCGCCCCGCCTTCGCCGGCTAGGCTGTCACGCGCCGCCCGGGCTCCCGTACCTGCCAGCGTCGGACGGGCCTTGACGGCGCCGTCCGTCGCCGTAATTTGTACCGAGCGAGTACACTTTCGCGACCGCCCCGCGGGCCGGTCGCCAGCGCCGGAGGCCCAACATGGTCCGGACCCTCACCCTCGCCCTGGTCGCCCTGGCGGCCCTGGCCAGCAGCGCAGGAGCCGATACGATGAACGACACGCAGCACGGCCGGCTGGAGACCGCCACCCTGGGCGGCGGCTGCTTCTGGTGCCTGGAGGCCGTCTTCCAGGAGCTGGAGGGCGTGCAGTCCGTGACCTCCGGCTACTCCGGCGGCGACGTGCGGAACCCCGACTACAAGGACGTCTGCACGGGCGACACCGGCCACGCCGAGGTGGTGCAGATCCTCTACGACCCGGCCGTGCTGAGCTACGCGGACATCCTCGAGGTGTTCTTCAGCGTGCACGACCCCACCACCAAGAACCGTCAGGGCGCGGACGTGGGCACGCAGTACCGGTCGGTGATCTTCACGCGCAACGACGAGGAGAAGCGCATCGCCGAGGCCGCCATCGCCGCGCTCGACGAGTCGGGCGTGTGGTCCAAGCCCGTGGTCACGCAGGTGCTGCCTCTCGTCCAGTTCTACCCGGCCGAGACCTATCACCAGGACTACTACCAGCGGAACTCGCAGCAGGGCTACTGCCAGGTGGTGATCTCGCCCAAGCTCGAGAAGTTCCGCAAGAAGTTCCACGACCGGCTCAAGTAGCCGCGACATTGACGCCCGCGGAACGGAGGCTATGCTGAGGCATGGCCTCCGTTCTCTGTTTCGGCGAGCTGCTCTGGGACCGGCTGCCCGGCGGCCCCCGTCTGGGCGGGGCGCCGGCCAACGTGGCGCATCATCTGGCGCAGCTGGGCGTCGAGGCGCGCCTGGCCAGCTGCGTGGGCGAGGACGAGGACGGCGAACGCGCGCTGGCCCAGCTGCGCGAGGCCGGCGTGGACGTCACCCTGGTCGCCCGCTCGCCGCGGCTGCCCACCGGGCGCGTCATCGTGGCGACGGACACGCCCGGCGCCCCCCGCTACCACATCGAGGCCCCCGCCGCCTGGGACGCGATCCTGGCCACGGCGGCGCTGCTGGAAGCCGCGGCGGGGGCGGACGCGATCGTCTACGGCACGCTGGCCCAGCGCGCGGCGCCGAGCCGCGAGGCCCTGGCGGCGGCGCTGGACGCGGCCCCCGGCGCGCTTCGCCTCTGCGACCTCAACCTGCGCCCTCCGTTCGCGGACCCCGACGTCGTGCGCGCGAGCCTCGCGCGCGCCACCGTGCTCAAGCTGAACGAGGACGAACTCGCTGCGCTGAGCCGCCTGCTCGACCTGCCCGCCGGCAACGCCCTGCCCGGCCACCTTCGCGAAGGCTTTGCGCTGCGGCGGATCTACGTCACGCGGGGCTCGGGCGGGGCGAGCGCCTTCGACGGCGAGGGGCGCACGGATCGCCCCACGCCGCCGGTGGCCGTGGCCGACAGCGTGGGCGCCGGCGACGCCTTCACGTCAGCCCTGCTCTTCGGGGAGCTCGCGGGGCGCGAGGCCGGCCGCATCCTCGAGGACGCCTGCGCGCTGGGCGCCTTCGTGGCCTCGCGGGCAGGCGCGATGCCCGCCTGGCCCGCGGCGCTGCGCGCGCGCCTGCTGGCCGAATCGGGTGGGCGCTAGCGGCTGAGTGTCAGCTTGCGCGTCACGCGCGCGTCCCCGGCCTGAAGCACCGCGAAGTAGACGCCGCTCGGCAGCTCGCCCGGCGTCCAGCGCAGCGTGCGGATGATCCCGTCGCCCGGCACCGGCGTGGCCGCGTTCACGCGTCGGCCGCGCACGTCGTAGACGGCCAGCGCGGCGCCCTCGGCGCGGCGAGAAGCGAAGCGGAAGGTAGCGCCGTCGTCGCCGCGGACGGGGTTCGGGAAGGGCGCGTCGAGCAGGAGGCCGGGCGCGACGGCCTCCGGACCGCCGGCGGCCGTGACGGCGTCGAGGTCCAGCTCCCAGGCCCCGCGGCCATAGGTGCCCGCCAGCAGCTTGTGGGCGTAGCCGTTGATCTCGAGGTCCATCACCCGCACGATGGGCAGGCCGGCGCCGCAGGGAAGCCAGTGCGCCCCGGCGTCGGCCGAGTGCCAGACGCCGGTGTCCGTGCCGATGAACCAGTTCTCGGTGCGCAGGGGATCCACGGCCACGGCCCGCACGGGCTGCAGGGGCAGGTCGCCGGAGGCGTTCTCCCAGCTCGCGCCGAGGTCGTGGCTCACGGCGACGTGGGCCACGTCGGCGTAGCTGTAGAAGACCACCAGCACGCCCTCCCGCTCGGCGGGATGCGGCAGGATCTTGGACGCGCCCGGCGTCGGGAAGCCGAAGGCGCTCACGAGGCTCCATGTGTCGCCGCCGTCGGTGGACAGGCGGGGGCTGTTGCCCGCGATGGTCCACACGACCTGCGGATCCACGGGGCTGACCGCGATCCAGGTGGCGGTGTGGGGCGCGACGTTGGTCCAGACCGTGCCGCCAGACTCCGTGCGAAAGATGCCCGCGCTGGTGGAGGTGAAGACCGTCGACGGCGCCTGCGCGCTGGCGGCCATCGGCGTCACCCAGGCGCCGCTGCCGTAGATGCCGTTCATGATGGTCGTCCAGTTCTGGCCGCCGTCGTAGCTGCGCACGTGGTTGCCGAACTGCCACTCGCTGTAGACGTGGTTCGCGTTGAGCGCCGACACGCAGGTCACCATGCCGTCGGCGAGCAGCGTGGACGCGAACCAGCTGTCGGGGTCCGTGCGGCCGGGCACGCCGTTGTCCTGGGTGCCGCCCATCATGACGAGCGGATCCGTCTGCGCGACGCCGATGTCGTAGAACTGGTAGGTCACCAGCCCCTCGCGCCGCGAGGCCCAGGTGAGGCCGTCGTCCAGCGAGCGCCAGACGCCCCCGTCGCTGCCCACCCAGAGCTCGTCGCTTGCGCCCGGCACGTAGACCGCGGCGTGGTGGTCCACGTGAACGGCGCTCTCGTCGCCGAGGATGTTCCCGTCGCCGGTGATGCTGAAGCTCGCACCGCCGTCGACGGACCGGTAGAGACGCACCCCGCCGGCCACGAGGCGGTCGGGATCGTCGGGGTCGGCGGCCAGCGTGACGTTATACCAGCCCTGCCCGCCGGTCATGTTGAGCGACGTGTTGCGGGCCTCCCAGGTCGCGCCGCCGTCCGTGCTGCGGTAGACGCCCAGGGTCTCGCTGGTGCCGCGGTTGGTGTAGTTCACGTAGACCCAGTCGGGCGCGGCGGCCGAGACGGCGAGCCGGCTGTTGCCGATCTGCGTGCCCGGCGCCTGGCCCACGCCGGCGTAGTCGAAGGTGAGGCCGTCGTCCGTGGAGACGAAAACGCCGTTCTGGCCGATGGCGTCGCCGCGCACGGCGTAGACCCGCGTCGCGTCGGGCGACCAGACCACGTCGTAGAAGAGGCCCTGGGCCACGGCGGTCCAGGTGGCGCCGTCGTCGGTGGAGCGCCAGAGGGCGTCGCGCGCGGCCGCCAGGATGACCTGCGTGAGCGGATTCGTGGCGATGGCGTTGAAGCCGTGGCCGTCGGTGAGCGCGTAGTTCAGGCTGGTCTGCTGCCAGGTGGCGCCGCCGTCGGTGGAGCGCAGCAGGCCGAGGCCCCAGACGCCCGCGCCGTTCCCCTCGCCCGAGCCGAGCAGCACGGTCTCGTGGCTCCAGGGGAGCACCTCCACCGCCCCCACCTCCAGCACGGCGAGCTGGTCGGTGGTCGTGCTCCAGGTCGCGCCGCGGTCGCTGGACTTCCAGAGCCCCCCGCTGGCCGCGCCGACGTAGACGATGTCCGTGTCCGTGGGATCGAAGGCGATGTCCAGGATGCGTCCGGAGAGCTCCGCGGGCCCCGCGCAGAACCAGTCGCCGTAGGCGCGCTCTTCCTGCCGCGCCAGACGGGCCTCGATGGCCGCCCAGCGCTGGGCCGGCGTGGGCATGGCGCCCTCGTAGAGGCTCCGCTCGTAGTCCCAGCGCGCCCGGTTGTAGGGCTTCCAGCCGCTGCCGGGCGTGGTCTTCAGCGCCGGGTGGGCGTCGTACCAGGCGGCCTTCTCGGCCAGCCAGGTCTCGAGGGTCATGGCGTTCGCCCAGGAGGCGACGCCGAGCGCCAGCAGCGTAGCGGCGAAGGCGTTGGCGAGAGCACTGCGACGGACCATGCGCCACCTCCTGAGGACGAGGTGCACAAGCATAGCACAGCGGCGGCGACTGCCGCCTACTTCACCACCAGGTTGAGCAGCTTGCCGGGCACGTAGATGGACTTGACCACCCGCTTGCCCTCGAGCTGCGGCGCGAGGCGCTCGGATGCGAGGGCGAGCGCCTTGACGGCGTCCTCGCTCGCGTCGGCGGGCACGTCGTGGCGGTCGCGCACCTTGCCGTTCACCTGCACCACCACGGTCACCATGTCCACGCTCAGGTACTTCGGATCGTGCGTCGGCCAGGCCACGCGCGCGATGGACCCCTCGTGCCCCAGGCGCTCCCAGATCTCCTCGGCGAGGTGCGGGGCGTAGGGCGCGAGCAGGCGCAGGAAGTCCTCGAGCGCGGCGCGGGAGCGCTGTTCGCGCGGAGTCATCTCGTTGACGAAGACCATCATCTGGCTGATCGCCGTGTTGAAGCGCATCGTCTCGGTCATCTCGGTGACGTCAGCGATGGTCCGGTGCAGCGCGCGCAGGGTCTCCTCGTCGGCGGGGACGTCCTGCAGCGCGGGGTGCATGGCGTCGTCGTCGCCGTCGAAGAAGAGTCGCCACACGCGCGACAGGAAGCGGTGGATGCCCTCGATGCCCTGCGTGTTCCAGGGCTTGTCGCGCTCCAGCGGGCCCAGGAACATGAGGAAGAGGCGCAGCGAGTCGGCGCCGTGTCCGGCGATCACGTCGTCCGGGTTGATGACGTTGCCGCGGCTCTTGCTCATCTTCTCGCCGTCCTCGCCCAGGATCATGCCCTGGTTGCGCAGCGCCGCGAAGGGCTCCACCGTGGAGACGAGCCCCAGGTCGTAGAGCACCTTGTGCCAGAAGCGGGCGTAGAGCAGGTGCAGCACGGCGTGTTCCGCCCCGCCGACGTAGAGGTCCACGGGCATCCAGTAGCGCTCGGCCTCGGGCGACCAGGCGGCGTCGTGGTTGTCCGGGTCGAGGAAGCGCAGGTAGTACCAGCAGCTCCCGGCCCACTGGGGCATGGTGTTGCTCTCGCGGCGGGCGGGCTTGCCCGTTACCGGGTCCTCGACCTCGATCCAGTCGGTCATGGCCGCCAGCGGGCTCTCCCCCGTGCCGGCGGGCTTGTAGCTCTCCACCTCGGGCAGGAGCAGCGGCAGTTCGTCCGCGCCCAGCACGCGCTGGCTGCCGTCCGCGAAGTGCAGCACGGGGAAGGGCTCGCCCCAGTAGCGCTGCCGGCTGAAGAGCCAGTCGCGCAGCTTGTACTGCACGCTGGCCTGGCCGAGGCCCTTGGCCTCCAGCCACGCGGTGATGCTGCCGATGGCCTCGGGCACGTTCAGCCCGTCGATGGGCGGCGAGTTGATCAGCTTGCCGTCACCGGACCAGGCCTCCTGCTCGATGTCACCGCCCTCGATGACCTGCACGATGGGCAGCGCGAACGCCTTCGCGAACTCCCAGTCGCGCTGGTCGTGGGCGGGCACGGCCATGATCGCGCCGGTGCCGTAGCCCATCATCACGTAGTCGGCCACCCAGATGGGGATGCGCGCGCCGTTCACCGGATTGATCGCGTGGGCGCCGGTGCCGACGCCGGTCTTGTCCTTGGCCATGCCGCGGTCGAGGTCGCTCTTGCGGGCGGCCTCGGCGCGGTAGGCCGCCACGGCCTCGCGCTGCCCGCCGGTGACGATCGCGTCCACCAGCGGATGCTCCGGCGCGAGCACCATGTAGGTGGCGCCGAAGAGGGTGTCGGGGCGCGTGGTGAAGACGCGGATGACGTCCTCGTGGCCTTCCACCGCGAAGTCCACCTCGGCGCCCTCGCTGCGGCCGATCCAGTTGCGCTGCAGCTCCTTGATGCTGTCGGGCCAGTCGAGGTCCTCGAGATCGGCGAGCAGGCGGTCGGCGTAGGCCGTGATCCTGAGCATCCACTGGCGCATGGGCCGGCGGATGACCGGGTGGCCGCCGATCTCGCTCTTGCCGTCCACCACCTCTTCGTTGGCGAGCACCGTACCCAGGGCCGGGCACCAGTTCACCGCCACCTCGGCCTCGTAGGCCAGGCCGCGCTCGTAGAGCTTGGTGAAGATCCACTGCGTCCACTTGTAGTAGGTCGGCCGCGTGGTGTCGATCTCGCGGTCCCAGTCGAAGCTGAAGCCGAACATCTTCAGCTGGCGGCGGAAGTTCGCGATGTTCCGGTCCGTCGTGGCGCGCGGATGGGTGCCGGTCTTGATGGCGTAGTTCTCGGCGGGCAGACCGAAGGCGTCCCAGCCCATGGGGTGCAGCACGTTGAAGCCGCGCATGCGCCAGAAGCGCGCCATGATGTCCGAGGCGGTGTAGCCCTCGGGGTGCCCGACGTGGAGACCGTCGCCGCTGGGATAGGGATACATGTCCAGCACGTAGCGCTTGGGCAGGGTGGAGCCCTGCTCGGCGCGGAAGGTCTTGTGCTCCTCCCAGTAGCGCTGCCACTTGGGCTCGATGCGTGCGGGATCGTAGGGCATGGCGAACCTCGCCGAAAGCGGGTGAGCCCGGACCTCTCGCCCGGGCATGGGCTAGGGTTATAAGACAAGCGGGGTGCAGGCGCAAGGCTCCAGCCCGAGCGGACTAGCGGAGCACCCAGTGGCGGACGTCCTGCGCCGCGAGAAAGGCCTCCGCGTCGCGGCCGTGGAGCAGGGCGAGGGTGGCCAGCAGCCCGGCCTCGAGGCAGCTGCCCGCGGCCACGCTCACCGAGCGCGGCGCGCCGGGCTGGGGCCAGCCGGTGCGCGGATTGAGCACGTGCGAGTAGCGGCGCCCCCGCCGCAGCAGGAAGCGCCGGCTGTCGCCGCTGGTGGCGAGGGCGCCGCCGGTGACGTCCAGCAGGCGCAGCGGCCGGTCGGGCACCGCGGGGTCCTCGATGGCCACGCGCCAGGGCCTGCCGCCCGCGCGCGGCCCGCTCACGCGCAGGTCGCCGCCGAAGTTCACCATGCAGGGCGACCCGCAGCGCGACGTGACCCGCTCCAGACAGCGATCCACCGCGTACTCCTTGCCCAGTCCGCCCAGGTCGATCTCCATGCCCGCGGGCAGGGTGAGCGCCGGGCGCTCCCAGCGCAGCTTCTCCCAGCCCACGAGCGGCAGCAGGGTCTTCACCCGGGCGCGCGAAGGGAGGCGGTCGCTGCCGTCGAAGCGCCAGGCGCGGCGCAGCACGCCCGAGGTGACGTCGAAGAGCCCGCCGCTCATCGCGTGACAGCGCGCGGCGAGGTCCAGGAGGCCGGCGGTCTCGTCGTCCACGGTGACGGGCTCGCCGCCCGCCGCCGCGTTGATCGCGGACAGCGCGCTGTCCTCGCGGTAGCGGCTGTACTTGGCCTCGATGCGGCGCGCTTCGTCCGCGACGGCGCGGAGCAGCGTGTCGGCGAGGACGCCGTCGGCGAGCTCGAGCTGCAGTTCGCAGGGGCTCGCCATGGCGGCGAAGCGGCCGATCCACAGGTCGCCCCTGCGCTCCATGGAACTGCTGCCGTCACCGGCGGCGCGGGACGTCAACGCGCACCCCTAGCGGGGAATGTCGAAGCGCCAGCCGACCTCGAAGACCACCGCGTCCAGATCCGGGAAGAGGTCCTGGTTCTTGAGCTGGCCGATGGCGTCGGCGGGATGGCTGTCGCCCCGCTGCTGGTAGTACTCGGCGCGCAGGCTGATCTCGCGCCCGCTGGCCAGCGTGTGGCGCCAGCGCAGCCCGTAGGTCCACGCGTCGAAGGCCGCGAGGCGCGGGTCCGCCGAGGCGTGGGCGGGCAGCGCGACGCCGTCCACCAGGCTGTGGCGATAGAAGTCCGCTGCGCTCTGCCGGTACCAGCGCAGATCGGGCTCCAGCGAGTCGCCCTCGCGGTAGCGCAGGATGTAGCGCAGCTCGGCGGTCTGCGAGCGGATGTTCCAGTCGTCCCAGAGGTAGCGGTAGCTGAGGTCGAGTACGTCCCGGCCCAGGTGACGCTTCACGCGGCCGAAGACGCTCTGCTTGAGCCGCGAGTCGGGCCGGCTCTCGTAGAGCTGACGCACCGGCTCGCCCGCGTCGGCACTGCTCTCGGGCGCCACCACGCTGACGAACTTGTAGGGGTCGTTCAGGTAGCCGCCCGAGTGGCTGGCGGAGTAGTTGACCTGGGCGACGGTGGAGCGGTCGACGATCTGCGTGTAGCCCACGAGCAGGTCCGCCGTGTTCTTGCTCTCGCCGGGCGCGCCGCCGCCCTCGTCGTCGCCCTCGCCGCTCGACTCGCTGGGCGCGGCCATCTCCCCGAGCGCCGTGGGCGCGCCGCCCTGGGGGCTCACGCTGTCGAGGCCCAGGGACAGGCCCAGGGTCAGCATGCGATTGCGCCGGTCGAACTCGCGCTTGAGGACGAGGTCCGCCCCCACCGAGGCGTAGTCCTGCTCCAGCGAGACGTGGCCGCCGTAGCTCGCGCGCGTGAGCAGGCCGTAGCGCTGCTCGAGCGAGACGTCCAGCTCGCCGCGCTTGTCGGAGAAGGCGTCGTCCAGCGGCGTCGCGTTGGGCGCGGCGGTGTAGCTGCTGCTGCCCGACGGCCGCGTGAAGGTCTGCGCCTGCGTGCTGGGCACGGCGCCGTTGGGCGAGGCGCCGGTGAGGCCGTCGAGCACGAGCTTCACGGACAGCGTGCGCAGGTCCGAGAGCGGGTGCGTCACCTGGATCACGGGCTCCACCGCGAGCACGCGCTGCGACTCGCTGTAGAGCATGACGGCGCCGTCGACCTCGGTGGTCTGCGCCACCGTCTGTGCGCCAGCGGTGTCGGCGTGCACGCCCGCCATGGCGCAGGCGGCGGCGAGGGCCGTGCGGATGGGTCTAATTGCAGCCACAGCCGCCTCCCCCGAAGCCCTGTCCGCCGCTGGAGGCCTCTTTGCTGAAGTAGATGTGCTCGTCGAGGCCGAGGTCGATGGAATCGTATTCCATCGCCATCTCCGGCTCTGCGTGGAGATCGCGCTCCCAGGCTTCGGTGCCCAGGCTGCAGGCGCTGGCCAGGAAAGGCAGGGCGGCCAGCGCCATCAGCCCCAAGGCGCGCAGTGCTCGTTTCAGCGTGTTCATGGTGCTCCTCGCGGCGCGTGCGTTTTCATCGCTCAAGGATCCGCCGGGGCCGAGGGGCGCGGCGAGGGCGGCCAGCAGGAGGGCAGGGGGGACTCTACTAGCTCATTCGGATCCGAATGGTTCCCGCTGAAGCTAGACCTGCTCGGAATCGCTGTCGAAGCGTTTCAACAACTTGCGACTGAACGCGGGCAGACCGAGCGCGGGCAGCTCCTCGCGCGAGGCCCAGCGGTACTCGATCCCCTCTCCCACCGGACGCAGCTCGGCCACCGCGCTCAGCACCTGCTGGCGCAGCAGGTAGCGCGTCACGCCGTGGCGCCCCTCCCCCAGCTCGCGGCGGGCGCTCAGCCTGAGGCCGAGGGCGGTCCAGCGCTCGGCGGCGAGGCCGGCGGCGTCGTCCAGCACGCGGAAGGGCAGGTTCCAGAGCGTGCCCAGGAGGGGACGCGCCCCGCGCGCCAGCAGCAGCCGGCCGTCGTCGTCGCGGCGGCGGAAGAGGCCCACTTCGAGCCGAAGCTCCACCGGCGACTCGCCGCGCCGGCCCTGCGGGTAGGCCGTGCTCTCGCCCCGCGCGTGCGCGAGGCAGTGCGGGGCCGCCGGGCAGGCGTCGCAGTCGGGATTGCGGGGCCGGCAGACCTTGGCGCCGAGTTCCATCACCGCCTGGTTCAGATCGCCCGGGCGCTCCCCGCGCACCAGCGCCCCCAGGCGCCCCCAGAGCTGGCCCTGGAGCGGCTGGCGGGCGGGGTCGCCGGCGAGGGCGTCGAGGCGGGTGAGGAAGCGGATGCCGTTGCCGTCCAGCGCCGGTTCGGGGCGCCCGAAGGCGATGCTCGACACGGCGCCGGCGGTGTAGCGCCCCACGCCGGGCAGGGTGGCGAGGACGTCCGCGTCGGCGGGCAGCGCGCCTCCGTGCTCGGCGAGCACCTGCCGCGCCGCGGCCTGCAGGTTCCGCGCGCGACGGTAGTAGCCGAGACCGCTCCAGAGGCTGAGCAGCGCTTCCTCGTCCACCGTGGCCAGGCTTTCGAGGTCGGGCAGGCGCGCGACGAAGCGCTCGAAGTAGGGGATGACCGTCGCCACCTGGGTCTGCTGCAGCATGATCTCGGAGATCCAGACGCGGTAGGGCGTGGGCGTCTCGCGCCAGGGCATGGGCCGGCGCTCGCGATCGAACCAGGCCAGGAGTCGGCGTCGGAGCGCCGCGTTGCGTGAGGGGGACATGGAAGACCTCGGCTGGCGTTCGGCTGCGGGTCAGGGTATCCTCGCCGGGCAGGCGGCACAAGGGCCGCCGGGAAGGAGCGACGTGAGCGACGGCGACCGCCCCCACCGCGAGCACCAGCGCCGCGCGCAGCCGGGGCTCGGCGTGATCGTGGTCACGGTGAGCGACACGCGCACCCTCGCGACCGACAGGAGCGGCGCCCTCGCGGCCGAGCTCGTGACCGCCGCGGGGCATCGCCTGCTCGATCGCGTGCTCGTGCCCGACGAGCCGGCGCGGATCGACGACGCCGTCGAAGCCGCGCTCGCCGCGCCGGACTGCTCGGCGGCGCTCTTCACCGGCGGCACGGGCGTCAGCCCGCGCGACCGCACCGCCGACGTGGTCGCCCGCCACTTCGAACGCGAGCTGCCGGGCTTCGGGGAGCTCTTCCGCATGCTGAGCTGGCAGGAGATCGGCGCGGCGGCCATGCTGAGCCGCGCCGCAGCCGGGGTGCGCGGCGATCGGCTGCTCGTCGCGCTCCCGGGCTCGCCCGCGGCGGTGCGGCTGGCCCTCGAGAAGCTGTTGCTTCCCGAGCTGGGGCATCTCGTCGGGGAGCTCAGGAAGCGCGAGGGACCGGCTGCCTAGAAAACACGAAGGCCGGCTGCACAGCCGGCCTGTTCCCCCTCGGACCCAAAGAACCGGGCGAGACGAACCTGAACCCCCTCACCGCTTCGAAGATCGGACTACCTGCTTACCCCTCACTGCTCACCACGGCGAACAGCCAACCAGTCCGACGACCTCCGAAGTCCTCTCAGTCCGTTCGTTCGTCCCGCCCATAAGCGGAGGCCCGGGCATCATCGCTTATCGGGCCTGTTGGTCTTGAATATACCCAAAAAAAGGGGCTAGTTCAACCCCTTCTCCTTCACCAGGCGACGCTTTTCCTCCAGCTTGCCCACCATCTGCGCCAGGTTCTTGCCCTCGAGCGTCAGGCGGATCTGGGCGCGGATCTTCGTCCAGTCATCGTGCAGCGGGCAGGCGGCCTCGTCGGAGCAGACGTCGATGCCCAGGATGCAGATCTCGTCGTAGTTGGCGATGTGGTCGATGGGATCGACGATGTCGTAGAGCGTGATCTCCTCGGGCGGACGCGACAGGCAGAAGCCGCCCCGGGGCCCGCGGTGCGAGCGCACCAGGCCCTTGCGGGACAGGATCTGCATCGTCTTGGCCAGGAAGTGGAAGGGGATGTCCTCCTTCTCGGCCACATCCTTGAGCTGGATGAGCTCGCCCTCGGTCTGCTCGGCGAGATAGACCATGGCGCGGATCGCGTATTCGGCAGCTTTCGAGTAGAGCACCGATCCTCCTTGCCCCTGCCTTGTTCAGGCCTGCTACGAAAAGAAGGAAAAATTACCTTGAAGTGGCAAACTTAGTCCCGCCGCACTGCGCTGTCAATAGGGCATCTGCCTTTCGGACCCGATTCACGCGGGCTTCACGACCAGCAGGGTGACGTCGTCCTCCCAGGGGGCCTCGCCCCCGAAGGACCGGGCCGCCGACACGATGCTCTCGACGGTCTCGGCCGAGGACAGCTCGAAGCAGTCCCGGAACACCGAGAGCAGCCGCTGCTCGCCGTACTCTTCGTTCCCCCTGCGGCGCTCCACCAGTCCGTCGGTGAAAAGCAGGAGCTGGCGCCCGGGCGAGACGTGCGTGAAGCCGCGGCGGTAGTTCGCGTCGGCCGTGGGACCGAGGATCACCCCGCCGACAGTCAGGCGCTCGAGCGTGTTGCCCGGCCCGATGACCATCGGCTCGCAGTGTCCGGCGTTCACGTAGATCAGGTTGCCGTTGCGCTCGAGCTCGCCGTAGAACAGGCTCACGAAGCGCGTGGAGAGCCGGCTGGCGTGGATCACCTGATTGAGGCGCCGGATCACGGCGGTGATCTTCATCTCCTTCTCGACGCCCATGCGCAGGCCGGTCACCACGTCGCGCGCCTGCAGGGCCGCGGGCAGACCGTGCCCGCTCGCGTCGCCCACGGCGATGCCCAGCGCGTCCTCGCTCAGCTCCATGAAATCGTGGATGTCCCCACCCACCTCGGTGGCCTCGGCGGCGTAGGTTCGCGCGCTGATGTCGAAGCCCGCGAAGTGCGGCGGGTGCGGCGGCAGCAGGCTGAGCTGGATGGCCTCGGCCTCGCTGATCTCCGCGGCCATGGCCGCCTGCTTGAGGCGCAGGCTGAGGCTGTGCTGGATCGCGCCGAGCGCGAAGAGCAGCGCCTCCTCCTCGGCGTGGCTGTCCAGCCCGAACGACACCACGTAGCGCCCGGCCTCCAGCGCGAAGGCCGCGAAGTTGCGCACGCCGAGGCGCTCTTCCAGCTCCGGGTCGTAGCCGGGGAAGTCCTCGTGAACGGCGACGATGCGCTCGCTCAGGATGGCCTGGATGGGCGGGTAGCTGGCCGGAATCGCGAAGCCGCGCAGGTCGTCGCCGAGGGGCGCCGTGCTGTGGCGCAGGTAGTAGCGGCCCTCGTGGAGCACGTAGAGCCGGCCGCTCACCGTGCCCAGGTCCTCGCGGAAGGCCTGGACGATCTGGTCCACCAGACGGGCCAGGTCGTGGTGCGGGCGCTCCTCGACGACGATGCCGCTCAGGAGCGCGTCCAGCTTGCGGTAGAAGGCCTTGTTGTTGAACATCCCCTACCTGGCCGCGGCGATCGCCGCGAAGATCTCCTCGTCCTCGGGGAAGCGGCCTTCGGCCTTCTTGGAGAAGACCAGCCTGCCGCCCACCGTGACCTCGAAAACGCCGCCCCCGGACCGGATCATCTCAGGGGTGACGTCGAAGCGCTCCTGGATGGCCGCCGCCAAACTGGCGGCGCGTGGCTCGTAGTTTCAAACGACGCAAAACTCGATCGTGATGGGCGTGATGGGCGTCTCGGCCACCGTCGGCCTCCTCGTGTCGCCGTGATGAACTGGGTTTGCAGGTGCGAGGAAGGAAACACAGCCCGCCGCGACTGTCAACGCGCGGCTGGGCCCGGGCGGCGGCCGAAGCGGAATCCGCGCAGCCGCAGGCTGTTCGTCACCACGAAGACGCTGCTGGCGGCCATGGCGCCGGCCGCGATCATGGGGTTCAGCACGCCGAGGGCGGCCAGGGGGATGGCGAGCACGTTGTAGACGAACGCCCAGAACAGGTTCTCGCGGATCGTGCGCAGCGTGCGGGCGGAGAGGCGCATGGCGTCGATCAGGCGGCTGAGGTTGCCGTGCACGAGGGTCACCGGCGCCGTGGCCACGGCGACGTCGGTGCCGCTGGCGAGCGCAATGCCCACCGTCGCCGCGGCCAGCGCCGGCGCGTCGTTCACGCCGTCGCCCAGCATGCCCACGCCCGCACCCTTCGCCGCCTCCTCGCGGATGCGCTTCGCCTTCTGGTCCGGCCTGAGCGCCGCGGCCCAGCGCTCGATGCCCGCCTGGGCCGCCGTGCGCTGCACCGCCTGGGGACGGTCGCCCGAGAGCAGCACCGGCTCCACGCCCATGCGGCCGAGCTGTGCCACCAGGGCCGGGACCTCGGGGCGCAGCTCGTCCTCGAGCCCGAACGCGCCGGCCAGCCGACCCTCGAGCCCGACCAGGACCGGCGTCAGGCCGCCGGCCTCGAGTTCGTCGAGCAGCTCACGCTCTTCGTCGAGCGACACGCCTTCGCTCTCCAGGTAGGCGGGCGAGCCCACGAGCACCTGCTTCCCGGTGACCTCCGCGCGCACGCCGCCGCCCGGACGGGTCGTCACGGCCAGCGCGAAGGCCTTGCCCTCCGCGCGCTCCCGGGCGTAGTCGCGCAGGGCCTCGGCGAGCGGGTGACTCACCGAGCTCTCGGCGGCCTCCACGAAGCGCAGGAGCTGGCCCTGGGGCAGGGTGCTGAAGTTGTGGAAGCGAGCGACGCTGGGACGCCCCCGGGTCAGCGTGCCGGTCTTGTCCATCGCCAGCACGCCGATCGACTGCAGGCGCTCCAGCGCGGCGGCCTCGCGGAACAGGATGCCGTGGCTCGCTGCGAGACCGCTGCCCACGAGGATCGCCGTGGGCGTGGCGAGCCCCAGCGCGCAGGGACAGGCGATGATGAGCACCGCCACGCCGCGCATCAGGATCGTCAGCGCGCCGAGCTGCGGCGCGAGGATCAGATGCAGCAGCACGGTGAGCAGCGCGAGACCCAGCACCGCGGGGACGAAGATGCCCGCCACGCGATCGGCCAGCCGCTGCACCGGCGCCTTGGAGGCCTGGGCGTCGCGCACGAGGCGCAGGATGCCGGCCAGCGCCGTGTGCTCGCCGACGGCCGTGACGCGCAGCTCGACGAAGCCGTCCACGAGCAGCGTGCCGCCCGTGACGCGCTCGCCGCTCTGCCGCCGCAGGTGACGGCTCTCGCCCGTGAGCATGGACTCGTCCACGGCGCCCTCGCCCTGGATCACGACGCCGTCCACCGGCACCTTGCTGCCCGAGCGCACCCGCAGCCGGTCGCCGGGGCGCACCTGCGCCAGGGGCAGCTCGGTCTCGCTGCCGTCGTCCTCCACGCGCACGGCGCGCTCGGGCAGCAGGCGCGCCAGTTCGCGCAGGGCGTCGGCCGCGCTGTCCCTGGCGCGGCCTTCGAGCACGCGCCCCAGCAGGATCAGCGCGACGATCACCGCGGCGCTCTCGAAGTAGAGGTGCCCGCCCAGCGCGAGGCTCGCCCAGGAGCCCAGGTACGCGGCGCCGGTGCCGAGGGCGATGAGCGTCTCCATCGCGGTTCCGCGCCGGCGCAGGAGCTGCCACGCGCGCACGTAGAAGCGGCGGCCGGGCCCGACGAGAACCACGGTGGCCAGCGCGCCCTGCGCCACGCTCCAGGGCAGCCCCTTGGGTCCGAGCATCGCGAGGATCATGAGGAGAACGCTGAGAAGGATGGCCAGGCGCAGGTCCCGCCGCAGCAGCTGCGGGTCCTCGACGGTGGACGGGATCTCGGAGAGCGCTTCGTCGTCGGCGGGATCGGCCTCGAAGCCCGCTCGATGCACGGCCTCGAGCAGGCCGAGCGCGGGCAGGTGGCCGCTGCCGTGCACGCGGGCTTCGCCGGTGGCCAGGTTCACGCTGACCTGGTCCACGCCGGGCACCGTGGCCATGGCCTTCTCGACCTTGCCCACGCAGGACGCGCAGTGCATCCCCTTGATCTGGAAGCGAAGTTCAGCCACGTCTCTTTCCCGGACCGTCAGGACTTGTATTGCATTCCTGGCAGGTTTACAATAGTGCGCGCAATCGGGGTCGATAACAAGCGGGAAGGATCCATGAAACGCACGTTGCCGCTGCTCCTGGCTTTGACGCTGATTCCCGCCGCGGCCCTCGCCAATGAGGGTGCGCAGCCCTCCGCCCCCCCCGCCACCGACAAGCCCGCCGTCGACACCGTGCGAAACGCGCCCCCCCAGGCGCCCCGCGACGTCGCGCTGACTGCGAAGTCCCGCGAAGATGCCGAGCAGCTCGACGCGGAGCCCACGAGCTGGAGCAACGTCAAGGCCCTCTGGGGCAACTAGCGCGCGTCCGCCGTTCGACGCGCGAGACGGTTTCCCGCTCCTGCAATTCCTCCTTGCCAGATTTCCAGCCGCTGCGTAGAGTCCCGGCGTTCGTCACTATGCGCACTCGTCTCTGGTCTACAGCACATGAGGCGCAAGCCATCTACATCGTCAGCGAGGAGGTCCCATGGGACGCAGTGTGGCCGTCGTCTGCCCCAAAGGTGGGGTCGGCAAGACAACCGTGGCCGTGAACCTGGCGTCGGCGCTGGCCGACAAGGGTTACCGCTGCCTGCTCGTGGGCGTGGATCCGCAGTGCGGCCTCATCAGCAGCTTCGGTCGGGATCGCTTCGACGTCGACAACGGTCTGCTGGACCTGTTCGATCCCGACGGTGACATCGACGCGGCGATCCAGCCCAGCGGCATC
Organism: Candidatus Latescibacterota bacterium; assembly: GCA_020633725.1. Classification (NCBI taxonomy): domain Bacteria; kingdom Pseudomonadati; phylum Candidatus Latescibacterota; species Candidatus Latescibacterota bacterium. The sequence goes on from JACKDC010000003.1 coordinate 54,374, forward strand.
GACAATCTCGACTTCATCACCAGCAACGTGTGGTCGCGCGAGGAAGAGCACGAGTTGCTGCAGGGCGCGGCGGCGCACCCCGAGCGCGTGGCAGCGCTGATCGCGCGTCAGCGCGAGCGCTACGACTACATCTTCCTGGACTGCCCGCCGAACCTGGGCGTGCTCACCGGCGCCGCGCTCGAGGCGGCCGACGAGTGCCTCGTCCCGCTGCAGGCGGAGGAGCTGCCGTACCGCGCGCTGCCGCGCCTCTTCGACGGTCTCGACGAGATGCGCCGCCAGGGTCGCCATGTGCCCGAGCTGATGGGCATCGTGCTCAACCAGGTGGATCCGCGCACGCGCCTGGCCGGTGACGTCACCAGCCGCGTGCGCGAGGAGTACGAGGGCCTGGTCTTCGACACGGCGATCCCACGCAGCGTGCGTCTCGCCGAGGTGGCCCAGCGGGGCCGTCCGGTGAATCACTTCAACCGGGCGGGGACCGCGTCGGCCGCCTTCGCATCGCTGGCCGAGGAAGTGCTGGCCGCCGCGCTGAAGCGCCGCGCCGCCGCCGCGAGCAACGCCGGCTCGGGCGAGCACGAGACGCTCCGCCGCCAGGCCGCGGAGTCGCGGGCGGCCGAAGCGGTCGGTGAGCCGGTGCAGGCCAAGAGCCCCTGGGCCGCGGCCGTCGGCGGCGAGGACTTCGGCTTCGACGGCGGCTTTCGGGACAGCGACGACCACGACGTCGACGCCGACGACCGCTTCGTCTCCTTCGACGAGATGAAGGATGACGACGACGACGGCGGCTCCCGCCATCGTCCCAGCCTCGACGACTACGACGGCAGCTCGGAGGACGAGCGCTACCACTAGCCTTCAGCCCCCGGGGGCGGCCATCGCCCCCGGGAGCCCCCTCCCCGCCAAATCCACAAAAGACGCCGTCAATGCCCGGTTTGGCATCGCATTGACATTTCAGCGTTTGTGCGTTTTACCCCGCCGGGACTGTCGGAGCTCGGGTTGACAGCCGCGATCCGCCTGCGTACCTTGGAGCCGTTCCGGCCATTGTTGGTCTGTTTTTCCGATTGGGCTGACGCAAAGAAAGGCGGGACTCATGAGCCGACTTCTCGATCAGGCCATCACCGTGGTCTCCCCCGAGCACTGCAAGGGCTGCAGCCTCTGCGTCATCTCCTGTCCTCAGGACTGCCTCGCCCTGCTCAGCAGCTTCAACAGCCGCGGCTATCACCCCGCCAGCTACAAGGGCGAGGGCTGCACCGGTTGCGGAATGTGCTTCTACGCCTGCCCGGAGCCGGCGGCGATCACCGTCTTCAAGAAGGGCGCCGAGTACCCGGACTAGGAGGAAGGCCATGGCCAAGGAGTTCATCAAGGGCAACGACGCCATCGTGAAGGCCGCGCTGCTGGCTGGCTGCCAGTCCTACTACGGCTATCCCATCACGCCGGCCAGCGAGATCGCCCACGCCGCCGCCAAGTACTTCCCGCGCGTGGGACGCACCTTCCTGCAGGCCGAGAGCGAGATCGCGTCGATCCAGATGGTCTACGGCGCCGCGGCCTCGGGCGAGCGCACGATGACGGCCTCGTCGAGCCCGGGCATCAGCCTCAAGCAGGAGGGCCTGAGCTACCTGGCCGGCAGCGAGCTGCCCTGCGTGGTGGTCGACATCACGCGCGGCGGGCCGGGGCTCGGCAACATCGCCCCCGAGCAGAGCGACTACAACCAGATGGTCAAGGGCGGCGGGCACGGCAACTACAAGCTGATCGTGCTGGCCCCCAACGGCGCGCAGGAGATGTGCGACCTCACGATCAAGGCCTTCGCGCTGGCGGACAAGTACCGCAACCCGGCGATCATCCTGGCCGACGGGTTCATCGGCCAGATGATGGAGCCGGTGGAGTTCCCGCCGCCCGTGAAGGACATCCCCGCCAAGCCCTGGGCGCTGAAGGGCGAGAAGATCGACGCCGAGAACCTGATCAACTCGATCTTCCTCGATCCCGACGAGCTCGAGGCCCACAACCGGCACCTCCAGGACAAGTACCGGCTCATCGCCGAGAACGAGATCATGCTGGAGGAGTACCGCGTGGACGACGCGGAGCTGATCCTCGTGGGCTACGGCATCGTGAGCCGCATCCTGCGCTCGGTGGCCGAGCGCGCGCGGGCCGAGGGCCACAAGGTGGGCCTGCTCAGGCCCATCACGCTGATGCCCTTCCCCAGCGACCGCATCGCGGAGCTGTCGAAGCAGACGGGCGCCTTCCTGGTGAGCGAGCTGAGCAACGGCCAGATGGTGGACGACGTCCGCCTCGCCGTGGCGGGCCGCGTGCCGGTGCACTTCCACAACCGGATGGGCGGCAACGTCCCGTCCGTGGAGGAGATCTACGACGTGGTGACGCGCCAGCTCGGCGCGGGCGCCACAGCCTGAGGAGCATCCCATGGCCAAGAAGATCCTGGAGCGGCCCAAGGGCTTCTACGAGGAGTTCGAGCGGAAGCCCGGCGACAAGAGCACCACGCACTACTGCCCGGGCTGTGGCCACGGGAACATCCACAAGCTGCTGGCCGAGGCGATCGAGGACCTCGAGATCCAGGACCGCACCATCATGGTGAGTCCGGTGGGCTGCTCGGTCTTCGTCTACTACTACTTCTCCACGGGGAACATCCAGGTGGCGCACGGGCGCGCGCCGGCGGTGGCCACCGCGCTGAAGCGCGCGAACCCCAACGCGATCGTGGTGAGCTACCAGGGCGACGGCGACCTGGCGGCCATCGGCGGCAACAACATCCTGCAGGCCGCCAACCGCGGCGAGCACTTCACGGTGATCTTCGTCAACAACGCGATCTACGGCATGACCGGCGGGCAATTGGCGCCGACATCGTTGCCCGGCATGAAGACCACCACCACGCCCTACGGCCGCGACGTCATGAACGAAGGCCCGCCCATGAAGATGGCCGAGCTGCTGGCCACGCTGGACGGTCCCACCTACATCGAGCGCACGGCGCTCTGGGACAACAAGGCCATCAGCGGCACGCGCCGGGCGATCCGCAACGCGCTGCGCTGCCAGATGGAGGGCAAGGGCTTTTCCATGGTCGAGGTGCTGAGCGCCTGCCCGTCGGGCTGGAAGGTGGACCCCGCCGACCAGTCCGCGTGGATGCTCGAGCACATGGCGCCCTACTTCCCCCTCGGCGTGAAGAAGGACCTGCGCGAGACCCGCGAGCCCTGGTTCCGCGAGAAGATGGACGTGGACGAGGACGCCCTCCTCGAAGCCCTCGACCTCGCACAGGCCGAGCCGACGGCCTTCCCCGCCACGCTCCGCAAGCCCGGCTACGCCAACCCCAGCATCAAGCTGGCGGGCTTCGGCGGGCAGGGCATCCTGTCGGCCGGTGCGATGCTGGCCAACGCGGGCATGGAGCAGGGCTTCCACACGAGCTGGATTCCGAGCTACGGCCCGGAGATGCGCGGCGGCACGGCCTACTGCTTCGTGAACATCAGCGAGACGTCCATCGGCAGCCCCACGGTCTCGCACCCGGACGTGCTGATGGCCTTCAATCGCCCCAGCCTCGAGAAGTTCGAGCCGGATCTCCGCGCCGGCGCGCTGCTGCTCTACGACTCCACGATCATCGACATCGCGCCCCAGCGCGGCGACATCGAGGTGCTCGCGGTGCCGGCCACCAAGATGGCCGACGACCTCGGCAACACGCGCATGGCCAACACCATCATGGTGGGCGCCTACCTCGCCAAGACCGGGCTCATGAGCCTCGAAGCCCTGGAGCAAACCCTGCCCCTGGCTCTCAAGCGCAAGAACCTGGTGGACGCCAACCGCAAGGCCCTGGCCTCCGGCTTCGAGTTCGCGAAGAGCATGTAGACGGCCCAAGCCGCTCGATTTCACGCATATCCCGCCGGGGCCTCGGCCTTGGCGGGTTATTGTTGCACACCATGGAAATCTCGCTTGAGCACGGGCCTTGCTCACTATAGGGTTTCTTCTCGGACCCTGAATTCAGCGAAGGAGTGCCCATGCTGCCCGGTCAGTTCCCCACGAACCTGATCTTCGCCATCGTGCTGCTGGCGACCCTGGTCTTCTTCGTCTGGACCCTGCGCCGGCTCATCGCGATCCTGCGCCTGGGCAAGCCGGCCGAGCGCGGCGCGCGCTGGAGCGCCATCTTCGTCTACTTCTTCGGGCAGCGCAGCGTGCTCCGCGAGCCGGCGGGCCTGGGGCACTTCTTCATCTTCTGGGGCTTCATGATCCTGAGCCTCGGCACGCTGGAGACCTTCATCCGCGCCTTCGCCGGCGACTGGACCTACGAGCGCATCGTGGGCGCGGGGCTCTACCGCGTCTACGGCCTCATGCTCGATCTGCTCGGCATCGCGGTGCTGGTGGCCATCGCCGTGGGGCTCTTCCGCCGCTGGGTACTGAAGCCGAAGCGCCTGGAGAGCGACGACCCCGGCACCAAGAAGGACGCCACGCTCATCCTGAGCTGGATCGTCGCCCTGGTTCTGCTCATGTGGATCGGCCGCGGCGCCGAAGGACGGCTGCACTACCTGCGCCAGGTGGCGGGGACGATCCCCGGCCCGCCCAACTGGACCAGCGGCATGCAGTGGGCGCCGGTGAGCCAGGGCTTCGACCAGCTGCTGCGCGCGCGGGGGCAGCATGGGCTGGAGGTCATCATCGCGGCGAGCTGGTGGATCCACACGCTGCTGATCCTGGGCTTCCTGGCCTACATCCCCTACAGCAAGCACCTGCACATCCTGATGGCCGCGCCGAACATGATCCTGCGCCGGCCGCCGGACGCGCCGCGCGCCAGGCTCAGCACCATCGACTTCACGGATCAGTCCGCCACGAAGTTCGGCAAGGACGAGATGGCCGACCTCACGTGGAAGCAGATGCTCGACCACTACGCCTGCACCGAGTGCGGCCGCTGCCAGAACGAGTGCCCGGCCTACGCCACCGGTAAGCCGCTGAGCCCCTACATGATGGTGCACCACGTCAAGGAACACATCATGGCCAAGGGAGGCGCGCTGATCGGCACGGCGGACGGCGCGCTGCCCGAGGACGCGCCGGCCAAGGCCAAGGCGAGTCTCGTGGGCGACGTCTTCGGCATCGACGCCATCTGGTCCTGCACCACCTGCGGCGCCTGCGAGCAGGCCTGCCCGGTGTTCATCGAGCACATCCAGGAGATCGTGGACTACCGCCGCGGCCTCGTGATGATGCAGGGCGCCATGAGCCCCGAAGTCCAGCTCGCCATGAAGAACCTGGAGACGAACAGCAATCCCTGGCAGATCTCCCACACCGAGCGCGGCGCCTGGGCCGACGGCCTGGGAATCCCGACCTACGCCGAAAAACCCGACGCCGAGTACCTCTTCTACGTGGGCTGCATGGGCAGCTTCGACGACCGCAACAAGAAGATCAGCGTGGCGTTCGCCGAGCTGCTGAAGCAGGCCGGCGTGGACTTCGCCATATTGGGCCATAGTGAGAAGTGCTGCGGCGACCCGGCGCGGCGCATCGGCAACGAGTACCTGGGCGACATGCAGGTGCGCGCGAACGTGGAGCAGTTCAACGGGCTCGGCGTGAAGAAGATCCTCACCGCCTGCCCCCACTGCTTCAACACGCTCGCCCACGAGTATCCCGAGTTCGGCGGCGACTTCGAGGTGCATCACCACACGGAGTTCCTCGCCGAGCTGATCCGCGCGGGCAAGCTGAAGCCGGCGAAGACGCTGGCCGGCCAGACCGTCACCTATCACGACTCCTGCTACCTGGGACGTCACAACGGCAACTACGACGCCCCCCGCGAACTCCTCGAAGCCGCTGGCGCGAAGGTGATCGAGATGGAGCGCAGCCGCGAGAAGGGCTTCTGCTGCGGCGCCGGCGGCGGCCGCATGTGGATGGAGGAGACGCTCGGCACGCGCATCAACGAGAACCGCGCGGCGGAGGCCGTCGGCACGGGCGCGGGCACGATCGCCAGCGCCTGCCCCTTCTGCATGACGATGATGTCCGACGGCGTGAAGGCCCACGGGGCGGAGACGGCGACGAAGGATGTCGCTGAGCTGCTGGTGGGGGAAACGTCGGCGATCTAGCCGACGCTCCTCCTTACCCGAGTCCGCCGAAGGCCGTGCCCAGCGCGGCCGTCGCCGCCATCGCCAGGCTGCCCCAGAGCGTGACCCGCAGCGATCCCTTCGCCACGCCCGCACCGCCCGCGCGCGCCGCCATGCCGCCGAGAAGCGCCAGGCTCAGCAGTGAGGCCGCGGCCACGCTCGGGATCAGCGCCCGGCCCGTCGCGAAGCCTGCGATCGCCAGGGGCAGCGCGGCGCCCACGGCGAAGGTTGCCGCCGAGGCCAGCGCGGCCTGCAGGGGACGCGCGCTGTGGACCTCGGTCAGTCCCAGCTCGTCGCGTGCGTGGGCGCCGAGGGCGTCGTGCCGCGTGAGCTGCTCGGCCACCTCGCGGGACAGCTCCGGCGTGAGGCCGCGCTCCTCGTAGATCGCCGCCAGCTCCTTCAGCTCGAACTCGGGATCGGTCTCGAGCTCGAGCCGCTCCCGGGCCAGATCGGCTTTCTCGGTGTCGGACTGCGAGCTGACGGAAACGTACTCCCCCGCCGCCATGGACATCGCCCCGGCCACCAGACCCGCCAGCCCCGCCACCAACACCTCCCGGTGCCCCGCGCTGGCCGCGGCCACCCCCACCACCAGGCTCGCCGTGGAGACGATGCCGTCGTTGGCGCCCAGCACGGCGGCGCGGAGCCAGCCGATTCGCTCGGCGTAGTGACGTTCTCGGTGTGCGTCCATCCATCCCCTCCCGCCCCGTGGGCGCTATTTCTCAGAACCTGTGATATCCTTGACGCGCCGTTCCGGATCCCCCAGGATGCCCATTCCCGACAGCCAGGAGGCCACGCCGATGCGCCGCACCATGCCACGCACCCGTCTGCTCGTCATCGCCCTGTCGCTCGCCGCGCTCGCGGCCGTCTGCGCCTGCAACGATGATGGCCCCTCCGGGCCCGGCGCGCAGGACGAGCCCTTCGTCGTGACCTACACCTTCACGTCGGGTCCCAAGCCGGATGGCGACGGCATCACCTGGCCGCCTTCGCCCCCCGGCCTCATCGACGACACGCCCAGCAACACGAGCTACAGCACCGACGAGAGCGTGGTCTTCCTCAACGACATCGGCAACCCCGTCTACTTCAACGACTCCACGCTCCTGCCCGACGACGCCTCCGTGGGCAACGGCATCGTGGACGACTGCCTCTGGGGCAACCCGCGGCCGATCAACTTCCCCATCGTCGAGACCTTCCGCGTCGATCTCCCGACGCAGGTGGACAGCATCGCCTTCGACTTCGCCTGGGCGCTGGGCGGGGCCACCGTGACCGACTCGCTGGAGCTTGCGCTCAGCCCGAGTCTCGGCGGCGGCGAGGCCCAGGGCCTCATCGTCCGCCTGCCCGACACCTGGGACGCCGGCGCGCCCTACCAGAACTCCCTCGGCCGGTCGGGACATGTCGAGCTGTCGCTGGAGATTCTGGCCAATCAGTACGACGTCCATCTCACCGGCATCCGCTCGATCTTCGTCTTTCTCTCGCCCGTGAGCGACGAGGGCACGAACGGGGCCTTCGCCATCGACAACCTGACTCTCGCGAAGTTCTAGCACCGGTCCAGTCGCATGCGCGCCAGCAGCGCCGCGTAGCGCGGATGCCCGTGCAGCGGATCCAGGCGCGGGTGCACCTTGAGCAGCACGAGGGTCTGGTCGTGCTCGTCGAAGGCGCGCTCCAGCCAGTCCAGCGCGGTCTCCACCTCGCCCAGGCTCGCGTAGATCGACCCGATCCCGTAGGGCGAGATGTAGCGCTCGGCCCGCATGGCGAGGAGCTGCTCCAGGATCGCGAGGGCGTCGTCGCGGCGGCCCATGCGCGCGTAGACGTGCGCCAGCCCCGACGACGGATCCGGCGCCGCGCCCGCCGCGATCACGCGCCCGCGCGTGTACTCGGCGATCGCCTCCTCGTAGCGGCCGGAGAGCTCGAGCGCGCGGGCGAGGTCGGTGTGCCCGGCCAGGCTCTCGGCATCCATGGCGATGGCCGCGCGATAGTGCTCCATGGCCTCCTCGTAGCGCCGCGCGTAGAAGTAGACGTCCCCCACCGACGTGCGCAGGATCACCGAGCTTGGCTCCAGCTCGCGCGCGCGGTGGATCAGGGGCAGCGCCGCGTCGTGGCGGGCGAGCCCCGTCAGCAGCAGGGCGTACCAGCGGTGGGCCGTGGCGTAGTCCGGATTGGCGGCGATCGCCCGCTCGTAGGACGCCGCCGCGGCGTCCCAGTCCCAGTCCCAGTGGCGATGGATGAAGCCCAGCGAGGTGTGCAGCTCGGCCAGCTCGGGATCCACCGCCAGCCCCTGCTCGGCCGCCGACTTCGCGCGCGGATAGGCCTGCTCGGGCGGCAGCGCCTTCACGTTGCCGAGGACGCTGTAGCTGTCGGCCAGGCCGGCGAAGGCGCGCGCGTAGAGCGGGTCGAGGGCGAGGGCCTTCTCGAAGAAGCCGATCGCCGTCTTCATGCCATCGGCCGTCTTCCAGCGGTTCCAGACGAAACGCCCCTGCAGGTAGGCCTCGTGCGCCTCCGCGTTCTCGGTGTGGCCGCGGGCGAGGCGCGCGCGCTGCTCGCGGCTCAGCTCGAGCCGCAGGTTCTCGCCGATCTCGCGGGCGATCTCGTGCTCGATCGCGAGCAGGTCCGCCGCCGGGCGCTGGTAGTGGGCGCCCCAGAGGCGCGTGCCGTCGCGGGCGTCCACCAGCTCGGTGCGCACGATGAGCCGGTCGCGATGGCGGCGCAGCCGTCCCGCCAGCACGGCCCGCACGCCGAGGGACTGGCCCAGCTCGCGCAGATCGCCCCCGGCACGCGACGCGCGCAGCACCGTGCTGCTGGCCATGACGCGCAGGCCCGGCAGGCGGCAGAGGTTGTCGATCAGCGTGTCGGCGATGCCCTCGCTCAGGTACTCGGCGTCCTCGTCGTCGCTCTCGTTGACGAAGGGGAGCACGGCCAGCGAGTCCAGGGCCTCGGCCTCGGCCGTGGGCGCCTGCGCCAGCAGGTCGAGGATGGCCGCCGCATCCAGCGCGCGCCGAGCGGCGGACTTGTCGAGGCAGCTGGCGAGAATGCGCCGAAGCCCTGCCGGCAGCGACGGCGCCGGGGCGGGCGGGGCGTCGCGCAGGATGGCGCTCGTGGTCTCGGGGAGGGACGCCCCGCGAAAGGGGTGCGCGCCGGTGAGCATCTCCTGGAGCATGACGCCGAAGGCGAAGAGGTCCGCCGCCGCTCCCACCGCCTCCCCCCGCAGCTGCTCCGGGGCCATGTAGGCGGGCGTGCCGACGAGCGCGCCGGGCCGCGTGTGCGCGCTCTGGGTGCTGTCGTCGTCCGTGGGCGCGAGCTGCACCTTGGCCAGGCCGAAGTCGAGGATCTTCGCGCCGGCCGCCGTCACGAAGACGTTCTCCGGCTTCAGATCCCGGTGCACGATCCCTCGCGCGTGGCTGGCGGCGAGGCCGGCGGCCACGTCCCGCGCGATCGCCGACGCCCGCGCCGGCGGCAGGGCGCCCTCGCGCGCGAGCAGCGCGCGCAGCGTTTCGCCCTCTAGCAGCTCGGTGACGACGAAGGTCAGGTCCGCGTCCCGCCCCAGCTCGAAGATCGCGAGGATGTTCGGGTGCGACAGCGCCGCCACCGCCCGCGCCTCCTGCTCGAAGCGCGCGAGGGCGGCGGCGTCCGCGGCCAGCCCCTCGGGCAGGAGCTTGATCGCCACCTGCCGCCGGAGCCGCGTGTCCTCGGCGCGATAGACCTCGCCCATGCCTCCCGCGCCCAGGGCTTCGAGGATGCGGTAGTGCGACAGGCTCCGGCCGATCATGCCGCTCAGGCCAGCACGCCGCGGCGGCCCATCGCCCGCGCATAGAGCCAGAGCAGCACGCAGATCACGAAGATCACCAGGCTGAACATGGCCGGCCCGACGCCGCCCATTGCTTCGAGCCCATTCGTGAACCCGTAGCTGTAGATCGTGGTGATGATCATCGCGATCAGCGAGACCAGAAACACCGGCGTGGCCAGCCGCCGCGCGAGCAGCAGCAGCACCGAGCCCAGCAGGCCGCCCCAGACCGCGATGGCCCAGGTCGACACGGCCCAGGCGGGGAAGCCGTTGTAGTACTCCAGCTGCTCCGGAGTGAACTTGGCCATGTAGGCCTCGTTGCTGGTCTCGGTCATCAGGTAGTCGACCGAGCCCATGGCATTCCAGAACAGCGAGACGATGCCCACCACCCACAGGTGCCAGGGGCGGCGTCGGCCGGCTGCGCTTGCGCTCATCGGAGCCTCCACGGTGAGGGGTCGGGAGAAGGCCCGCGGCGCGGGCGTCCGTGGAGTCTAGCGAGCCGGCAAGCGCGGGCCAAGAGCAAGGGCGGTAGCACGCATTCCGAATCCGCGACTCCGGTATCGGAAGCCTACCCCGTGAACTTGTAACCCACGCGATGCACGGTGACGATCCAGCGCGGATCGGCCGGATCCTCCTCGAGCTTGGCGCGCAGCTTCGAGACGTGCATGTCCACCGTGCGCGTGATGGGCGCGGTGTCGTAGTCCCAGACCGCGTCGAGGATCTGCTGCCGGCTCAGCACCTGCCCGCTGTGGCGAAGGAAGTACTCCAGCAGGCGCAGCTCGCGCCGGCTCAGCTCCTGGGACTCGCCCGCCCGGCGCAGCGTGCCCGCCTCGAAGTCCACCTCCACGTCGCCGAAGCGCCGGCGCCCCAGCGCGCTCTCCGCGGGCTCGCCGCTCGACGCGCGGCGCAGCACCGCCTCCACCCGGGCCAGCAGCTCGGCGAAGCTGAAGGGCTTGGTGACGTAGTCGTCCGCCCCCAGCTTGAGCCCGAGCACCTTGTCCAGCTCCTGGCTGCGCGCGGTCAGCATGATGATCGGCAGCGCGCTCCCGGCCGCCCGCAGCTCCTTGCAGACGTCGAGGCCGCTCTTTCGCGGCAGCATGAGGTCGAGGATCATGAGATCCGGCGGCGCTTCCTCCACCGCCACCAGGGCGGCCTCGCCGTCCTCCGCGAGCTGGATCTTGTAGCCCTCGAAGCTGAAGCCGTCCATCAGCGCGGTGGCCATGGCGGGCTCGTCCTCAACGATCAGGATTCTAGGCATGCTCCTCCTTACGGGGCCCGGCGGCGCCCGTTTCCTTCCCCGCGCCTGCCAGCGGGAGACAGAGCGTGAAGACGCTGCCGGCGCCGGGCTCGCTCTCCACGCCCACCCGGCCGCCGTGGGCCTCGGCGATGTGCCGCACGATCGCCAGGCCCAGGCCGCTGCCCTTGACGTCGTGCACCAGTCCCTTGCTCACGCGGTGGAAGCGGTCGAAGATGCGCGCCAGCTCCTCGCGCGGAATGCCGATGCCGCGATCCCGCACGGCGATGCAGACCTCGTCGGCCGTGCGGCGCAGCGTCACGTCGATCTCGCGGCTGGCCCCCGAGTACTTGAGCGCGTTGTCGAGCAGGTTGCCCAGCGCCCGGCTCAGGGCTTCGGCGTCGGCGAGCAGCGGCTCGAGCGCGGCGTCGGGGCCCGCGTAGTTAACATCGAAGTCGCGGGCGGCGGGACGGCGGCGGAAGGTCTCCACCGCGGCCTCCACCACCGACTCGAGCTGGGTCGGCGCGAGCCGGTAGCTCTTGCGGCCGCTCTCGATGCGCGAGAAGTCGAGGATGTTCTCGATCAGCAGGGACAGCCGGCGCGACTCGGATTCGATCGTCTCGCCGTAGTGCCGCACCTGCTCCCCGCCCTGGACGCGCCCGCTGCGCAGCAGCTCGGCGTAGACGCGGATCGACGCCAGCGGCGTCCGCAGCTCGTGGCTGACGTTGGAGACGAAGTCGCTCTTCATCGCGCTGAGCCGCACGGCCCGCCGCGCGGCGCGCAGCGCGAAGAGCAGCCCGCCCATGAGCACGAGGGCGAGCGCGAGCGAGAGCGCCAGGTTCAGCGCGAAGTTCGTCCGCGCCCAGGCCTCCTCGGCGCGCACCGACTGAGCGAGGTAGAGCGTCCAGTCGGTGTAGAGGAAGGGCAGGGCACGGTGCACCGTCGAAGCCTCCACCACGCCGATGCTCCCCAGCACGGGGGTGCCGGCGCGGTCCGTCACCAGCACGCCGATGTCGCTCGACTCGCCGTTCGACTGGGGGAAGTAGGCGAAGAAGGCCTTGCGGACGATCTTCGGCAGCAGGCGCTGGCGCAGGAAGTCCTCGTCGACGATGAAGCCGGCGATCCCCACCAGGTCGCCGCGCTCGTTGGCGACGGGGTTGAGGACGATGCGGTTGGCCGGGTCGCCTTCGTCGACGCGCAAGGGGCCAGAGCCCTGCACGGTGCGCTGGGCGCCGCGCACCTGCCACGGCGCGCAGGCGAGGATGATGGCGAGGCTCTCGTCCGAGGAGGGCGGCGTGACCAAGCGCTGCTCGTCGGGGTGGTAGACCAGGAAGTTGCCGAACTCCGCCCGCGTGAAGTCCACGACGAAGAGCGTGCGCGTGCCTTCGAGCTCCTGGCTTCCCCAGCTGCCGGCCATCTTCTGCAGCCGGCCCTCGGTGAAGAGCTCGGCCGGCACGTTGAGCAGGCGCTCGGCCCGGCTGCGATAGTAGTACTCGTACTCGGTGCTGACGGCCTCGACGAAGTTGGTGAGGGTGGCCTGGCGGAGGACGTCGCCCGCCTCGCCCAGACGCCGCAGCCAGCGGTACTGAAGACCCAGCAACAGGATCAGCGGCGCCAGCACGGCCACCAGACCCAGCCAGAAGGCGGAGCTGCGGGCGATCTTGCGCAAGGTGTCCATCGGCCATCCCCTTCGATGGGGAAAAGCTAGCGGACGCGGGGGTCCGAGGGCGAGGACGATCGGCGGCGATTTTACAGACCGGATACAGCTTTGACAGCATTTTACCCCCCTCCTCACCCCTTTTACTCGACCCCGACGTACACTTCTCCCAGCAGCGGGCCGCGAGGAACCCCACACCGACGACGGCTCCCCACACCGCTACGAGAGGAGACTCCGATGCAGCGACTCGCCTTTACCGTGTTGCTGGTCCTGACGCTCTTCACCGCCGCCGTCTGGTACGCCCCCGCCTGGGCCGGGGAGTACGAGAAGTGCACGATGGACACGCAGGCCTGCCTCAACAAGATGACCGAGATGCTCAAGACCACCGGCTGGGTGGGCATCGAGTACGAGCCCCGCGAGGAGGGCGGCCTGGACGTGAAGCGCGTCGTCCCCGAGAGCCCCGCGGCGGCCGCCGGCCTCGAGCCCGGCGACCTGATCACCGCGATGTACGGGATCGAGTTCAAGAAGGGCAACGACGACAAGCTGAAGAAGGCCCGCAAGGACTTCGCGCCCGGACAGGAAGTTGTCTACACGGTGCTCCGTGACGGCGCGAACAAGACGATCACGCTGACGCTGGCGCCCATGCCCGCGGACGTCATGGCCCAGTGGATCGGCCGCCACATGATGGATCACGCGCAGGTGGCCGACGTGGCCTCCGCCAACCCCTAGCGCATTCATCCTGCCAATCCCGGCGAAGTGCCGCCCCGGCCGCCCCACGCGGCCGGGGCTTTTCTCGTTTGCGCCCGCTCGCCCGAGGCGTTATTCATGTAGACCCTCGACCGGACGGAGGAGCGGACCGTGGCCGCAGCCGAATGCAAGCGAGTCCTGATCACGGGAGCCTCCCGCGGCATCGGCCGGGCCTCGGCCGAGGCCTTTGCCGCGGCGGGACATCGCGTGGCCATCCACTACCAGCGCGCCGGCGACGCCGCCCGCGAGCTGGCGGAGCGCCTGCCCGGCGGGCCGCACCCCGTGGTGCAGGCGGACCTCGCCGACGCGAGCGCGGTCCTCGCCCTGGAGGAGATGGCGGCCGACGCGCTGGGCGGCCTGGACGTGCTCGTCAACAACGCCGGCATCTACGAGGAGCACCCGCCCCTCGCAACGCGCCCCGCCGACTGGCGGCGCGCCTGGGAGCGGACCCTGGCGGTGAACCTGATCGCGCCGGCGCTGCTCAGCCAGCTCGCCGCCCGGCGGATGGCCGCGGCAGGGGGCGGGCGGATCGTCAACGTGAGCAGCCGCGGCGCCTTCCGCGGCGAGCCGACCGCGCCGGCCTACGGCGCGAGCAAGGCCGGCCTCAACGCCTGCGGCCAGTCGCTGGCCAGGGCGCTGGCGCCGGCCGGCGTGCTGGTCTTCACCGTGGCCCCGGGCTGGGTGGAGACGGACATGGCCGCGGACTTCCTGGCGGGGCCCGAGGGCGCCGCCATCCGCGGGCAGAGCCCGCTGGACCGGGCCGCGAGCCCGGCCGAGATCGCCGCCGCCGTGCTGTGGCTCGGCACCGACGCGCCGGCCTATGCCACCGGTGGCATCGTGGACGTCAACGGGGCCTCCTACCTGCGCAGCTAGGGGCGGCGCAGAAGGGCCTCAGCCAGCGCGGGCGCTCCCGCGCGAGACCCGTGAGGTGATCATGAATCGCAGATTCGTCGGAGCCGTTCACATCGTGCTGCTCGCCGCGCTCATCGTGGGCCCGCTGGGCTGCGCCTCCATGTCGCGGCAGGAGAAGGGCGCCGCCATGGGCGGCACCGCGGGCGCCGTGATCGGCGGAGTCATCGGCAAGCAGCTGGGCAACACGGCCGCGGGCGCCATCATCGGCGCTGCGGTCGGCGGCGCGGCCGGCGCCTACATCGGCAACTACATGGACAAGCAGGCCGCCGAGATGGAGCGCGACCTCGAGGGCGCGAAGATCGAGCGGATCGGCGAGGGCATCAAGGTGACCTTCGACTCGGGCATCCTCTTCGCCGTGAACAAGGCCGACCTCAGCGCCCCCGCGCAGGAGAACCTGACCAAGCTCAGCGCGATCCTGCAGAAGTACGATGAGACGAACATCCTCATCGAGGGGCACACCGACTCCGACGGCACCGAGGAGTACAACCAGGCGCTGAGCGAGCGCCGCGCCGGCTCCGTGGCGGCCTTCCTGGCCGAGCACCAGGTGGCGTCCGGGCGCATGAGCCCGGTGGGCTACGGCGAGATCCAGCCCATCGCCAGCAACGACACGGCCGAGGGCAAGGCCGCGAACCGGCGCGTGGAGGTGGCGATCATGGCCAACGACAAGCTCAAGAAGGCCGCCGAGCAGCAGGTGGGCGGCTGATCGCTCCACCGGATCGAGATCGACCGCAGGGGTTCCGGCGCGCGCTGGAACCCCTTTTTGCTGCGAACGTATTCGATCCCGCCGGTGTCGAACCCGGTGGCTTCCCCGCCCACACCCTGCCAAGGAGACTCCCGATGCCCCTGCGCGAACGCCTGCCTGCGCTGACCCTGACGACGCTCGCGACCCTCGCCCTCGCCTTCCCCGCCGCCGCCTCGCCCTGGCGAGGCAGCGTGACGCAGGAGGACGGCGTCGAGGTGGTCCACAACCCCGCCGAGCCGTCGGGCGGCGAGAAGGCCCTCGCCCCCACCGAGCTCTGGCACCTGGGCGCCGACGAGGACGCCCCCGAGTCCGAGCTCTTCGGCATGATCACCAACATCCTCGTGGACGAGGACGGCAACAGCTACCTCCTCGACATGCAGCTGAACGAGATCCGCGTCTTCTCGCCCACCGGCGAGTACCTGCGCAGCCTCGGGCGCAATGGCGAGGGCCCGGGCGAGTTCAGAAACGGCATGCACGAGTTCTTCCTGCCCGAGGGCCGGATCGGCGTGGCCCAGATGATGCCCTCGCGCATCGCCGTGCTCGGCCGCGAGGGCGACGGCTTCGCCGACCTCACGATCCCCGGCCCCGCCGGCGCGGGCCTGCAGATGGTCAACGGCGCCAGGGGTGCCGGCGACCACTGCGTGCTGGCGCTCATGACGCCCATTCAGGGCGACGGCCGCTCGGAAACCCGACGCAGCCTCATCGCCGTGGCGCCGGACGGCGCGCTGAAGGCCACCTACAACGAGCTGTCCGAGTTCTTCGAGGGCGGCGGGATGCGCTTCAGCTTCGGCACCGGCGAGGGCGAGGACTTCACCGGACAGTGGGACGTTGATGGCGCCGGCCGCGTCTACACGGCGCCCATGTACGACCAGTATCTGCTCCGGGTCTACGCGCCGGACGGCAAGCTCATCCGCCGCGTGCTCACGGACTACGAGCACCTGAAGCGCACGAAGGACGAGATCGCGGAGATCGAGGAGCGGCAGGCGGGGCTGCCCGAGGGCTTCCCGCGGCCGGAGATCAACCCCTACCTCCGCGATGTGCGCGGGATCGTCGTGCGCCCGGACGGCAGCGTCTGGGTCGACAGCAGCCGGAACTCGCGGCGGCGCGAGGCCGGCGCGGTGGGTCCCTTCGACCGCTACGACCCCCAGGGCCGCTTCGTCGAGCGCGTCACCCTGAAGGCCGACTACGATCCCGAGCGCGACGACGTGGTCGTCGCCGGCGATCGCCTCTTCGTGATCAAGGAGGCCCAGATGACCTCCGGCACCTTCCAGGCGAGCTCCGGCGCCATGAACATGGTGATCACGATGGGTGGCGGCGACGAGGAGGACGAGGACGAGGAACTCGACCCCGCCCCCCTCTCGGTGATCAGCTACCGCCTGCCGGCGGGCTACTGACGAGCCAGAAGTCGCGCGGCGCGAGGCGCTCCACCACGGTGGGCGCCTCCGTCTGTGCGATCAGCGCCTCCAGCGACGTGAACTGCGCCTCCGGCCCGATCAGGAAGAACACGCCGTCGGGGCTCTTGGCCAGCGGCTCGCCCAGCCCCACCATCACGCGGCCGTAGATCGACGGGAAGCGCGCCAACAGCGTATCCGCCAGCCCGGGCTCGCCCGCCACCGCCAGCTGCGCCTCGCGGAAGGCTCGCACGCGGTCGGGGCCGAGGCCGTCGGCCAGATCCTCGGCCATCGCTTCGCCGCGCTGCTCGTAGGGACCGGCGGCGCGGCTCGAGTTGAACGCCACCGCCAGCGCGTAGCGCAGCAGGGCGGGATCCACGGTGCCGCTCTCGATCACGCCGGTGATGAAGCGCATCGTCTCGGCCACGTCGGGGCAGCGCTCGGCGTAGTAGCTCGCCATGCCGCTGCGCTCGCGATAGCGATAGCCGTTGCTGTAGGCCAGTCCCGCCGCCCAGGTGCGCATGAAGAGGCCGTGGCCGCCTCCGCCCGCGTAGACGTTCCCCGCCAGCGCATCGAGCACGTTGTCCCGCGAGGCGTCCCAGGGCTCGGCGCCCCGCGAGGTGAAGAGCAGCGTGCCGTTGCGCGTGTTCGCATTGAGCAGGCCGACGTAGACGGGCGGTGCCGCCAGGCCACGCCGCGCGGCCAGGCGCGCCTCCACGCGGCGCTCGCGCGAGGGGCGCTGCCGGATGGACGGCGCCGCGGCCAGCGTCTCGGTCCACGCGTTCAGCGCGGGCAGCAGGACCTCGCGCGAGGCGCTGCTGGAGATCAGGAAGACGCGCAGGTTGTCCTGGTGCAGCAGGGCCGCGAGCGTCTCGTTCAGGGCGTCCAGGGTCTCGGCGGGCGGCGTGAAGAGGCCAGCGCGCGCCGTCTCGCAGAGCTGTGCCCAGTCACCGGGCAGGCTGTCGTCCGGCAGGTCGGGCAGCAGGCCGCCGAGGGCCGCGAGCAGCTCCGTGGCCAGGGCCGTGGCCGCGTCGCTGGCACCGTTCGCCAGCACGGGCGGCGACGAGCAGCGCGCGGCCAGCGCGTCGCGGCTCTCGTTCGCCGCGGCCACCAGGGCGTCGACGAAGTCGTCCAGCGCCGCGCGGTCGGCGGCGTCGCCGGGGTCGGCGAGCAGCCACTTGAGGCGATAGATCTGCTCGATCTGCGTGAGGAAGCTGCCCGTGCTCAGGTAGAGCGGACTGTCCTGGAAGCGATAGGCCGACGCGGGGTCCTGCACCCAGGACTCCTCGCTGCCCTGCATCCGCGTGCGCAGCCCGCTGAACTCCTGGTCGACGAGATCGCGCAGCCGCGGCAGGTTCTCCGGCGCGAGGTAGGCGTGACGCAGCGTCGCGTCGAGCCAGGGCATCACGCGCGGCAGCTCCGCGCTGCCGGCGGTGACGCGCAGCACCAGCTCCACGCGATCGGCGAGCATGTTGCTGTCGAAGTAGGCCGCCAGCGAGGTCAGCTCGCGGCGGCGGCGCTCGAGCATCGCCTGCGCGCCCAGGAGCTCGCCGTCGAGCGTGAGACCCGTGCGGGTGAGCAGGTCGGGCAGGATCGGCAGCAGGTGCAGCCGCGACTCCGGGAGCACGTCGAGCCGGAAGGCCAGCCCGAGGGTGGCCGAGCTCATGTTCTCGAAGGTGGAGGCCACGAGAGGCGCGCCGCCGGCCAGCGCGAGTTCCTCGTAGTCCAGGTTGTCGTCCAGGGTGAGCGGCGGGTTCTTGACGAAGGCCGGAATCGCGTCGCCGGCGGCG
This sequence comes from Candidatus Latescibacterota bacterium, assembly GCA_020633725.1. Lineage (NCBI taxonomy): Bacteria > Pseudomonadati > Candidatus Latescibacterota > Candidatus Latescibacterota bacterium. The sequence continues at coordinate 72,678 of JACKDC010000003.1, forward strand.
TCGGCTTCGATCGCCGCGGTGGCGGCGTCGAAGTCGCGCTTGTAGTCGGCCAGGGCCGCCTGGGGCAGCGTCTGGCCGTAGCGCGCCTCGAGCTCGGCGGTGAAGGCCGCGAGACGGTCCGTCTTCTCCTGCTCGGCGGCGAGCAGCAGCGCGGGGTCGGGACGCACGCCGAGGCCGATGGGCAGCGCGTCGAGCAGCCCCCAGCGGTCGATGGCGTCGCGCCAGAGGTTCCGCTCCGTGTCGATGTCGCGCGCCAGCGCGTCGTAGAGGTTCTCGAGCACCAGCGACTTGTGGAAGCCGGGCTCGCGCTCCAGCAGGCCCAGCAGGTCCTGCCAGTAGCCCGCGCTGCCCTGACGGAAGCCGAACATCGGCGGACGGTCCAGGGCCTGCCGCGCGTCCTTGCGCCGCGCCTCGAGCCGGCTCGCCGCCTCGCGGTCGAAGGCCGCCAGGGCCGGATCTCCGTCCGCCCAGTCGTGCACCGTGCGCAGCTTGGCGAGGATGAGCTCGCGCAGCGCGGCGAGCTGGTCCAGGTCCAGGGTCTCGGGGTTGAGGCCGGCGAGGCCGATCATCACCGGGTTGCCGGGTTCGTCGCTGTGGTAGCCGTAGACGCTCGTCGCGCCCGTCTCCAGCTCGCGCGTCTCCGAGGCCACGAGGGCGTCGTAGAGCGGTGTGCCCGCGACGCCGGCGAAGGTGTCGAGGAAGAGCTCGAGCAGGCCGATCTCCTCCACGTCCAGATCCAGGGCCGCCGGCCAGGCGAAGAGCGCCTGCGCGGGGCTGGCGGCGTTTTCGCTGGCGTAGGGAACGACACGCAGCTCGCCGGGCGCGGCCGCCGGGGCCGGGGCGGGCAGCGCGTGGGAGTGGATGCCCGGCGTGTCGCTCGCGTCCGCGCCGGTCCAGACGCGGCCCAGGATGCCGTCCAGCCGCTCGAGGAACTCGAGCGGACTCATGGCGTCCGGCAGGCTGGCGATGATGCCCATGCCGCTCGGACGGTAGAACTCCTGGTGGAAGCAGCGCAGCTCCTTGGGCGTCATGTGGCGCATCGCCGCCGGGCGTCCGCCCGCGTTGTTGGCCTGCACGTGGTCGGCGCCGTAGAGCATCTCGGAGACGCCCGTCCACAGCGGATAGCTCGGGCCCTCGAAGGAGCTCACCATCTCGGTGAAGACCGTGCCCTTCTCCTCGAGGCTCAGCTCGCCCGTGCCGGCGTCCTCGCTCACCGCCACGTGGGCCACCTCGCGGCGGATCTCCTCGTCGCTGTAGTCGGGGTTGAGCAGCGCGTCCAGCCGCGCCTCCAGCGTGCGGTAGAAGCCCTCGGGGCCGGCCAGGGTGTTGAAGTGGTAGACGGTGTTCAGCTGGCTGGTCCAGGCGCTGCTGCTGCCGAGGGTCATCTCCTCCAGCGCCGCCACCGCGCGCCCCTTGGCGCCCTTGCCGAGCAGCAGGTGCTCGCAGGCGTGGGGCTCGCCCTGGTCGCTGTAGGGCAGGGTCTTCACCCACATGAAGCCCTGGGGCACGGACTGGATGTCCAGCAGGTCCACCAGGAAGCCGGTGCGCTCGTGGATGAGCCGCCCGCCCACCACGTGGCCGCCGGCCGCGTCGTAGAGATTGAGCAGCCGGAAGCCGCTCAGCGTCTGGCCCTCCTCGAGCCGGGCCAGCGCGGTGCCGCGTTCGCGACAGCCGCTCATGCCCAGCACCGCGCCGAGCGCGACGACGAGAACCGAGAGCGCAGCCAGATGATGCCGCATGGGGACTTCCTTTCGGGACGCCGGCCGGGCCGGCGGTGGATGTTCGTCACGGGCGCAGCCCCCGGTAGCCTTCCCAGCGGCCCCGCAGCGCCGCCAGGTAGAGACGGGCCCGCCCCCCCCGCCCACGCAGCGCCGACAGCAGCGCGCCGCCCAGCGCGCGCAGGAGCTGCTGCGCCACCAGGCGCCGCGGCAGCGCGTGCCGCCGCAGCACCTCCCCCATCCCGCGGCCATAGGCGCGGGCGCGGGCGAGGCCGGTGGCGTCGGCGAGGGCTGAGGGCGCCGGATGGACCACGTGCATCGCAGGATCGTAGACCAGCGCGCGGCCGGATTCCAGCAGGCGCAGAAGCAGGTCCGTCTCCTCGCCCGAGCCCCAGGGCGTGCCCGCGCCGGCCCCCAGGCGCTCGTCGAAGCCGCCCGCTGCCGTCACGGCGTCCCTGCGGAGGAAGAGGCCGATGGAGATGCCCTGACGCCACACCTGCAGACGGCGCAGCGGCCCCGGGGTTTCGGGCGAACCCGTGAGCAGCGGGCGGCCCGTCGGGTCGACGCCGCGCACGCAGAGCCCCGCCAGCTCCGGCGCCGCCGCCAGGCGCTGCGCGATGCGGGGCAGCAGCCCGTCGGGGTACCAGCAGTCGTCGTCGGGGAAGGCCACGATCTCCCCTCGCGCCGCCGCCAGGCCCGCGTTGCGCGCCCGCGACAGCCCGCGCTCGCAGCGCAGGTGCGCGATCGGCATCCGCGCGCTCCAGTCGGCGACGAGGGGCGCGAGACGCTCGTCCGGGTTCTGATCCACCAGCAGGACTTCCCAGTCGGGCTCGCCCTGCGCCGCGAGCGAGGCCAGGAAGCGCGCGGGCTCGTCCACGCGGCCCACGGTGGCGACGATCAGCGAGAAGCGGGGCGTCACGCGCGCGCCTCCGGGGCGAAGCGGCGGAGGATCTCGGCGGCGAGGCGGCCGGCGGCGTCGGCGTCGCGATGGCTGTGCCAGAGCGCGATGGCCTCGCGCCGCCGCGGGTCCGGCGCGTCCTCGGCGAGCGCGCGTTCCAGCGCGGCCAGGAGGCGCGGGAAGTCCGGCGCCTTCTCCCCCGGGGTGAGCGCGTCGTAGTCGCCGTAGAAGCTGCGGCTGTGGGCCTCGTAGTCGGCCTGGTCGAAGTTGAAGAACACGATGGGCCGGTCGAGCAGCAGGTAGTCGAAGTAGATCGACGAGTAGTCGGTGACCAGCACGTCGAAGAGCCCGAGCAGCGGGTAGAGGTCCGCCGCGGCCGGCAGGGCGACGAGGCGCGGGAGCGCGCCGAGGTCGGGCAGGCGCAGGACGTCGTTGCCGTGCAGCTTCACCACGACAGCGAGGTTTCGCGCCGCGCAGAACGCGTCCAGCGCGGGCCAGTCGATGGGCAGCGGCGCCGCCGTGCCGCGGCGTGCGTCGCGGTCCCGAAAGGTCGGCAGGTAGGCGACGAGCCGCCGCCCGTCGGCCTTGAGCCGGCTCAGCGCCGCGTGGGCCTCCGCGTCCCAGGGGCCGGGCGGCGCGTCGGCGAGGATCGCGTCGTTGCGCGGGAACCCGGTGACGGCCACGCGCTCCGCCGGCAGGCCGAAGGCGCCCGCCAGCAGCGCGGCGCAGCGCGGCGAGCTGGCCGGCATGAGGTCGAAGCGGTTGGCCATCCACGGGAAGCCGAGACGAAAGGCCAGGCGCTGCAGCGCGCTGCCGCCCGTGCCCCGCCGGATGAAGTGCTCCGGGTTCTCGATGTCCCGTTCGATTCGCTTGAGCGGAATGCCGTGCCAGAGGTTCACGAGCTTCGCGCCCCGCGTGAACCAGTAGTTGAGGTCGTTGGTGTAGACGTCGAAGACGCAGACCCCCGCCGCCAGCTGCGCGCGAATCCCGCGCAGGCTCCAGCCGTGCGCGGCGGGCAGGCCGGCCGCGCGCAGCGACGCCACGAGCCGGCGGTCCGCGCTGATCCAGGTGACGTCCACGCCCGCGGGCCGCGCCGCCACCAGATGGAGGAAGAGCCACTTGCTGTTGTCGGCGAAACGCCGTCCGTACCAGGAGCCGAAGACCCAGCGACGCGGATCGCGGCGCCCGAACCCCGACAGCAGCCACAGGCCGAGCAGCGGCGGACGGGCGAGCAGCTTGAGCGCGCGGCGCAGGGCGCGTCTCACGAGGACCTCCCCGCCAGCACGAAGGGGTCGAACCCCAGGCGCCGCCGCGCCGCCACGCGCAGCGCCAGACTCCAGACGACGAGCGCCGCGGTGGTGGCCACCGCGGCTCCCGGCAGTCCGAACCGCGGGATGAGCATCCCGTTCAGCAGCAGGTTCAGCGCCGCGGCGCCGGCCAGTAGCGAGGCGCTGAGCCGCTCGTGGCCGGTCAGGTTGAGCAGGCTGCCGGCGAGGCCCACGCTCGCCGCGGCAAGCTGACCGCCGCACAGGATCAGGAGCGGCAGGTAGGCGCGCGTGAACTCCGCGCCGAAGAAGCCCAGCACCACCTTCCCCGCGAGGGCAAAGCCCAGCGCGATGGCCAGCGCCGGCCAGAAGGTCCAGCGACTCGTCGCGGCGAGCAGGCGCGCCAGCTCCTCCCGTCGCCCGGTGGCGTGGAGCGCCGCGAGGCTGGGCGCGGCGGCGGCGTTCACCGCGAAGAGCGCGAAGCCCACCGTGGCCGCCGTGCGGCTGGCCGCGTTGTAGACGCCGACGGCGTCGTCGCCCAGCATGCTGCCCACGAGCAGCACGTCGGCCTGCGCCATCAGGTTCATGAAGACGAGAATCAACAGGAGCGGCGTGCCGACGCGCATCCACTCGCCCAGCAGGCCGGCGGCGCTCTCGCCGTCCGGCAGCGCGGCCCGCGAGCGGCGCAGCGCGAGGCCCTGGCCGAGCACGAGCAGGGCCATCGAACCCGCGAAGACGGCGAGCAGCTGACGCGCCGAGGGCCCTCCCGTCACGGCGAGCAGCGCCCCCGCGCTCAGGATCAGCAGCGCGTACTTGAGCAGGTTGGGCGGCGCCATGGCGAGCACCAGCCGTCCCTGGGTGCGGCCTTCCTGGGTGTGCAGGTTCATCATCGCGAAGACGGGCACCAGCCACGCGCCGGCCAGCCACGCCTCGCTGTACTGCCCCAGCGCGCCGGCCCGGGCCAGCGCGAGAATCGCCAGCGCGATCAGCAGGGACAGGCCGAGCGCCCAGCCGCACGCCTGCGCCAGGAAGCGGGCGTAGCGACGGCCCTCGCCCCGCTCGATGTAGGTGGGCAGGAAGCGCAGCGCCGCCGGCGTGAGCCCCAGGCCCGCGAGGTTCGCCAGCAGCAGCGACCAGGTGTGGACGTAGGCGAAGCGCCCGTAGCCAGACACGCCCAGCCAGCGGGCGAGGGCGAGCTGGCCGAGGTAGCCGAGCGCCGTGCCCGCCACCTGGACGGCGAAAACGGTGCCCGCGCCGCGCAGCAGGCGTCGGGCCAGGCTCGGCGGGGCGCCGGGAGTCATCTCGCGCGACTCAGCGATCCCAGTCCTCCAGCATGGCGTTGGCCTGATCCAGGTCGGCGGGGAAGTCCACTTCGATGCAGGCGGCCGGATCGACGTCCACCGCCATCAGCTCGAGACCACCCTGTACGGCCAGCTCGAGGCCGCGCTCGAAGTAGTCCGTGTCGCCACAGCGCTCCAGCCCGGCGACGAAGAGCGGCAGGTCGCGCCGGCGGCAGAAGTTCACGCCCACGGCCTCGCCCTCGCCGTCCCCACCAGGAAGGCGCTTGCCCAGGGCGAGAATGCGGCCGTCGGCGTCGCTCGTGAACTTCACTTCCTCGTCGCCCACGGCCTTGCGCTGCACGGCCATCGCGCTCGAGCCCGCGCCGCAGACCGCCTCGGCGATGCCGGGCGCGAGCACGACGTCGCCGTTGAGCCAGAGGACGTCGTCGTCCAGCTTGCGCAGCGCGCGCAGCAGGCTGCCGGCAGTGTTCTCGGTGGAAAAGTTCGGGTTGTAGACGAAGCCCAGCTCCGGGTGGCGCTCCATGATGAGGTCCTTCTTGTAGCCCACCACGGCGTAGACGTCGTGCACGCTGACCAGCGGCGCCAGCACCCGGAGCTGCTGCTCCATGATGCTGCGGCCGTTGACCAGGGGGATGAGGGGCTTGGGCAGTTCGCCGCCCCCCATGCGCGAGCCCATGCCCGCCGCGAGTATGACGACCTTCACGTTGCGCTCCCTTCCGTTGCGCGCCATTCGCGGCGCCCTCGGCGGCCGCGGCGCATTATCGCCACTCCCCCACGCACCCGCAAGCGCGCCGCCTCACGGCTCGAGCCCGCCCAGCCGGCCGCGCAGGTGCGCCTTCAGAGCGCGTTCGGCGGCGGTGAGCAGCGTCGGCAGCTGGGGATCGGCGAGCGCGTAGAAGACCCGGGTGCCGTCCTTGCGACGGGTGAGCAGGCCCTCGGCGGCCATGCGGCCGAGTTGACGGGACACGTGAGACTGCCCCAGCCCCGTCGCCGCGACGATCTCGAGCACGCTGAGTTCGCCCTCGGCGAGGACGTCGAGGATCTTCAGCCGCGCGGGCTCGGCGAGCAGACGGAAGTACGCCGCCAGCTCCTGGAGCGCGGACTCGGGGCGTGGGGTTGGGGCCATGGCACGTCACCGCGAAGGGTGCCGGGGAGGGGCGAACCCCTCCCCGGTTTTCTCTCACCATCTCCTGCGTGCATGCGGGAGACGTTCCCAGAGCCAACTATATGCGTCTCTCGCCATATTGTCAAGTAGGCATATTCGGCTCGCCGCGGCCGCCCCCGGGGCTGTGCTTGCGCAAATCCAGACCGGCTGCTAGCTTGGCCGCACCTTGCCGTCTGAGGGCCATTGCGCCCGCGTCCCCGGAAGGAAACCACCAGCATGTCGGGTTCGCGCGTCGAAAGAGTGCTCGGGGAGTTCCGTTCCCACGACTACCGGTACACCATCGTGCTGGCGCTTCTGATCGGCGTGCTGGGCGGCCTCGGCAATCTGGGCTTTCAGGCGCTCATCGACCTCTTCCGCCACATCTCCTGGGGCGGCGCCGACAACTTCACGACGCGCTTCGTGGCGGCGCCCGTCTGGCTGAAGCTCGGCGCGCCGACCCTGGCGGGCCTGATCGGCGGTCTCGTCATCTATTACTTCGCGCCGGAGGCCAAGGGGCACGGCGTGCCCGAGGTGATGAAGGCCGTGGCGCTCAAGGGCGGCGTGCTGCCGCGCAGCACCGTGCTGGGCAAGGCCGTGGCGAGCGCCATGTGCCTGGCGACGGGCGGCAGCGTCGGGCGAGAGGGTCCCATCGTGCAGATCGGCAGCGCGATGGGCTCGACCGTGGGGCGGCTGCTCAAGCTGAACACCCCGCGGATGCGCACGGTGGTGGCCTGCGGCGCGACGGCGGGCATCGCCGCCACCTTCAACGCCCCCATCGCTGGCGCGTTCTTCAGCGCGGAGGTCATCCTCGGCGACTTCGGCGTGGGCCAGTTCGCGCCCCTGGTGGCGTCGGCCGTGGTGGCGACGCTGGTCAGCCAGATCACCGCCGGCGGCAACGACCCGGCCTTCCACCTGCCGGAGAACCTGACGCTCAACGACGGCCGCGAGCTCATCCTCTACGCCCTGCTCGGCCTGGCGGCGGCCCTGGTCGCCGTGGGCTTCATGAAGGCGCTGCACTGGGCCGAGGACTTCTTCGACGGCCTGCCCATCTGGCCCCCGCTGCGGGTGACGCTGGGTGGGCTGGGCGTCGGCCTGGTGGGCATGGTCGCGCCCGAGGTGCTGGGCAACGGCTACGGATCGATCACCGCGGTCATGCACGGGGAGCTGCTGCTGGGCACCATGGGCCTGCTGCTGCTGGTGAAGGTCCTCGCCACCAGCACGACCCTGGGCTCGGGCAACTCGGGCGGCATCTTCGCGCCCAGCCTCTTCATGGGCGTCATGATGGGCGGCTTCCTCGGCCGCATCTTCCACGCCTGGTTCCCGGCCTGGACCGCCGCCCCGGGCGCCTACGCGCTGGTGGGCATGGGCGCGGTGGTGGGCGCGGCGATCCACGCGCCGATCACGGCCATCATCATGATCTTCGAGATGACCCGCGACTACGCGCTGATCCTGCCGCTCATGCTCTCGGTGGTGATCGCGACGCTCTTCAGCCAGAAGCTCCAGCGCCACTCCATCTACACCTTCAAGCTGGCGCGGCAGGGCATCGACCTGCTGCGGGGCAAGGACTTCAACGTCCTGCGCCGGCTCAAGGTCGGCGACGTGATGGACCGCCGCTACGACGCCATCGACCAGTGCACGCCGCTGATGGACGTCCTCGGCCACCTCGCCGCCAGCTCCCACCACGAGAGCCTGGTGCTCGACGGCGAAGGCCGCCTCACGGGCATCCTCACCGTGGACGAGGTGAAGCGCGCGCTGCCGCAGATCCAGCAGCTGGGCACCGTGCTCATCGCCCAGGACATGGCCCTGGACAGCCCGCCCACCCTGCGCAGCGACGACGACCTCGACTTCGCCATGCGCACCTTCGGCAAGCAGAACATCGAGGAGATCCCGGTGATGGACCCCGAGGATCCCAGCCGCCCCATCGGGCTCCTCGTGCGGCACGACGTGATCAAGGCCTACAACCGCGCCGTGCTCGAGGACAACCTCGCCGAGAGCGCGTCCAGCCGCATCCAGGCCTCCATGGGCGGGCGGCGCGTCACCGAGACCCTGGGCGGCTACGTCCTCGAGGAGATCGAGGCGCCGGTGTCCATGCGCGGTCGCAGCCTGGGCGAGCTGGACTTCCGCGGTCAGACCCGCTGCCAGGTCCTGCTCCTGCGCCGCAAGGGCGGCGACGGCGACGGCGCCTTCGAGTTGCCGGCCCGGGACACGGTGCTGGGCGAGGGGGACAACCTGCTGGTCTTCGGCAAGAGCGGGGACGTCCAGCGGGTCCGCAATCTCTGAGGCCGTTCGGCTCACCCCCCTCCACGGCTAGGATTCTTCGGCGATTCGGCCGGCTCACCTGCGAATCTTGCATTCGGCAGTACCTTCTCCTATTCTGACGCCCATGGAGACGGTCCGCATCGACGCCACCGACCGCAGGATCCTGGAGATCCTGCAAGGTGAGGGCAGGCTGCCCAACGCCCGCATCGCGGAGCGCGTGGGACTGAGCCCGCCCAGCGTGCTCGAACGCATCCGCAAGCTGGAGGAGAAGGGCGTCATCCGCGGCTACACGGCGCTGGTGGACGGCCGCCGGCTGGGCCTGCGCACGGAGGTCTACGTGGCCGTGGCGCTGAGCTTCCACCGGCAGGAGTGCATCGACGAGTTCCGCGAGGCGATCCTGAGCACCCCCCAGGTGCTCGAGTGCCATCACCTCACCGGCGAGGACGACTTCCTGCTCCGCGTGGTGGTCCCCGAGATCGAGGACTACGAGGACTTTCTCCTGCACACGCTCACGCGCATCGAGTGCGTGAGCAAGGTGAAGAGCGCCTTCGTGCTCTCCACCCTCAAGCGCGAGGCCCGGCTGCCCCTGCCGGAAAGCCCCTAGCCGGGGACGTCACCCATCGGGAGGTTGTGGATGCAGAGAATCGCCATGATCGGTTTCGGCAACGTGGGCCAGGGCCTGGCCGAGATCCTGCTGCGCAAGAAGGCCGAGCTGAAGCGGCAGCAGGGCTACAGCTTCGCGGTGGTGGCGGTGAGCGACGTCAAGCTGGGCTCGGTCTACCACCCGGACGGCCTGAACCTGCAGCGCCTGCTCGCGGCCCTGCGCGAGAAGGGCAGCCTCGAGGCCTACCGCGGCGCCGGTGTCGTCAAGGGCTGGGACGCGCTGCGCACCATCAAGGAGAGCAACGCCGACACCGTGGTGGAGCTGGCCTGGACCGACCTCGCCACCGGCCAGCCGGCCATCAAGCACTGCGAGGCGGCGCTGAAGGCCGGCAAGCACGTGGTGACGAGCAACAAGGGCCCGGCGGCGCTCGCCTACCCGAAGCTCTCCCGTCTCGCGGCGCGCCACGGGGCGCAGCTGCGCATCGAGGGCACGGTGATGAGCGGCACGCCCGTGCTCAACCTGGGCCTGCAGGACCTGGCCGGCAACCGCTTCGAGGCGGTGGAGGGCATCCTGAACGGCACCACCAACTACATCCTCAGCGAGATGGAAGCGGGCGCCGACTACGCCGCCGCGCTGGCCAAGGCGCAGTCGCTGGGCTACGCCGAGGCCGATCCCACGGGCGACGTGGAGGGCATCGACGCCGCGGGCAAGGTGGCCATCCTGGCCAACCTGCTCATGGGTGGCGCGCTCACCCCGGCGGACGTGAAGCGCAAGGGCATCACCAAGATCACCGCCGCCGACGTGGCCAAGGCCAAGGCCGACGGCAAGCGCTGGAAGCTGATCGGCAGCGTGAAGCGCAGCGCGAGCGGCGGCCTCGACGCCCGCGTGCAGCCCGTGGCCCTGCCGCTGAGCGATCCCCTGGCCGCGGTGATGGGCCCCACCAACGCCGTCTCCTTCACCACCGACCTGCTGGGCAAGGTCACCATGGTCGGCCCGGGCGCCGGCCGCGTGGAGACCGGATTCGCCATCCTGAGCGACCTGCTCGCCATCGATCGGAGCCGCGCATGAAGCAGTACACCTTTGGCGTCGTGGGAGCCCTGGGCAACGTGGGCACCGAGATGCGGAACATCCTGGAGACCAGCGAGCTGCCCATCGGCAAGCTCGTGCTGATGGACATCCCCGCCAACGCGGGCAAGACGGTCACCTGGCGCGGCCAGCCGCTGACCGTGGTCGCCGCGGAGCCGGACGCCTTCGCCGGCGTGGACATCGCCCTCTTCAGCGCGGGCGAGGCGGCGGCCAAGGCGCTGGCGCCCGAGGCCGTGAAGCGTGGCTGCATCTGCATCGACAACAGCACCGCCTTCCGCATGGACCCGGAGCACCCGCTGGTCATCCCCGAGGTGAACCCCCGGGCGCTCGACGCCCACCGCGGCATCGTAGCCAACCCGAACTGCTCCACCATCCAGATGCTCGTGGCGCTCAAGCCGCTGCACGCGGCCTACGGCATCCGCCGCGTCGTGGTGAGCACCTACCAGGCGGTGAGCGGCACGGGGCAGGCGGCCGTCGAGGAGCTGCACAACCAGGTGCGCGCCTTCGCGGCGGGCGAGCCGGCGCCGGTGGCCGTCTACCCGCACCAGATCGCGTTCAACGCCCTGCCCCACATCGACTCCTTCACCGAGAACGGGTACACGAAGGAGGAGATGAAGATGATCAACGAGACCGCGAAGATCCTCGACCCGGCGATCAAGGTGACGGCCACCACCGTCCGCATGCCGGTGGTCAACGGGCACAGCGAGAGCCTCAACGTGGAGTTCGCAAAGCCCTACGAGCTGTCGGAGCTGCGCAGCCTCCTGGAAAGGGCGCCGGGGGTGGTCGTGGAGGACGACCCCGCGGCCAACGTCTACCCGCTCGCCCTGCGCGCCAGCGGCAAGGACCCCGTCTACGTGGGGCGCCTGCGCCGGGACTTCAGCGTGGAGAACGGCCTGAACTTCTGGTGCGTCTCGGACAACCTCCGCAAGGGGGCGGCGCTGAACACCGTCCAGATCGCCGGCGAGCTGATCGCCCGCGACCTGGTGCGGATCCCCTAGGAGCGGCATGGCCGGGACGCGGCTGCTCAAGTTCGGCGGCACCAGCGTGCGGGACGACGCCGCCCGCCGCGCCGCCGTCGCCAAGGTGCGCGCCCGCGCGGCGGCCGGCCACCGCGTCGCCGTGGTGGTGAGCGCCATGGGCCGCGCCGGCGAGCCCTACGCCACCGACACGCTGATCGGCCTGCTGACGGCCCTCGGCGAGCCCGTCGCCCCCCGCGAACTGGACCTGGCCATGAGCGCGGGCGAGCTGCTGTCGGCCGCGCTCTTCGCCCACCTCCTCAGCCGTGAGGGACTCCCCGCCGAGGCCTTCACCGGCCAGCAGGCGGGCGTGCTCACCGACGGCCACGCCGGCGCGGCGGAGATCCTCGACGTGCGGCCGGCGCGCATCGAGGCCTGCCTCGCGGCGGGGCGCGTGGCGGTGGTGGCCGGCTTCCAGGGCGCGGACGCGTCGGGCGAGATCCGCACCCTCGGCCGCGGGGGCAGCGACACCAGCGCCGTGGCCCTGGGCGCGGCGCTGGGCGCCGACGAGGTGGAGATCTTCACCGACGTCCCCGGCGTCGCCACCTGCGACCCGCGCCGCGTCCCCGAGGCGCGCTTCCTCGCGGAGCTCGCCGCGCCGGTGATGCTGGCCATGGCCGAGGAGGGCAGCAAGGTCCTCCACCCGCGGGCCGTGCGGGCGAGCCAGCCCACGTCCACCGCGCTGCGGGTGCTGAGCACCTTCGACGACACGCCCGGCACCCTCGTCCACCACCGGCCGCTGGCGGGCGACGCACGTCCCGTGGCCCTGGCCCACAGCGAGGCGGCGTCCACGGTGTCGCTGATCCACGGCGGTCCGCTTGCCGCGCCCGTCGCGCTCGCGCTGCCCGGCGCCGAGGCGCTGACGTCGACCGCGGGGCCGGTGGGGGTCCAGCGCTGGCGGGTCCCCGAGGGCGCGCTGGACGCGGCCCTCCGGGTCCTCCACCGGGAGCTGGCTCTGCCCTCCGGCTAGGCCGTGCGCCGCCTCACTTTTTTGAGGCCCGGTGACGATTCCATCTTGCGTCTAGGGTTCCACGGAGCGATAGTGCGCGCGTTCGAACGCACCGGGGGAGTCCCGGCGTTCCTCTTCCCTCTACGCGGAGAGATTGCCAAATGGCTGGCAAGAAGAGCACCCCGAAGAAGTCGACCAAGTCGACCACCAAGAAGAAGTAACTTCGCGTGGCCGCTTGTCGGCCATCGAAGCGGTTAAGAGGGGAGGGACTGGTGCCCTCCCTGTTTCGTTTCAGGGGGGTGCTAGCGGACGGCGACGACCTGCGCGTGCGTGCTGTCTAGAGCACAGGCAACGCAGCGTATCGCCCACTCCCGGAGCTCAGCTTCGATACCGGTTTGGGGAGTATCCAGCGGGTACTGGCGGCTCGCCAGGGTGGAATCATCGCCTGTGTGGAAGTCGAACACCGCGGTCTCGCCACCATCCTGCCGAGTGATTCTGACCTCGAGCCGCCCGCGGACTGACCAGCCATGCGTGCGCTCGCGGTCGCGGATGCTCAAACCTCGTTGCATCCGAGGGGCGAACTTCCGCTCCTTTCCCTCCACGATCGAGTAGCTGCCGCTGACTTGCAGGAACCAGGCCGCGACACTCAGCGGCGCGTGCTCCCAAGGAGGGGGCAACGGCAGATCCTCGCCCGGGAGGATCATTGGCTTGATCGCGTCCCACGAGAAGGAGACTCCCCAGTCCTCCTGCGCGGTGGCCGCACCTGCCAGCAGACTCAGGGTCAACGTCAGCATCGCGATTCGCCCCATCGCGTCTTCCTTCCCGCTACAGCCCCAGCCAGGTCTCCGTGACGGCGCGCGCGCGATCGCGGTTCTCGGGATCGGTGTAGACGGCAAAGACCGTGTGGCTGGACTCCTTCTCCGCCAGCGCGCGCGCCAGGGTGGACAGCTCGTAGAGGTCCACGCGCTCGCCGTTCTTCCGCAGCACCGACAGCTCCACGCGCTTGAGGCGCGGCTCGCTGAAGGCGAGGACGTCCACCGGCATGTCCACCAGCAGCGCGCCCGGCCCGAAGCCGCAGCGCTCCGTCAGCAGCGCCTCCACCTCCTGCCGCCCCTGCGCGCCCACGGTCTCGGTCAGCGCGGCGCGCAGCTGCGCCTCGCCGCGGCTGGCCACGCTGAAGGCGGTCTTGTAGAGGTCGCGGTACTGGATCTTGTCGATGAGCTCGGCGCTCACCCCGCCGGCGACGCGCAGGCGGGCGAGCAGCTCGCCGTCGGTCATCTCGTACCAGCCCTCGATGCTGCTCACGGCCAGCTCCATGGCGCGCAGCAGCATGGTCTCGGCGATGCGCCCGGTCCGGTGGGCGTAGACGGCCGAGTACATGTGGTCGCGGGCGACCAGCATCTCCTCGATGGCGTCGATCCCCTTCTCCAGCAGGATCAGCCCGCCTATCCCCCGATCGGGCTTGAGCGTGTGCAGGATGCGGTAGAGGTCGATGTTCCCGTGCGCGATGCCGGTGAAGTAGCTGTCGCGGAGCAGGTAGTCGAGCTGGTCGGCGTCGATCGGCCCGTGGATCACGTGCTGGAGGATGGGATCGGGGTGGTCCCCCGTCACCAGGTCCCCCACCTCCTCCGGGTCCAGGCCGTAGCGGCGGAGCATCTCCGGGATCCAGCCCGCCCGCGGGAAGGTGTAGCGCGCCTGTCCGGTGATGAGGTTCCGCGTCAGCTCCATGTGGTCCTCGGGCAGGAGCGACTCGAGGGCGTGGCTGAAGGGCGTGTGGCCGACGTCGTGCAGCATGCCCGCCGCCTGGACCATCCACTTCTGCTCGGGCAGCAGGTCCAGCGTGTCGGCCATGAGGCCCGCCACGTGGCTGACGCCGATCACGTGGCAGGCGCGCGTGTGCGCCCCGCCCGGGTAGCTCAGGAAGCTCAGGCCGAGCTGCTTGATCCACTGCAGACGCTGCAGCTCGGGCAGCTCGAGCAGCGAGCTCTGCAGCTCGTTCAGCTCGATAAAGCCGTGGATGGGATCGTTGACGAACATGCCGCTCGCTTCCCGGCGCCCGCGCGCCTAGGCGTCGAAGTATAGCGAAATCTCGTAGGGATGCGGCCGGTTGCGCACCTCGTTGTACTCGTTCTCGATCTTGGTCTCGATCCAGGTGTCGATGAGCTCGCGGCTGAAGACGTCCCCGGCCAGCAGGAACTCGTGGTCGGCCCTCAGCGCCACCATCGCCTCGCGCAGGCTGGTGGGCAGGCTGCCGATCTTCTCGCGCTCGGCGGCGGGCAGGGAGAAGACGTTCACGTCGTAGGGCCCGAAGCCCATGGCCGTGGGATCGAGCTTGCGGCGGATGCCGTCGAGGCCCGCGAGCAGCTGCGCCGCCATGGCGAGGTAGGGGTTGCAGGTCGCGTCGGGCGGGCGGAACTCGATGCGCTTGGTGGCCGCCGTGTCCGCGTACTTGGGGATGCGCACCGACGCGCTGCGGTTCGCGAGGCCGAAGATCGTCCGCACCGGCGCCTCGAAGCCGGGCACCAGGCGCTTGTAGCTGTTGGTGCTGGGGTTCGTGAAGGCGAGCAGCGCCGGCGCGTGGGCCAGCAGCCCGCCGATGTAGTGCAGCGCCAGCGCGCTCAGCCCGGCGTAGCCCTTGGGGTCCCAGAACAGGTTGCGCTTGCCCCCCAGAAGCCGCTGGTGGAAGTGCATGCCGCTGCCCGCCTCGTTGTAGAGCGGCTTGGGCATGAAGGTGACGGTCTTGTGGTGCCGCGCCGCCACCATCTTGATCAGGTACTTCACGCGCAGCGTGGTGTCCGCCGCCTGGCGGATGGGCTGCTCGAGGATCTCGATCTCGCTCTGGCCCGGGCCGCCCACCTCGTGGTGGTGGTAGCGGACGGGAACCCCCGCCTCCTCGATGCGCGCCACCATCTCGGCGCGCAGGTTGTAGAGCTGGTCCAGCGGCGGGATCGCATGGTAGCCGCCCTGCCGGGGGATCTTGTGGCCCAGGTTGTTGTCGGGGCCGATGCCGCTGTTCCAGTCCGCCTCGGCGCTGTCGATGCGGTAGCTCGCCGTGTTGATGTCGTTCATGTAGGTGACGGCGTCGAAGATGTAGAACTCGAACTCCGGCGACCAGAGGCTCGCCGTCGCCACCCCCGTGCTCTTCATCAAGGCCTCGGCCTTGCCGAGGATCGCCCGCGGGTCGCGCGCGAAGGGCGCGCGCGTGTCGGCCTCGGCCGGCTGGGCGATCATGGAGAGCGTGGGGCGGTCCCAGAAGGGATCGCGCGTGGCGGTGTCCGGGTCGGGCAGGAGCACCATGTCCCCCGCCTCGAGGCGCTTGAAGCCGGGGACGCTGGAGCCGTCGAAGGCGATGCCCGCGCTGAAGAGCTCCGGCCCCACCTGGCTCAGCGGCACGCTGATGTGGTGCCAGCCCCCGTAGAGGTTCACGAACTTGAGGTCGATGACCTCGATCCCTTCCTTCTTCACCCGCGCGAGGACGCGCTCCACGGCTGTGGCGGGCATGGGTCTCCTTGCTCGAAATGCGGCGAGCCTTGGGGTTGGGCAGTCGGGGGATTCTGCCTGAGGGCGTGCGGGGATGCAAGCCCCCGGCCCGCGGCGGCGGACCGGGGGCGAGGGGAAGTCAGTGCGCCGCGCTCGCCGCCAGCAGGCGGCCGTGCCACGCGCGCAGGACGAGCCAGGCTAGCCCCGCCAGCAGCAGCAGGGTCATGCCGAAAAGCGTCGTCGTGAAGGACTCCGCGAAGCCCGCCGCCAGGAGCGCCGGCGACACCGCCTTCGCCGCGCGGATCACCTGCATCGCGTTGTAGATGCCCGTGCACTGACCGAGCACGCCCAGCACCGCGGCCACGGCGCCCCAGAAGAGGATCGTGTTGATGAGCCCCGCCGCGGACGGCCCGCTCTCGCCGGTGCCGAGCCGCCGCGCGGCACGGATCACCTGCACCAAGACGAGCGCAGTCAGCAGCAGCAGCGGCCACAGGTAGACCCCGCAGGCCAGCAGGAATTCTCTCATGGGTGTCTCCCTTCGTCGGTGTTCTCGTCCTCCGCCAGGATCCCCTGGAGCAGGAGGGCTTCGTGCATCTCCGCGGCGCGCACGCGCCGCTCGAGGATGAACCAGGCCAGACCCGCCAGCAGCGCGCAGACCTGCGCGACGATGGCGAGGGCCACGCCGGCCTGGAAGGCGTCGGCCATGCGGGGGCCCACCTGGCTCGGCTCGACGCGCCCGGCCCAGGCGCCGCGGCCCAGTTCGAGCCAGGCCCCCAGGCCGCCCAGGGCGAGCTGGGCGACGGCCAGGGCGGGCAGCGCGTTCAGTTCGCGCCGGAGCAGCCGAAGCTCGCGGGTGCCGCGCGTGAGGATCCGCCAGCCGTGGCGCAGGGCGAGCGCGAACGCGACGAGGGCGAGCGCCAGCACCGGCCAGAGGAAGGGGCCCCTCAGCGCGAAGAAGTCGCGCGTCAGCAGGAGTTGCCCGGCGGCCAGCGCGGCGAAGGCCAGCAGGCCCAGCAGCAGGCCGCGCTCCCAGAGGCTGCGCGTCTGGGCGGAGAGGCCGTCGAGGAGGCGGCGCAGCGGCCCGCCGTGGAGGGCCGCGAGGTCGGCGAGGGCGTCGTCCGAGAGCGCGTACTCGGTGCGGAGGCGGCGGAGCGCGGCCGCGTCGTCCAGGCCCTCGGCCAGGTAGTGGGCGTGGAGGTCCTCCAGGTCGCCGGCGATCTCCAGGAGCACACGGCTGCGCGCGGGCTGAGGCAGGTTGAGGCGGTCGGAGGCGTGGCGGAGGACGTCGCGGTAGCGGTGCAGAGTGGCGCTCATGACGCCCCCTCCAGGACGGCGAAGAGGTGTTCGGTGAAGCGGTGCCAGGCGGCGCGCTGGTCGTCCACGTGTCGGCGGCCCTTGCGGGTGAGTGTGTAGAGCTTGCGCTTGCCGCGAGGGCCCTCCTCGGACCAGCTGCCGCGCAGGAGGCCGTCGTGCTCGAGCTGGTGGAGAATCGGGTAGAGCGTGCCGTGCCGGAAGCGGAAGTAGCCCGCCCCCCGCCGCTCGATCTCCAGGGCGATCTCGTAGCCGTGGCGGGGGCCGTCCACGAGCGTGGCGAGGATCAGCGCCTCGTTGCAGCTGCGGCTCAGGGTCTGGGTCTCGAGGGCCTGGCGGGCCATGGCGTCTCACTTTGTCTAGAGGCTCGATATATCGACTGTCGATATATAGGCGGGGCGTCCGGCGAGGGCAAGGGGAATCGCCGGGAACCGGGGCCGGGACCTGTCATTGAAGGCCGGACGCCGCTGCCGTATATTGGCGCCGTGGTCCGCGGCGCGGACCGGGAAGCGAGGCCAGCATGAAGACGATTCCCGACCTGGAGGCACAGGTCCTGGAGCTGATCCGCCGGGCGAGCACGAAGCTGCCGGTGGACGTCACCGCCGCCCTGGGCGCCGGCCGCGCCCGCGAGAAGGCCGGCTCGGCCGCCGCGGCCACCCTGGACACGATCCTGGAGAACGTCGATCTGGCCGCGCAGGCCTCGACGCCCATCTGCCAGGACACGGGCACGCCGGTGTTCTTCGTCAAGCACCCCTGGGACTTCCCCCAGCGGCCCATGATCGAGGCGGTGAAGGCCGCCGTGAAGACGGCCACCGAGAAGAACTACCTCCGCCCCAACGCCGTGGACCCCGTGACCGGGGCCAACAGCGGCAACAACACGGGCACGCACTTCCCCAGCTTCTACTTCGAGCAGTGGGACGCGCCGGGCGTCCGCTTCGATCTGCTGCTCAAGGGCGGCGGCAGCGAGAACCAGAGCGCGCAGTACAGCCTGCCCCACGCGGGGCTGAAGGCCGGGCGCGACATGGAGGGCGTGAAGCGCGTCATCCTGGACGCGGTGGTGAACGCCCAGGGCCAGGGCTGCGGGCCGGCGATCCTCGGCGTCTGCATCGGCGGCGACCGCGCCAGCGGCTACGCCATGGCCAAGGCGCAGCTGCTGCGTCCGCTGGAGGACGCCAGCGACGACCCCACCCTCGCCGCCATGGAGGCCGAGATCACCGAGAAGGCCAACGGCCTCGGCGTGGGCCCCATGGGCTTCGGCGGCGAGACCACGGTGCTGGCCACCAAGATCACCAAGGCGCACCGCGTGCCGGCGAGTTACTACGTGTCCGTGAACTACATGTGCTGGGCCTCGCGGCAGGCCGGCATGACCTACGAGAACGGGGAGATGCGCCATGATTGACCTGGCCACACCCATCGACGAGGCGGCCATCCGCGCCCTCAAGGTCGGCGACGTGGTGTCGATTTCGGGCACCGTGGTCACGGCGCGCGACGCCGCCCACAAGTACATGGTCGAGACCTGGATCGAGGCCGAGCCCTTCCCCGAGAGCGAGGACGGCAAGCTGCGCCAGACCCTCGGGAAGGTGCTGAAGGGCGGCGTGATCTACCACTGCGGCCCCGTGGTGCACCAGGACGAGGACGGCAAGTGGCACTTCGTGGCCGCCGGCCCCACCACCTCGAGCCGCGAGGAGCCCTACGCGCACAAGGTCATCAAAGCCCTGGGCGTGCGCGCGGTGATCGGCAAGGGCGGCATGGGCCCGAAGACGCTCGAGGCCTGCCGCGAGCACGGGGCCGTCTACCTGCACGCCGTGGGCGGGGCCGCGAGTCTGATCGCCCAGCGGGTGCAGGAGGTGGAGGACGTCTACAAGACCGAGTTCGGCCTGCCCGAGGCGTTCTGGCGGATCCGCGTGGAGGACTTCCAGTGCGTGGTGACCATGGACAGCCACGGCGAGAGCCTGCATGCGCAGGTGCTGGCCGACAGCCGCGCGCGCTTCAACGAGATCTACGGGCTGTAGGATGATCGTCGACAACATCCTGCAGGCCGTGGGCAACACCCCCGTGGTTCGCCTGAATCGCGTGGGCGACACGCTGCCCGCCGGCACCACGCTCTACGGCAAGTGCGAGTTCCTCAACCCGGGCGGCTCGCTCAAGGACCGCATCGCCGTGCGCATGGTCGAGCGCCTGGAGCGCGAGGGCGTGCTCAAGCCGGGCGCGACCATCGTGGAACCCACCAGCGGCAACACGGGCATCGGCCTGGCCATGACCGCGGCGGTGAAGGGCTACCAGATGGTCGTCACCATCGCCCAGAAGATCAGCGAGGAAAAGGAGATCATCCTCGAGGCGCTGGGCGCGGAGGTGCACCGCTCCGACGACGACTCCGCCCCCCACACCGACCCCCGCAGCCAGTACGGCAAGGCCGCCTGGCTGGTGGAGCAGCGCCCTGGCGCGGTGATGCCCAACCAGTACAAGAACCCCGAGAACGCCGCCACGCACTATGCCAGCACGGCGGCCGAGATCTGGGACGACTTCGGCGAGCGCCTCGACGCCATGGTGGTGGGCGTGGGGACGGGCGGGAGCATCATGGGCATGGCCCGCTACCTGCGCGAGCGGAACCCCAAGATCCTGATCGTGGGCGTCGAGCCTGTGGGCTCCCTGCTCGGCGGCGGCAGCCAGACCAGCCCCTACCACGTCGAGGGCATCGGCTACGACTGGATCCCCGACATCTTCGACGCCAAGGTGGCCGACCGCTTCCTCTCCGTGCACGACCGCGACAGCTTCCGCATGGCGCGGCGGCTCATCCGCGAGGAGGGCCTGCTGGTGGGCGGCAGTTCGGGCACGGTGGTGCACGCCATGGTGGAGGTGGCGCGCACGCTGCCGCCGGGGTCTACGGTCTGCGGCATCCTGGCCGACGGCATCCGCAACTACCTGCGCAAGTTCCCCGACGACGCCTGGCTGGCGCGGAGGGACCTGCTCTAGTCCTCCGCCACCGCCTCGGCGAGCAGCGCGAGGGCGCGGTCCATGTCGGCCATGCTCAGGCCGAAGTGCGTCACCATGCGCAGACGGCGACCCTTCTCGCCGAGGAAGAACAGGCCGCGCTGCTTGCAGCGGCGCACCAGCTCCTCGGCCGTGAGACCCTTCCGCGTGATGTCGAAGTAGACGATGTTCGTCCGCACCCGCGCCGGCTCGGTGCTGAGTCCTTCGATGGCGACGATCCCCTCGGCCAGCCGCTTCGCCATGGCGTGGTCGTCGGCGAGGCGCTCGACGCGGTGGTCCAGCGCGTAGAGCCCCGCCGCCGCCAGGACGCCCGCCTGCCGCATGCCGCCGCCGAGCTGCTTGCGCAGCCGGTGCGCCCGCTTGATGAACTCCTTGCAGCCGCAGATCAGCGAACCCACGGGCGCGCCGAGCCCCTTGGACAGGCAGAACGACAGCGAGTCGGCCGTGGCCGCGAGGTCACGCACCTTCACGCCCTCGGCCTCGGCCGCGTTGAAGATGCGCGCGCCGTCCAGGTGCAGCTTCAGGCCGCGCTTCTCGCAGAGCGCGCCCACGGCGTCCAGGTAGCCCAGGCCGATGGGGCTGCCCCAGCAGCGGTTGTGCGTGTTCTCCAGGCAGAGCAGGCGCGTGCGGGGAAAGTGGCTGTCGTCGGGACGGATCGCCGCCTCGATGCGCTCCAGGTCCAGCGTGCCGTCCGGGTGGTTGGGCAGCGTGTGCGGGTGCAGCCCGCCCACCGCCGCGCTCGAGCCCGCCTCGTAGACGAAGATGTGCGCGCTGTCGCCCACGATGAACTCGTCCCCCCGCTGGCAGTGCGTCAGCAGGCTGATCAAGTTTGCCTGCGACCCGCTCGGCACGAAGAGCGCCGCCTCCTTGCCCGTGAGCTGCGCGGCGCGGTCCTGCAGCGCGTTGACGGTGGGGTCCTCGCCGAAGACGTCGTCGCCCAGGGGCGCGTGGGCCATGGCCTCGCGCATGGGCTCGTCGGGCAGGGTGAAGGTGTCGCTGCGCAGCTCGATCGTGTTCATCGGGGTGGAACCTCCCAGGCTTCCGGCGGTTGACGGGCGAGTGTAGCGAGCCGCGGCGGCGGAGGAAAGCCCCTGGCTCCGGCGATGCCGCTCCGCTAGACTGGGGCGGAACCGACCCCAGCCCTGGAGCATCCATGACCCTGGCCACCGCCTTCGCCCTAGCCGCCGCCCTCTGGACCGGCGGCGACACGCCCCCCGACAGCCTGCAGGTCATCCGCACCCTTCCGGCCGCGGACAAAGCGGCGTTGACCACCGACACGGCCATGGTCGCGGCCGCCCACCCCCTGGCCAGCGAGGCCGGCCGCCGCGCCCTGGCCGCCGGCGGCAACTTCGCCGACGCGGCCGTGGCCGTGCAGGCCATGCTCGCCGTGGTGGAGCCCGAGAGCAGCGGCCCCGGCGGCGGCTGCTTCCTGCTCTTCCACGACATGGCCACCGACAGCCTCTACGCCATCGACGGCCGCGAGGAGGCCCCCGCCTGGTTCCGCGCGAGCATGTTCGTCAACGAGCATGGCCAGCCCGTGGACGACATCATGACCGGCGGCATGCCGGTGGGCGTCCCCGGCACGCTGGCGGCGATGGCGCTCCTGCACCAGGACTTCGGCCGGCTGCCCTTCGCGGAACTCATGGAAGCGGCCATCGCCGTGGCCGACACGGGCTTTCCCGTGCCGCCGGACATGGCCCGGGGCATCGTCAGCGAGGCCGACCGCCTCGCCCGCTTCGACGCCAGCGTGGACCTCTACTTCCACCCCGACGGCACGCCCTATCGCGAGGGTGAGACCTTCCGCAACCCCGACCTCGCCAAGACGCTGCGCCTCTGGGCCGACGACCCCGCCGCCCAGTTCTTCTACCGCGGCGAGCTGGGCCTCGCCATGTCCGGCGTCGTCGGGAGCAACAGCTTCCGCAAGGGCCGGCTCCGCATCAGCGACCTCGCCAACTACAAGGCGCTCTATCGCGAGCCCATCCTCGGCAGCTTCCGCGGCCACACGCTCGCGGTGATGCCCCCGCCCACCAGCGGCGGCATTGCCCTGCTCGAGATGCTCGGGCTCTACGCCACACAGCCGAAGCTTGGCGGCGACCCGCACGACGCCGCCACGCTGATCCCCCACCTGGACCGCCTCGCCCGCGCCTCGCGCACCGCCTACGCCGATCGCGACAGGTGGCTCGGCGACCCGGACTGGAGCCCCGAGATCCCCATGCGCGCGCTCTGCAGCCCCGAGTGGGTGGCCTCTCGCGCGCCCGCGGCCTTCGCGCCCGACGCGGATCTCACCCTGGCCGCAGACCCCGGCGACCTGGCGCGGCACACGACGCACTTCTCGATCGTCGACGCAGACGGCAGCATGCTCGCCTGCACCAGCACCATCGAGACGATCTTCGGCTGCGCCCAGGTGGTGCCAGGCTACGGCTTCCCGCTCAACAACGAGCTGACCGACTTCAACTGGATCGCCGCCGAGGACGACCCCGCCCCCAACGATCCCCAGACCGGCCGCACGACCCGCGCCAGCAGCCTCAACTACCCGCAGAGCCAGGGCGGCAAGCGTCCGCGCAGCAGCATGTGCCCGGTGATCGTCTACGGCGCGGACGGCCGCCCGGCCATGGCGCTGGGCTCGCCCGGCGGCTCGCGGATCATCGGCACCGTCGCCGACGTGCTGCTCGGCGTACTCGAGTTCGACCTCGACCTGCAGGACGCGGTGGACTTCCCCCGCCTGCACTGCCGCAACCAGCCGGTGGAGCTGGAGACCTTCGGCTGGAATCGCGACGTCGTCGCCGACTCGCTCGCCGCGCGCGGCTGGACCGTGGCGCCGCTCGCCTACTGGCCGCTGCTGCAGGGCGACGTCAACGCCGTGCGCGTGCTGAAGGACGGCAGGCGACAGGGCGTCAGCGATCCGCGACACGACGGCGGCCCGGCGGGGTACTGATCGGCGACATCGCCCTGTCGCCGACCGTTTACATAATGTTTTCTCCTTGAGTCCGCGCGACCGGCGTGTCAGTACGGAGGTGATGCCACACTCCCATGCTGCCGGATCGCTCGTGCGTCTCGTCTGAACTCAAGGAGGAAGATCATGCGAAGTCACTGCAGAGCGAGACTGCTTACACTGCCCATCGCGCTGGTCCTGCTGCTGCTCGGAGTGCTTTCCGCCTGGGCGGCGGACATCACGCCTGCGCTCCAGACCCGGTTGCTCGAACGCGCCGACGACGATGCCGTCAGCGTGCTCGCGATAATGAGCGACCAGGCCGACCTTCAGGGCCTCGACCGCCATCTCCGCCAGACCGAGGCAACGCGCGCGGAGCGGCACGAGGCGGTGGTCAAGGCGCTTCAAGCGTCGGCGTCGAGCCAGGCGGATCTGCTGCGCGCGCTCGAAGACGGGATCGCCCGCGGCAGCGTGGGCGGCTACACGAGCTACTGGATCACCAATGCGGTGGTGATCGAGGCGACGAAGGCCGAGGTCATCGCGCTGAGCGGGCGCGCGGACATCGCCAGCCTCGATCTCAACTTCCAGCCGGAGCTCATCGAGCCTTCCCTCGAGCCCATGCTTGACAACGGGCTCAACGACCGCGACACGATCGAGCACAACATCGAGACCACCCGGGCGGACGAGGTCTGGAACACCTTCGGCGTCACCGGGGCGGGAGCGCTCGTGGCCAATCTCGACACGGGCGTCATGGGCACGCACCCCTACCTGGACGAGAAGTGGCGCGGCTACGGCGGCGCGCACCCGGCCAGCGAGTGCTGGCTGGACCTGCTGCAGAACCCTTCGTCCACGCCCGAGGACTGCAACTCGGACTACGGCCACGGCACCGTCACCATGGGGCTGATGGTGGGTCAGTCGGGCACGCACTACATCGGCATGGCGCCCGACGCGCAGTGGATCGCCTGCCAGGGCATCGGGTCGAGCTACTGCCCCGGCTACCAGTACAGCTTCGACAACACGATCCTCGCCGCCTACCAGTGGTTCGCGGATCCGGACGGCAACCCCGCCACGGTGGACGACGTCCCCGACGTCGTGAACAACTCCTGGCGCCTGACCCTGGACTGCTATCAGGCTTGGTCAGGAGCGATCTACGGCGCCGAGTACGCCGGCGTGGTCACCATCTGGGGCGCGGGCAACGAGGGCTTCGCCAACAACGTGCCCGTGTGGAACTCGGTCGGCTCTCCCGCCGAGATCCCCTACACGCAGACCAGCATGTTCGCGGTCGGCGCGGTGAAGACCTGGATCGACGAGTGGAACGACGGCATCTTCCCCCACCCGATCTGGGTGCAGTGGGCCGCGCCCCAGCAGGGCTCGAGCCGCGGGCCCAGCAACTGCAGCTGGGCCAGCGGCGGGCTGGAGATCAAGCCCGAGGTGGTGGCGCCAGGCGCGGGGATGGTGTCGAGCAAGGCCAACGGCGGCGTCGGCTGGGCGGGCTCGGGCACGTCGCTGGCGTCCCCGCACGCCGCCGGCGTGATCGCGCTCATGCGCAGCGCGAACCCGGACATCCTCGTGGACACGGCGCGGCAGATCATCATCGATACGGCGCGCGACGAGGGAGATCCCGTGGGTGAGGACAACACCTACGGCTATGGCTTCATCGACGCCTACGAGGCCGTCCGGCTGGCGAAGCCGCTTCCTGGACCTTCGCTGAACAGCCCGGCCAATCACGCCGTCTTCTTCGCCCCGACGAACGTCACCTTGAGCTGGGCGCCCCTCACGGACGCCATGGCCTACCACGTCCAGATCTCGCGCAACGCGGCGTTCACCGATCTCGTCTACAACTGGAGCAACTGGACCACGTCCTACACCTTCACCGATCCGGACGACGGCCTCTACTACTGGCGTGTTCGCGCCTACAACGACTACAACATCGCCGGCGAGTGGTCGCTGGTCCGGGACTTCAGCGTGATCACCATCGTCTCCTGCCCGGTGCTGTTCAGCCACGACGGCAACGGCTACCGGGAGGAGAACCCGCTGCTGACGGCCTGCGAGGCGTCGAACTACCAGGACGACGTGGAGGACTACTACCTCGTCGAGCACGCCAGCCCCGACGGCGCGGGCACGCTGCGCTTCGAGCTGCGCGAGCTCGAGGACGAGATCACCCGTCTTCAGGGACTCGAGCTGCTGGTCGTGGATGCCGAGGCCGGCGCGCAGGTCTCCTGCAGCGTCGACGGCCGCGTGTCCAGCTATCGCGCCACGGTGTCCCCGCTCTCCGCGGTGGATCACCAGGGCAGCGACGTGCTCGCGGCCCTCGCGGAGGCGGATGGCAGGCGCGTCCACTACGAGGGGCCCGGCAGCATCACGCTGCAGTTCGCGGCGGAAGGATCGGCGCTCGGCTTCAACTTCACCGGCGACCGCAAGCCGGACTGTCCGATCGAGCGCGGCGAGGACGGGCCCGTCATCGTCACCCAGGATCTTCGCGTCGAGCAGCTCGACGCCAACGGCAACTGGGTTGATCTGGGCCAGCTGCCGACGCGGGAGCACCTGACTCAGGAAACCGTGCTGCTCGCCCCCGTGGACGGACAGCTGACGGTTCGGCTGAGCTGGAAGCACAACTACGAGGCGGATCAGGTCATCGGCTTCGTGCCCACGGAGCGGGCGCCGCGTGTCGCTGCGCTCGCGGTGGACGCAGCGAACTTCCGCCCCGTGGACAGCGCCCGGGCGCGGGCGTGGAGTCAGGTCAGCGCCGAGCGTCCGCTGCTGCTGCTCAAGGGCGACGTCCTCGCGTTCAGCTTCGCCGACGCCACGCGGCCGGCGGAGGGCTGGGAGCGTCACTACGTGCTGCACGCCGCGGGCCGCTACGCCCCGGATCCCGACGCCGAGAAGCGCGCGAGCGCCTTCGGCAGTTCGCTCGGGGACAACTTCCCGAACCCCTTCAACCCCTCGACCACCATCAGCTACCAGCTGCCGTCCGCGCAGCGGGTGACGCTGGCCGTCTACGACGAGTCCGGCCGCCTGGTCCGCTCCCTCGTGAGCGCCACGCAGGCCGCGGGCCCGCACGAGGTGGTCTGGGATGGCCGCGACAACCGCGGCAGCAAGGTGAGCAGCGGCATCTACTTCTACCGTCTCGGCACCGACAACCAGGTGCTTTCGCGCAAGATGACGCTGGTCAAGTAAACCGCTCCGCTTCGCGGGCAAGGGGAGGAGCGTCGGCTCCTCCCCTTTCTTCACAGTCCAGCCGCGTCAGAACTGAAGCGCCACCGCCTCGAAGCGCTCCACGTCCACCAGGCCCAGATCCGTGAGCTTGAGCTTGGGGATCACCGGCAGCGCCATGAAGCTCAGCGTCATGAAGGGCTCGGGCAGCGTGCAGCCGAGTGCGCGGGCGGCCTCGGCGAGCGCGGCCAGGCCCTCGGCGGTCTCCTCGATGGGCGCGTCGCTCATCAGTCCCCCCACGGGCAGGGGCAGCGCCGCGAGCAGCTGGCCCGACCCGTCCACGGCCAGCTTGCCGCCGCCGAGCTTCCGCATCGCCGCCACGGCCGCCTCCATGGCGGCGTCCGACGCCCCCAGCACGATCAGGTTGTGCGAGTCGTGCGCCACGGTGCTGGCCAGCGCGCCGCGCGCGAGCCCGAAGCCGCGCACGAAGCCCAGGCCCACGTTGCCCGTGCCGCGGTGCCGTTCGATCACCGCCAGCTTCAGCAGGTCGCCGGCCGGGTCGGCAACCAGCTCGCCGCCCTCGCGCCGCGGCGACTCCAGCGCTTCGCCGGTGAGGAGCTGATCCCCCTGGGCGACGATCACGCGCACCCGCTCGCCGCCCCGGTCCGGGATCGCGAAGGGGTGCGCGGCCACCGCGCCCAGGTTCATGCCGCCCGGCGGCGGCTTGGGACCCGCGGCCGGTTCGCGCAGCAGCGCGCCGTCCTCGGCCACGAGCCGCCCGGCGTGGTAGACGCGCCGCGCGCGGAAGCCCTTCAGATCGTCCAGGAGCACCAGGTCCGCGAGGCGGCCGGGCGCGATCGCGCCGCGATCGCCGAAGCCGAAGTGGTCGGCGGCGTTCAGCGTGGCCATCTGCAGGGCGGTCATGGCGTCGAGGCCTTCGGCCACGCAGCGGCGCAGGAGATGGTCGACGTGGCCTTCATGCAACAGGTCGCTGGGGGTGCGGTCGTCGCTGCAGAGCAGCCAGCGGCGGCTGTTGGCGGGCGTGACGCCCCGCAGCAGCGCGGCCAGGTTGCGCGCGCTGGAACCCTCGCGGATCATCACCACCATGCCGAGGGCCAGCTTGGCCTTGGCCTCCGCGAGCGTGGTGCACTCGTGGTCGGTCTGGATGCCGGCGGCAGCATAGGCCGCCAGGTCGCGGCCGGCGAGTCCGGGCGCGTGGCCGTCCACGGGGCGGCCCTCGGCGGCGGCGAGCTTGGCCAGGACCTCGGGGTCACGGTGGATCACGCCGGGGAAGTTCATCATCTCGGCAAGGCCGAGGATGCCGTCCTCCTCCAGCAGCTTGCGCACCCCCGACGCGCCGATCGATGCTCCGGCCGTCTCGAGATGCGTGGCCGGCACACAGCTCGGCGCCATGACCTCGAGGCGCAGGGGCAGGCCCCAGGCGGCCTGGAGCATCCAGCGCACGCCGGCCGCGCCGTGGACGTTCGCGATCTCGTGGGGATCCACCACCGCCGTGCCCGTGCCGCGCGGCACCACCGCCCGCGCGAACTGCCGCGGCGTGGCCATGCTGCTCTCCACGTGGATGTGCGCGTCGATGAAGGCCGGCGCCAGCACGCCCCTCAGCGCGTGGGTCTCGCGGCCCTCGTAGCCCTCGCCCAGGGCGGCGATGCGGCCGTCCACGATGGCCACGTCGGCGGCCTCGACCCTGCCCGAGAGCACGTTGGCCACGCGCGCGCCGCGCAGGACCAGGTCGGCGGGTTCGTCCCCGCGGGCCACCGCGATGCGGCGGGCGAGGTGATCCATGCTTTCCCCTTTCAATTCAGGCGGACGCTGACTAGAATCCACCCATCGAGGCTAATCCCACGCCCCCCAAAGGACAAGAGTGTGCCGATGAATCCCGTCGAACAGCGCGAACTGGAGGCCACCCTGCCGCCCATCCTGGGCTCGACCCATCCGGTGCCCCTGCTCGACGGCCGCACGGTGGACGGCATCTACTTCGACAACGCCGCCTCCACCAAGCCCTTCGCCGAGGTGAGCGAGTTCGTCAAGTCCATCGAGCCCTACTACTCGAACATCCACCGCGGGACGGGCTTCGACTCGATCTACTGCACGCACCTCTACGAGGAGGCGCGCAAGATCATCCTCGCCTTCGTGGGCGGCAAGCCCGGCAAGCAGATCGTGATCCCGGTGCGCAACACGACCGAGGGGCTCAACCTGCTGGCCATGACCGTGGACTTCGACCGCGAGCGCGACGTGGTCATCACCAGCATCCTCGAGCACCACAGCAACGACCTGCCCTGGCGCGGCAAGGCCAAGGTCGAGTACCTGCCCGCCGACGCCGGCGGCCAGCTCGATCTGGACTACCTGGAGTCGCTGCTGGTGAAGCACGCCGGTGCGGTGAAGCTGGTGTCGGTGACCGGCGCGAGCAACGTGGTGGGCACCGTGACGCCCATCCATGCCATCGCCCGGCTGGCGCACGCGCACGGCGCGGAGATCTGCGTCGACGCGGCGCAGCTGCTCCCCCACCGCCGGGTGAACATGCTGCCCGAGGACGACCCCGGCCACCTGGACTACCTCGTCTTCAGCGCACACAAGCTGAATTCGCCCTACGGCGAGGGCGCGGTGATCGGCGACTACAGCCACTTCCAGGCGGCGGCGCCCTACCTGCAGGGCGGCGGGACGGTCTACTCGGTCGGTCTCGATCACGTGATCTGGGCGGATCCGCCGGACAAGCAGGAGGCCGGCACGCCGAACATCTTCGGCATGCTGGCCATGGCCAAGGCGCTGCAGATCATGGACCGCTTCGGCATGGACCGCCTCGTGGCCCACGAGCGGCACCTGACGAAGCGGCTGCTGGAGGGCATCCGCGAGATTCCGCGCATCGCCGTCTACGGCATGAACGACCCGGACGACCTGGACGAGCGCCTCGGCGTGGTGAGCTTCACCGTCGCCGGGCTGCACCACGCGCTGGTGGCGGCCATCCTCAGCTACGAGGGCGGCATCTGCGTGCGCAACGGCTGCTTCTGCGCGCACCCGTTGATCAAGCACCTCCTCAACGTGACGCCCGAGCAGGAGGCGGACTTCGAGGCCGCGATCCGGGCGGGCGACCGCAGCGCAGTACCCGGCGCCGTGCGCGCGAGCATCGGACTGCACAACCGGCTCTGGGAAGTGGACCACCTGCTCGAGCAGCTGCGCGTGATCGCCGACGAGAAGTGGCAGGGCGACTACGAGCTGGACAGCCGCAGCGGGGAGTTCCGCCCCCGCGGCTACCGCTTCGACTTCGGCGGGCTGCCGCGCTTCTAGCCGGGGCGCACCCCATCAACTGAAACATTGTGGCGGGGAAACGTCGTTAACCCGTCGCGCGAGGCCGCGTCGTTTCGTGGCGCGGCCCATCGCAACCCGTTGTCTCCCATTTCATTGCGCGGCCCCCTTCCGGCTATTTGGACTATCAGTTGTAGACTGTCACGCACATGAGACAGCGCGCTGTCGCCCATATTGTAAATGTGTCTCGGATCGGTTACACTCGACGCGTCGAGCCCCGGCCGGCCCTGCGCGGCGTGGGTGGGCGTCGACACCGCCGTGAACATCCGCATCGGGGGGTCACCATGTTCGAGCGCATGCGCGCCTCGGTCGTCCTCGTCCTCAGCCTCCTCCTCCTCACCCTCAGCCTGTCGAGCCACGCCGCCGTGATCACGGTGCCGGGCGACTACGTCACGGTCCAGGAGGCCGTGGACGCGGCCGCGCCGGGCGACACCGTGGACGTCGCCGCCGGCAGCTACGAGGAGCAGGTGGTGATCGCCAAGGATCTGCTGCTCCGCGGCGCGGGCGCCGGCAGCACGGTGCTGCTCTCCCCCGTCAGCCTGACGGCCTTCTTCAACTCCGGCAGCGACGACAACTACCCCGTCCTCTATATCCACGACGCCACCGTGCAGGTGGCCGGCCTCACCATCGACGGCGCCGGCCGCGGCAACGGCAACAGCCGCTTCATGGGCGTCGCGTTCTGGAACGCCGGCGGTAGCGTGGCGGCCGCGGCCATCACCGGCGTGCGCGAGACGCCCTTCAGCGGCGCGCAGCACGGCCTCGGGCTCTACGCGGGCAACGACAGCGGCGGGCCCTACAGCCTGACCCTCAGCGACCTCACGGTGGACGACTATCAGAAGAACGGCGTCACCCTGACCGGCGCGGGCCTCGGCGTCGCGCTCAGCAACGTGAGCTGCGCGGGCGCCGGCGTGACCAACGTCATCGCCCAGAACGGCATCGAAATCGCCGACGGCGCCGGCGGCACGCTCACGGGCTGCAGCGTGAGCGGGCACCACTGGGATGGGGCGAGCTGGACGTCCACGGGCCTGCTGCTCGTCGCCGCCGCTCCCACCACCGTCACGGGCCTGGACGCCAGCGTGGACCAGGTCTGCGTCTACGCCTACGACAGCGACCTGAGCCTGGACGCCAGCACCATCCTGCACACGGGCGCCGATCCCGCCTACGACGGCATCACCGCCTGGAACAGCACCGAGTTCTCCAAGCGCGGCGGCCCGCGGGTGCAGCCGTCGCCGCTGAGCGCGCTCACGCCGGCCGGCGGCCGCGCGCTCATGACCGTCGCGGTGACGAACAGCACGATCACCGGCCAGAACCGCCCCGGCGCCTGGGGCGTGGACGCCTACGTGGAAGAGGACGCGCTCGACCTGGACGTCCACGGCTGCACGATCACCGGCTTCGAGACGGGCTGCTGGCTCGAGGAGGCCGGCGGAGCGCTCGACGCCGACTGCACGGACAACCGCATCAGCGGGAACGACGTCGGCGGCATGTGGTCCAACGCCACGAGCCCCGTCGACGCGCGCCAGGTCTGGTGGGGCAGCCATCTCGGCCCCTACCACGCGGCCAACAACCCCGACGGCCTCGGCGACGCGGTGGAGGGCAACGTGCTCTTCACGCCCTGGCTGGGCATGGGCACGCTCGGCCCGCTCCCGGCCAGCAGCGGCCCCATCAACTGCAGCGGCAGCGTGACCCTGGCCTTCCACTACGCCCCCGACGCCGACACGCCGGCGCTGCGCGGCTACGAGATCACCGTCGACTCCGACTTCCGCCTGGGCTTCGGCGAGGCGGACATCGTCGAGGGCGGCGCGCTGGCTTCGGTGGGCGACCCCACCTTCTTCGACATCGTGGACAACCTGGACGGCACCTTCACCGTCTCCGGCGCGATCCTCGGCGCCACCGGCGGCCTCACCGACCCCGGCGACCTCTTCAGCGTCACCTTCCACGGCCAGGCCACGGGCCAGGGCGTGGTGACGATCCCGCACTACAAGCTGCGCGACCTGATGAACGCCGACATCTACGCCACGCTGGCCGACGCCACCGTGGACGTGGACTGCACGCCGCCCGACGTGCCCGCGCTTTTCGCCGAGCCCGGCTACACGCAGGGCACCGAGAACACGCTGGACTGGTCGGACCAGAGCGCGAGCGGCGCGGTCGAGTACCTCGTGCAGCGCGCCACCGACGCGGGCTTCGGCACGGGCCTCGCCGACAGCGGCTGGATCCCCGGTCTCAGCTTCACCTTCACGGGCCTCGCCGACGCCCAGCTCTACCACTACCGCGTGCGGACCCGCGACGCGCTGGCCAACGAGTCCAACTGGTCGGCGGCGGAGTCGTCCACCCAGGACGACACCAAGCCAGTCAGCAGCGCCGGCCCGCTCTCGACCTACCAGGGCGCGCTGAGCTTCAACGTCCCCTACACCGCCTCGGATGCGACCAGCGGCCTCGCCCAGGTCGAGCTCTTCGTGGACGTGGACGGCGGCGGCTACGCCTCGGCGGGCGTCTACACCGCGAGCCCCATCGCCTTCACGGCGGGCGGCGACGGCGTGTACAGCTTCTACACCGTGGCCGCGGACAACGTCGGCAACGTGGAGGACACGCCCGGCGGCGCGGATACCAGCACCACCGTGGACACCACCGCGCCGGCGGGGACCTTCGTCATCAACAGCGGCCTGGCCTTCACGAACAACCTCGCCGTCAACCTGAACAACGCGATCACCGACGCCCACCCGCCCCTCGAGATGCGCTTCAGCAACGACGACGTCACCTACAGCGCCTGGGAGCCCTACCAGAGCTCGAAGGCCTGGACGCTGGCCGCCGGCGGCGACGGTCCCCGCGTGGTCTACGCGCAGTTCCGCGACGTGGTGGGCAACGTCTTCCCGACGCAGGATCAGATCGTCTACGACGCCACCGCGCCCGGCCCGGCGGCGGGCCTGAGCGTGCTGCGCGGCCATCAGCAGGTGGAGCTGACCTGGACCGACCCCGGCGACGGCGACCTGGAGGGCGTCGAGATCTACCGCGGCATGTGGCACGACGCCGCGAACGCCTCCGCCTACCCGGAGTACGACGACCTTCCCGACGACGTCCTGCCCACCCGCCCGGCGAGCCGCGCCGCCGCCGTGGCCAGCCCCGAGTGGGTGCTGGCGGGCAGCGTGTCCGCCGGCGTGGGAACCTTCGTCGACGCCTGGGCGCCCCGCGGCTACTACTACTATGAGGTGTTCCCGCGCGACGCGGCCTTCAACTTCGGCCCGCCGCTGGCCCAGAACGCCGGCCCCGTGGCGAACTACTGGCTCGGCGACATCGCCGACGCGGGCACGGGCGACGGCTTCTACGACGGCCTGGTCAACCTCACCGACATCACCGTCATGGGCGCGAGCTTCGGCGTCTGCGAAGGCGACGGCGCCTACAACAACGAGGCGGACATCGGTCCCACCGACAGCGGCCTGCCCGACGGCATCCCCGTCACCGACAGCTGCGTGGACTTCGAGGACCTCATCCTCTTCGCCATCAACTACGGCCAGGTGGCGCCGCTCAGCGCGCCGCCGGCGCTCGCCGAGACGGTCCAGCTCAGCTGGTATCGCCTCGATGACGGGATCTGGGGCCTCGGCCTCCTCGCCCCCAACCACGCGCTCAAGGGCATCCGCCTGAGCGCGGCGTTGCCGGACGGGGTCGTCCCCCGGATCGAAGCGGGGGCGGCGCTCGCCGCGCAGGGCCCCAGCTTCTTCGCGAACATCGATGCCAACGGCATCGACGTGAGCCTCGTGATCCTCGGTACGGATCGCGCGTTTGCCGCCGACGGCGAACTCCTGCGCGTGATCCTGCCGGCGGGCGTCGAGCCCGGAGCGGTCTCCATCGATGCGCGTTCGCTCGCGAACACGCCGCTGGAGCTCGCGCTGGATGACGAGGTGATTCCCGACCTGCCTCAGTCCTATCGCCTGGGCCAGAACTTCCCGAACCCCTTCAACCCGAAGACGCGGATCGACTTTGATCTGCCGTCGCCCCAGCCGACGCGGGTGGCGATCTTCGGCGCCGACGGACGTCTCGTCCAGGTCCTCCTGGATCGGGCCATGCCGGCGGGCTACCACTCCGTGATCTGGGACGGGCGCGACGCCAACGGGGGGCAGGTCGCATCGGGGGTCTACTTCTTCCGCGTGCAGGCTGGGCCGCTCGACGAGACCCGCAAGATGCTGCTGCTGAAGTAGCGCCTCCAAGGCCCCGGGCCGCTCGACGGTCCGGGGCCTTCTGCTTTCGATCGCAACAACAACTCAAGCGTGGGGGGGAACACGGATGACACGACGCGTAGCGGTGGCCTTGGCCATCCTGGTCCTGGGCGCGCTGCCGGCACTGGCGGCCACCATCACGGTACCGGGTGATCAGCCCACGATTCAGGACGCCATCACGGCGGCCAGCGCCGGCGACATCATCGCGGTGGATGCGGGCACCTACCAGGAGCAACTCTACATCGACAAGACCGTCGACCTGGTGGGCGCTGGCGCGGGCGTGTGCACGATCGAGGCGCCGGACGCCGTCGATCGCAGCACCTACACCGTGACCCAGTGGAACGGCGCCGTGCGGACCGTCGACGCGGTCGTCGGCGTCAACGGCGCGGGGACGGTGAACATCTCCGGCTTCACCGTGGACGGGCGCGACACCGGCCCCGACAACTTCTACGGCATCCACTACTTCGACACGAGCGGCGCGATCACCGCCTGCACCGTCAGCGGCATCACCTACCCCGCCGCGCCGGGCGCCCAGCGCGTGGTCAGCATCGTGGCCGCGCACAGCGACGGCACGCCGATCGTCGTCGACGTGAGCGGCAACCAGCTCCCGGACTTCCAGAAGGGCGGCATCCTGGTGATGGGCCCCGACTGCAGCTTCACCGTGAACGGCAACACCGTGATGGACGTGGCGACGGGCGACATCGCCGGCAACGGCATCCAGCTCGCCTACGGCGCCAGCGGCAGCACCGCGGGCAACGTGGTGCAGGGCGTCGGCTACACGGGCTCGAGCTGGGCCGGCACGGGCATCCTGCTCTTCGAAAGCGGCGACGTCAGCATGGACGGCGACGAGGTCTTCGATTGCCAGAGCGGCGTCAACTACTCCGACTGGCGCTGGGTCTACAGCCATCCGGTGCCCGTCAACATCCAGATGGACAGCCTGAACCTGCACGACAACGAGTGGTCGCTGGGCGCGCAGCTCAGCGGCGACGAGAGCGACCTCAACATCGACATCACCGGCTGCACGATCACGGGCAGCGCGGCCGACGGCCTCGACCTCTTCGGCACCGACGCCTGGACCGGCTACTACACCGGCTGGCAGAACGGCGATCTCGTGGCGACCGTCACCGACTGCGTGATCTCCGGCACGGCCGCCGGCTACGACGGCCTCTGGACCGGCGACTTCTCCGGCAACACGAACAACGCCAGCGTGACCGTGCGGAACACGTCCTTCGTGGACAACGGCAATTCGGGGATCAACAACGACTTCCCCACCGCCGCCGTCGACGCGCGCGAGTGCTTCTGGAACAGCGCGACCGGCCCCGTGGACGGCGGCCCCGCGCCCCTGCTGCCGCGCGCCACGCGCCCGCGGGTCGCGCCCATCGGCGTGGACCTGCCGCGGAACGCGCCGGTCGTCGAGGTGCTGGCGGAAGCCGGCGACCGCGCGGCGGAGACCTTCTTCGGCAGCGTCATGGTCTCGCCCTTCCTCGCCCTGCCTCCGGGGACGACCCCGATGACCTGGGGCGTCGCGCCGGGCGCGACCATCCAGGCCGCGATCGACGCGGCCGCGCCGCTGGACGTCATCGACGTGGCGGCCGGCACCTATCCCGAGCAGCTGCACATCACCACCGACGATCTCACCATCACGGGCGCGGGCGCCGGCCTCACGATCGTGCAGGCCTTCGCCGGCATGCCGGCCTTCTTCACCACCGGCGCCTACGACAACTACCCGCTTGTCTTCGTCGACGGCGCCACGGGCGCAGCGCTCAGCGCGCTGACCCTCGACGGCGCCGGCCTCGGCAACAGCAACAACCGCTTCGTCGGCCTCGGCTTCTGGAACGGCGGCGGCTCGCTGAGCGACGCCGAAGTGCTCAACGTCATGGACACGCCGTTCAGCGGCACGCAGCACGGCGTGGGCGTCTACTCGGCCAACGACACCGGCGGCCCCTACACGATCGCCCTGAGCAACGTCCAGGTGCTGGACTTCCAGAAGACCGGCGTTGCGCTCACCGGCGCGGGACTCACGGTGGACCTCGATGACGTCACCACGGTGGGTCAGGGGCCCACGAACGTCACCGCGCAGAACGGCATCCAGATCAGCGGCGGCGCTGGCGGCACGGTGGACAACTGCGCCATCAGCGACATCGCCTGGACCGGCGGCACCTGGACGGCCACGGGCTTCCTGCTCGATGGCGCCGCGACGGTGACCGCCAGCGGCGTCGACATCGACAACTGCCAGACCAGCGTCTACTGGATCGACACCGACGGCAGCTACGGCGACGCCACGATCTCGAACCCCATCGGCGACGCCTACTACGCGTACAGCACGGCGCCCGACCGCGCGAGCGGCCAGGTGAAGGTGCTGCCGCAGCCGGTGGAAGGCCTGGACTTCGCGAGCGGCGACCGGGCCAGCGTGACGGCGACCGTGAGCAACTGCGTCGTCACGGGCACGGGCCTGACCGACAGCTGGGGCGTGAGCGCGTTCAGCGATCTGGACGGTCCCATCGACTTCACGGTGACGGGCTGCACGATCACGAACTGGGACTGGGGCGTCGTGGTCTACGATTTCGACGCCACGCTCGACCCGGTGATCACGTCGCAGATCCACGGCAACACGATCAGCGGCAACACCAGCTACGGCGCCTTCGCCTACACGGCCAACGCGCAGGACGCCACCGACAACTGGTGGGGCGCCGCCTCCGGCCCCTACCATCCCACGCTCAATCCTCTCGGCCTCGGCAACGCCGTGAGCGACAACGTGGCCTTCGAGCCCTACGCCGGCCAGGTGGTCTTCGGGATCGCGGCCAGCGACAACGGCCCGATGAACTGCAGTGAGTCGAGCGCGCTGACCTTCAGCTACACGCCCGACGCGCTCACGCCGGCCATGCGGGGCTACTCGCTGCGCATTCCGATCACCGCGGCCGCGACCTTCGACAGCACCAGCTTCGTCCCCAACCCGGCGCTCTATCCCACGGGCCCGGGCAGCGCTCCCAGCTTCTTCGACGTGAGCCTGGCCCCCGGCGGCACGGCTTACACGGTCGACTACAGCATCCTGGGCACGACGCCGGGCATCCTCGCTCCGGTGAACCTGTTCACGCTCACCGTGGACGGCGCCACCGACGGCACGGCGGTCATCGGCGCGGACTCCTGCTCCGTGCGCGACCTGAGCAACCAGCCCATCGGCGCGGACTGCTCGGCCAGCCAGAGCATCGTGGTGGACTGCACGTCGCCGGCCTCGGTGACGGGCATCACCGCCGCCCCCGGCCACCAGAAGGTCGAGCTGAGCTGGACCAACCCCGGTGACGCCGACCTGGCGGGCACGGAGATCTGGCGCGCGCTGTCCCACGACGCGGGCCTCGCCTCGACCTATCCCGAATACGGGAGCGAGGCGGGGAACATCGAGCCCACGCGTCCCGCGGACCGCGACGGCGCGGACGCCAGCGCCGAGTGGACGCTGGTCCACACCGCTCTGGCCGGCGAGACGAGCTGGACCGATCCCGTCGCCGACCGCGGCATCTACTACTACGAGCTCTTCGCGGTGGACACGGCGAGCAACATCGGCCCGCTGGCCCCGGCCAACGACCGCGCCACGAACTACTGGCTCGGCGACGTGAACCCCACCGTCACCGGCGACGGCGACGTGGACCTGGTGGACATCACCGTGCTCGGCGCCGCCTACGGCACGGCCTCCGGCGGGCTCGGCTACGACAACACCTGCGACGTCGGCCCCACGGACAGCGCCCTCGGCGACGGCATCCCGCTGCCCGACAACCTGGTCGGCTTCGAGGACCTGATGATCTTCGCGCAGAACTACGACAACGTCGCACCGCGGCCCGTGCAGGGCAGCGACATCGCGCTGCTCAGCTGGTTCCGGCAGGAGGACGGCGCCTGGGCGCTCGCCCTCACCGAGCCCTGCGCGAACCTGAAGGCCCTGCGCCTCAGCACCAGCCTGCCGGACGGCGTGTCGGCCACGGTGAGCGAAGGTAGCCTGCTCGGCCAGCAGGCGGGTCCCGTCTTCCTGCGCCAGCTGGACGGCGAGTCGCTCGACGTCAGCCTCGCGCTCATGGGACGTGGCCTCGCCGTCGCGGGACGGGGCGTGCTGTTCACGGTGCGCCTGGAGGGCGACGCGCAGCCGGTCGACCTGGAGCTGACCGTGCGCGACACCCGGAACGCCGCTCTCGACTTCACGCTGAGCGACACCTCGGTGGCCGAGCTGCCGTCGAGCTACCGCCTGGTGGGCAACTTCCCGAACCCGTTCAACCCGAAGACCAGCATCGCCTTCGATCTGCCCGAGGCGCAGTTCGTGTCGCTGTCGGTCTTCAGCGCCGACGGGCGCCTCATCCGCACCCTCGTGGACCGGCGAATGGACGCGGGACATCAGGTGGTCACCTGGGCGGGCCGTGACGCGAACGGCGCCCCGGTGGCCTCGGGCATCTACTTCGCGCGCATCGAGGCGGGTCCGCTCGCGGCGACCCACAAGATGCTGCTGATGAAGTAGGGCGGATCGCGCTATACTTGTACGCAGGGGGGCTCCGGCCCCCCTGCCTTTATCGGAGGTCACCATGCGACGCCTGCTCCTCGCGCTGCTCCTCCTCGCGCTGGCCTCCCCCGCCGGCGCCGCGGTCACCCTGCGCTGGTCGCCGGCCGACTCGACGGTGTCCACGGGTGACGGCGCGCGGCTGTCGGTCATGCTCGACGACGTGGTGGACGTCCGCACCATCGAGCTGCGCGTGAGCTACGACCCCACGCTGCTCGCCAGCGTGCACGGCGCCCCTGGCGCGCTGTTCAGC
This sequence comes from Candidatus Latescibacterota bacterium, assembly GCA_020633725.1. Lineage (NCBI taxonomy): Bacteria > Pseudomonadati > Candidatus Latescibacterota > Candidatus Latescibacterota bacterium. The sequence continues at coordinate 111,098 of JACKDC010000003.1, forward strand.
GGCGCCGGCTGCTCGCTCTTTCCCGACTTCGACGACTCCACGCCCGGCGAGTGGTATGGCGGTGTCGTCACCCTCGGCTCGACCTGCTGGGTGACCGGCCCCGGCGAGCTCTACCACTGGGACTTCGACACGCTCGCTCCCGGCACCTGCCCCATCGGCACGGTGATGGTGCGGCTCTACGATCCCTTGGCGAACGCGATCGCGGACGTCACGCTGCCCGCCACGACCGTCCTCGTGGGCGAGGGCACGGCGGCGCCGCCGCCCGCGGCGCCCGGGCTCAGGCTCGGCATCGCCCCCAACCCCTTCAATCCGCGTTGCCGTCTCAGCCTCGGCGCCTCCGCGCCGGGTCCCGCGCGCCTCGAGCTCTTCGACCTCGCCGGGCGGCGGCTCGCCCTGGCCTGGACGGGCGTGCTGGGCGAGGGCGTCCATACGCTGGACTGGACCGCCGCCGACGCCGAGGGGCGCCCCCTCGCCAGCGGGGTCTACCTCTTCCGTCTCACCGACGCCGCCGGGCGCAGCGCCACGCTCCGGGCCACCCTCCTCAAGTAGCCCCCCTCTTGCGCGGGCCGAGTGGCCCTGCTAGCTTAGTGGTGTTTCGGCTCCGATTTACCCATTACCCGCGCCCAGGATGGATGGCCATGGCAGACAAGACCGCAGACCTCGCCGGACCCGGCGTCAGCACCTACGAGGAAGTCGCCAAGGCGCTGCCCACCGACTACAGCTCGGTGCTCAGCCCCAAGGAGACGCAGAAGGCTCTCTACGCGGTGAAGCGCGCCATCGAGGACGGCCTGGCGCGCGAGCTCAACCTGATGCTGGTCCAGTGCCCGCTGATCGTCGACAAGCACAGCGGCATGAACGACTACCTGGACCGCGACGGCTCGCGCACCCCCGTGGACTTCCTGGCCGGGCTCGGGCTCGACAAGCGCATCGAGGCGCAGGTGGTGCAGGCGGCCACCAAGTGGAAGCGCTTCGCGCTGAAGCAGTACGGCTGTCAGCCGGGCGAGGGCATCAACACCGACATGCGCGCCGTGCGCAAGGACTACTTCCTCGACCACGACCACAGCAGCTACGTGGATCAGTGGGACTGGGAGCGTGTGATCACGGCCGAAGAGCGCAACCTCGACTTCCTGACCGGCGTCGTGAAGAAGATCTGGAAGGTGCTCGTGGAGGCCGAGGAACTGGCCCACGACATGTTCCCCGCCCTGAACAAGTTCGAGAAGATGCCGCGCGAGCTGGTCTTCCTGCACGCCGAGGAGATCCTCGAGCGCTACCCCGACCTGCCGCGCAAGCAGCGGGAGACGCGGATCATCCAGGAGCATCCGGCGATCTTCATCTACGGCATCGGGCACACGCTCGACGACGGCTACCCCCACGAGATGCGCGCCGCCGACTACGACGACTGGGTCACGCCGTCCGTCGTCAAGAACGGCAAGCAGATGCACGGCCTCAACGGCGACATCCTGGTGTGGAACAAGGTGACGAAGCGGCGCCACGAGCTGAGCAGCATGGGCGTGCGCGTCACGAAGGACACCCTGCGCCAGCAGCTCAAGATCACGGGGCAGGAGGACTTCCTCAACATGCCCTACCACAAGATGATCCTGAACGACGAGATCCCGCTCAGCATCGGCGGCGGCATCGGCCAGAGCCGCGTCTACAGCTACATCCTCAAGAAGGCCGCCCTCGGCGAGGTGAGCGTGACGATCTGGCCCGAGCAGCTGCACTCCATCTGCGCGGAGCGCAACATTCACCTGCTGCGCTAGACCGTCATCGGTTCGCGAACACGAATCCCCTCCGCTCGACTTCACACTGCGTGAGGCGCTCGCGGAGGGGATTCGTGTTCACGGACCGGCGCGGCCTCGGGCGAGCGCAAGGCGTTCTGACGTCTACACGGCCACGCCACGCGGAATGGCGCAGCAGGTGGGCGCCCGCCTGTCGAGCGCCGCGGCGCCATTAGGACAACGCCGTCGGCTGGCGGCGCGGCGATGCGCCCGCCAACAGCGATTGCTTGACCCTGGCGGCGCCGGCTTCTAGGATCGGCCGATCGGAAGGAGCCGATCATGAAGCGAGCCCTGCCCCTCCTCGCCGTCCTCGCGCTCGTGGCCAGCGCCCTCCCGGCCGCCGCCTACACTCCGGAGGAGACGAGCTACCTTCGGCGTCACGTCGTGCTGGTCGACGGCCGCGGACGCCCCCTCGATCCGGCCACCGGAAGGCGACTCGACGCGCCCGGTTCGACGCTGACCTTCGAGAGCCATCTGGACAGCCTGCTGGGCAACATTCGCCGGCAGGGGGAGTCCGGCCACCGCGACGTGCTGCTTTTCGTCCACGGCGGCCTGAACAGCTTCGACGGATCGCGCGAACGGGCCCTGCGCGTGGGCCCGGCCATGGAGGAGGCAGGCTACCAGCCGCTCTTCCTGATCTGGTCTTCCAACCTCCTGGTCGGCCTCAAGGATCAGGCTGCCCGCGCGCGCAACGACGTCCACGTCAACCCCGTCCTGAACGGACTCTACTTCGTGTCGTTGCTGCCCAGCGTCGTCGTTCGCGGCGTCGGGCGCATGCCCGAAGTCTATCCGCTGCAGCTCTCCGAGGACTTGTCGACCATGTCCTCCACGTTCTTCACCTGGCAGACGGACGTGAGGCGAATCTACGAAGCGGCCATGGAGGACGCGAAGCGCGGCGAGGCGGACCGCCTGGAGATGTCCTGGCCCATCGACGACAGACCCGGCAAGGTGCGGATGTTCGGTCGCGGCGCGCTGTGGGCGCGCACCTTTCCCCTGCGCATCGTCACGTCGCCGTTCATCACGGAGCTGGGAGCGAGCGCCTGGCACAGCATGCGATCGCGGTCCCAGGCCATGTTCCGCCGCCCGGATGAGTTCACCTATCAGAAGGGCGACTCGAGCGGGTTGCGGCGCTACGACGGCGGCGGCGGCGGAGGCCTCACACGTTACGTCAACGCCTTCGCGGACTCCCTCGCCTCCGCGCGCCAGCAGGGGCGCGACTACTCGCTGACCCTGGTGGGGCACAGCATGGGCACGATCATCATCAGCGAGGTGCTGCGCCGCTGGCCCGAGCTGCCCTACTCGCGGATCATCTTCATGGCGGCGGCCTGTTCGATCCGCGAGGCCGAGGTGGGCTTGATCCCCGCGCTGCGCCGCAATCACTCGCTGGAGTTCTACAACCTCAGCCTTCACCCGGAGGCCGAGTCACGCGAGATGAACTACGGCGATCTCCCCCACCGCGGCACGCTGCTCACCTGGATCGACAACTTCTACAGCACGCGGGAGAGCTTTCCCGATCGCACGCTGGGCCGATGGAACAACATCGCGCTGGCCACTTCCATCTTTCCCGACGACGTGCGCGGCCAGGTCCATCTCAAGGCCTTCGGTCTCGGCCGCAACCCTTCTCCCCGGCCTGACGACAGGCTCCTGCCCTACGCGCCAGGGTATCCCGGCCCGCAGCGCCACGGTGACTTCAGCGATTACGCCTTCTGGTCGGACGACTTTCTCGCGCCGGAAGGGCGCAGGACGACCTCGAGTCCCCGCGCCTGGCGCCTCGCCACGCGGGCCGGATTGCAGCGCTGCTACCGCGAGGGCGACTGGGGCTGGATGGGTGAGCTGGGCGTCGGCGCGCGCGTCGACCAGGGGCTGACGGTGGCCCTCACCGGGCGCATGGCGCTCGGCAGCAGCGGCTATCCCGAGCCTCCGCTGCCCACCGCCGGCGAGAGCAGCTGGCGCAGCCTCGGCCTGAACTTCGACTACGAGAACAAGCGGATCAGCTCCGACACCTTCGTCGGCTGGGGACGCCGCGGCTGGAAGGACGGCGGCGAGAGCCGGCACTGGAACTGCCTGGTCATCGCCCCGGCGGAGAGCTACGTGCATCCCCTGTTCGGGTCCCTGGCCGCGCAGCTGGGGCTGGGCTACCGCTTCGTGTGGATGGAAGGTCGCCACGGCTTCCGCGAACACGGCCAGAGCGGCTGGACCTACCGCCTCGCGCTGCAGCTCGGCAGCCGCGGTCCGGCCTGGAGCCCTTGATCAGCGCGGCCCGTCATCCTTCCGCGAGTGCCTCACGAAGTGTGAAGCGAGCGAGAGGGCACCGGGTCCCCAAGCGTGTCACTTGCGATGGTCGCGCACGAAGGCGTCCAGCTCTGGCAGCCCGCCCTGGAAGACGAGGTAGCCGTCGTGGGGCTCGCGCTCGGTGATGTCGTCGGCCACCGGCGTCGTCATGATGCCGCGCAGGGTCTCCAGGTCGTCCGTCTGCCCCAGCGCCCAACCCAGCTTCATGTAGGCCACCTCGGGCAGCATGTTGGCCAGCGGCACGACGCCCATCTCCATGATCTCGCGACCGGTCTCGTAGACGTACATCTGCACGTAGCCCCAGAGCGTCTGCACCGTCATGAAGACGGCCACGCCGGCCTCGCGCGCGCGCTTCAGCGCGGGATAGACGGGGCGGTTCACGTGGCCGAGGCCCGTCCCCGCGATCACGATCCCCCTGTAGCCATGGTCGATGAGGCTGTCGAAGACGTCCGACTTCATGCCCGGATAGTAGTAGACCAGGGCGACGCGCTCGTCGAAGACGGGCGTCGCGCGGAAGTTCGCCAGCGCCGCCTCGCTCGCCGCGGGATCGCGCCCCTCCACGCGCGTGCGGAAGCGGCGCGGGTGGTAGTCGCGGCGCAGCGGCGTCACGCCCTCGCGGCTGACCGTGGCGAGCGGCGTGTCGCTGAGCGTGCGGAAGGTGCTGCGGTAGCTGGAGTGCATCTTGCGGACGCGCGTGCCGCGGTGCAGCAGGCCGTACTGGTCGCTGGTGGGCCCGAACATGCAGACCATCACCTCGGCGATGTCCCCCTGCCCCGCCGTCAGCGCCGCATGGATCAGGTTGAGCGCCGCGTCCGAGCTGGGGCGGTCGCTGCTGCGCTGGCTGCCCACCATCACGATGGGCACCGGCGGGTTCTGCAGCATGAAGCTCAGCACCGCCGCCGTGTGGTGCATGGTGTCCGTGCCGTGGCCGATGACGATGCCGTCCACGCCGCTTCGAATCGCCGCCTCCACGGCGCGCGCCGTGCCGATCCACTGCTCGGGACCCATGTTCTCGCTGAAGACGCCGTAGAGCTTCTCGGTGTCCAGGTTGCAGACGTCCGCCAGCTCGGGCACCGAGCCGTAGAGCTCGCCCGGCGTGAAGGCCGGGATCACCGCGCCCGTGCGGTAGTCGAGGCGGCTGGCGATGGTCCCACCCGTCCCGAAGAGCTTGACGTAGGGCTTGCCCGCGTCGTGCGGAAAGGCCTGCTCGGGGATCTTGTAGTGGGCCTCCTTGCGGCCGGTCTCGTGCAGCGCGGTGACCGTGTCCACGTGCAGGCCCACGTTGTAGCCGCTGGCCAGCTTGAGGACGAGATGCTCGGCGTCGGCCGTCTCGCTGCGCGGCAGGATCGTGCCCTGGTAGGTGCCCTGGGTCGTCTCCGCGTCGACGACGCTCCACACGCCGACGCCGTGGGTCTCCAGCAGCGCGCGGCCCGGGCCGCGGTAACCCTTGAAGCGATCGTCGCTCATCGGGCCTCCTTTTCGGTCCGGTTCCGGGACCCGGCTTCGGACGCCCGGGCGTCCAGCAGGGCCGCCACGCGCAGGCCGGGGCAGGTGGCCCCCAGCCGCTCGCGCAGGCGTCCGAGGCGGTAGCGTCGCAGGGCCGCGCTCGCGAGCGGACGCGCCGGCGCCGGCAGGGAGGCCAGCGCGGCGTCCACGCGTTCGCGCAGCGTCTCCTCGCCCAGGGGCGGCGGCGGCACGGGACGCTCCCGCCCCTCGCTGCGGGCCCAGCGGGCCAGGGCGGGACGGTCGGCCTCGCGCGGCGCGCGCGCGATGAACTCGGGCAGCCAGTCCAGGGACCCGGCCTCCCGGGCGCGAGCGAGGCGCAGGCCGCCGCGCTCGAGCGAACGCCAGTGCGAGGTCAGCAGGATCGCCAGGCGGCGCCGCGCCGCGGGGTCCAGCGGAGTCGCGAGCGCGAGGAAGTCCTCGGCGCGCTCCTGCCGCAGCAGCTGGCCGACGAGCTCGTCGCCAAGGCCGGCGGCCTCCAGCTTCGCCGACAGGTCCCAGGGCCGGGCGGGCAGGCTGGCGCGCAGGTCGTTCCAGCGCTGGATGGGCAGCGGCAGCGGCGGCAGGTCGGTGTCGGGGTACATGCGGTCGGGGCCGGGCAGGACGCGCTCGAAGCGCGTGGTGCCGTCGGGCTGGGCCTGGCGCGTTTCGCTGGGGACGCCGCACAGCGCCTCCTGTGCGCGCAGCTCGATCTCGCCGAGGGCGGTCTCGAGGTCGCGGGCGCCGCCCCAGACCATCAGGATCGGCGCCTCTTCCGGCGCGCCGAGGAGCTGGCGGACGCGCTGCCACTCGCTCCAGGTGGGGCCGTCGTCCAGCTGTTCGCTGGAGACCAGATTCGGGTTGCGGTCGAGGCAGGCCACCACGCGGACGCGGTCGCGGAACTCGCCGAGGAAGCGCACGCCAGGCTGCAGCTCGCGGCGCAGCACGCCCTCGAAGCCGGGCATGGCGATGGCCCCGAGCTTGTCGCCGCGGGCGAGGGCCTTCTGGACCGGGCGGTACTGGCAGCTCTTGAAGAGGCCCGTCACCTCGCCCTGCAGCCCGTGGTAGCCCACCGCGGGCAGGCCGCGCGCGAGCAGCGCGTCGCGGATCTCGAGGAGACCCCTCTGCCGCAGCGCCTCGTTGTGCACCAGCCGGCCGATGGCGGGGATGCGCGAGACGCCCTTGATCTCGATGCGGGTGCCGCCGCGGACGCTGACGTTCACGTCCTGCCGCGCCGCGCCCGCCCCCCGGCGCACCTTGCCGGTGGCGCGGGTCAGGCGCCGCACCACCTGGGCGCAGGCCTCCACCTCGGCCGGCGTGCGCAGGTCCGGCCCGGTGACGACCTCGATGAGGGGCATCCCCAGGCGATCCGTGCGGTAGACGCGCAGGTGCCCGCGGTCCAGCAGCTCGCGTGAGGAGTCCTCCTCGATGCTGAGCTGCAGCACGCTCACGGGGCGTCCCTCCACCCGGATCTCGCCCTGCACTCCGAGGATCGCCGTGCGCTGGAACCCCGTGGGGATGGACCCGTCCAGGTACTGCTTGCGGATCACGTGCACCTCGCCCACCGGCTGCAGGCCGAGGAGCAGCGTGATCTCCATGGCGATGTCCAGCGCCTCGCGGTCCATCTCGAAGGGCGGGGCGTCGTCCATCTCGTAGGTGCAGACGCTCTCCTTGTTGAGGCGGTAGAGGATCTCCTTGCGCGTCTTGAACTCCATGAGCGCGGTGCCGTCGTACTCGCCGAGCTCGGAGAGGGTGGGCCGCATGTGGCGGAGGATCTCGGCGTCGAAGGCGCCGGTGTAGCGCCCGGCCGGGCAGCGGCAGAAGAGCTTGCGGCGGGTCAGCAGCTGCTGGTGGACCTCCAGGCCGGCCACCAGGCCCAGGTCGGCATAGTCCTGGGCCGACAGCTCGCCGTACTCGGGGAGATGGGGCATCGCGCGCTCCGGGACGGGGTTAGGGACGGATGCCGAGGAAGGTACAGGAGCCGGCCCGGCTTTTCCAGCCCCGGAGAGGCGCTTTGACGCCGCCGGGGAAGTAAACGGACTTCACATTCCCGCCTAAAGCCGCTACAATTGTCCTGTTTGATCAAACCCGGCGGGGGCAGTGCCCTGTCGGTTTTCTCTGTCCCGGACGCGCGAGCTCCGGGGCGGCCCTCACCACTGTCGACAGGGGGATTCCATGCACCACAAGATCAAGATCGGAGTGGCATTGCTCATGCTGCTCTGCGCGAGCACGGCCTGGGGCGTGCAGCGCGCCGTGCTGGTAGAGCTGTTCACCAACGCTGGCTGACCCTACTGCCCGGCTGCGGACGCAGCCTTCGAGAACCTCGACGCCGCCTACGGCGACGACCTGCTGACCATGGTCTCTTGGCACGTTTACTGGCCCGGCTACGATCCCTTCTGGTACTACAACACTCCCGACTGCCAGGGGCGGATCGACTTCTACAACGTCTCCGGCGTGCCCTTCTTCAGGACCGATGGCTGGCTCCCTTCCAACGCCAGCACGCTGCCCCTCCACTTCGACTACGAGACCGCCATCGACACGCCCGTGAGCATGACGATCACCGGCCTCTTCGACACCAACACGGGGCACCTGGACTTCAACGTGACGGCCAGCACCGGCGAGGCGCTGCCCACCGGCAGCTACCGTCTCTACGTGACGCTCACGGAGACGGACCTCTACTTCGCCGGCTCCAACGGCGTGACGAACCACCCGAACACCATGCGTGACTGCTTCCCGGACTACAACGGAACGGTGGCCAACTTCACCGGCGGCTTCCCGCAGACGGTGAACTACGCCGGCAGCACCGACCTCGACCCGACCTTCGACTGGGACAAGTGCCGCCTGGTCGCCTGGGTCCAGGACACATCCGGCCAGAAGAAGGTGCAGCAGTCCATCGCGAAGTTCGTCACCGATATGGGCGACCTGACCGCCGTGGACAGCGCGCTGCCCGAGGCCATGCTCCTGGGTCAGAGCTACCCGAACCCCTTCAACCCCAGCACGACGATCCCGCTCAACGTGAAGCGGGCCGGCGCGGCGCGCCTGGACATCGTGGGCGCGGACGGCCGCCTGGTGCGCACGCTGCTCCAGGGCGACCTGCCCACGGGCACGCGGAACGTCACCTGGGACGGCACCGACGCCGAGGGCGTCGGCGTGGCCTCGGGCGTCTACCTCGCCCGGCTCCACAGCGCCGACGGCGTGCAGAGCAAGCGTCTGATTCTCATGAAGTAGAGCGCTCGCAAGGTCTTTGCCTCGCTTCGCACTGCGTGAGGCGCCCGGCCAAAGACCTCGCTCGCCAGCATGGCAGTAGCAGAAGGGGGAGCCTGACGGCTCCCCCTTTTCGTGTGAGCGTGGGCGCTACAATTCCGGGGTGACTTGTCCTGAATTATCGGCTATCCTTTGGGGGCTCGACTCGCCCCTTGGGCGCACAACCACCCACCTGGGAGGATCTCTCCATGAGACTCATGCGAATGACCGGACTCGCGCTGGCGCTGCTCGTGCTGGCCGGTGTGAGCGTCGCGGCGGACCGCAACGTCCTGCTCGAGCTCTACACCAACTGTGGCTGACCCGGCTGCCCGACCTCGGACGAGGCCGTTGATGAGTTCATCAACCTGCATCCCGACGACGTCGTTTCCATCCAGTATCACATGAGCTGGCCGGGCTACGACCCCTTCTACAACTACAACATCGCCGACAACAACGCGCGCCGCGGCTTCTACGCCGTCAACGCCGTTCCCGACATCTTCGTCGACGGTGTCTACGAGACCAACTTCCCGCCCTTCGCCCAGTACTACGACAGCCGTATCGTCGTGCCCACGAGCGTGACAGTGGACATCACGGGTGACTACGACAACGTCAGCGGGGCGATCAGCGTCACCGCCACCTCCACCACCGACGCGGCGCTGCCCGGTGGCACCGTGCAGTACCGCCTCTTCGTGGCCCTGGTAGAGGACAACTGCGTTTACGTGGGATCGAACGGCGTGATCGTCCACCGCCACGTGCTGCGCGACTTCGCGCCCAGCGCCTACGGCACCGTGGTCACCTTCGCCGGCGACCTGCCGCAGTCGGCCTCCGTGGACGCCAGCTTCACCATGGATTCGAGCTTCGAGGAGTCCGAGTGCATGATCGTCGCCTGGCTGCAGGAAGCGATCAGCAAGGAGGTCTACAACGCGTCCTGGGTGCACGTCACCGATATGGGCGACCTGACCGCCGTGGACAGCGCGCTGCCCGAGGCCATGCTCCTGGGCCAGTGCTACCCGAACCCCTTCAACCCCAGCACGACGATCCCGCTCAACGTGAAGCGGGCCGGCGCGGCGCGCCTGGACATCGTGGGCGCGGACGGCCGACTGGTGCGCACGCTGCTCCAGGGCGACCTGCCCGCGGGCACGCGGAACGTCACCTGGGACGGCACCGACGCCGAGGGCATCGGCGTGGCCTCGGGCGTCTACCTCGCCCGGCTCCACAGCGCCGACGGCGTGCAGAGCAAGCGGGTGGTCCTCCTCAAGTAGGACACTCGCCAGCGGAGCAGAAGCAGACGGGGGAGCCGCAAGGCTCCCCCTTTTCGTCGCCGGCCGCAAGGACTGCGTGACGGCGGCGCGGGGCCCTGCTACCCTGCCCGCGGAGGTAGCCGTGGCCAGCATCAAGCTCTCCCCGTTCAGCATGTGGCTCCTGGCGCTGGTGTTCACCGCGATGGGGCTGGTGGTCCAGCGGAGAACCGGCGAGAGGATGCCGCTCGAGCTGGACACCCCGTGGCAGGGGCGGAACGTCAGCACCGTGCTCGCCCGGAACCACGTCGGGCCGGGCGGCCAGCGCCTGGTCGTCGAGGGCGTGGATCCGGACTGGACCGGCACCGTGATCTGGCGCCGCTACGGCGGGGGTGGCGAGTACCGCCGGGAGAGTCTGCGCAACCTGGGGAGCATGCTGTCGGGCGAGCTGTCGCCGCAGCCCCGGGGCAGCGCGCTGGAGTACCGCGTGGAGGTGGAGGCCCAGGGCGGGAAGCTGCTGCGGCTTCCCGAGCGCGGGACCGTCATCACGCGCTACAAGGGCGCGATCCCGCTCTGGGTGAGCCTACCCCACCTGCTCCTGCTCTACCTGGGGCTCTTCCTGGGTGTCCGGGCCGGCCTGGAGGCGCTGGCACTGGGCTCCGGCTCGCACACGCTCGCAGGCGTGGCGCTGATCTGCTTCCTCTTCGGGGGCCTGCTCTTCGGCCCGCTGATGAAGGTGAACGCCTACGGCATCCTCTGGAAGGGCCCGCCGCTGGGCCTGGACAGCACCGACACGAAGACCCTCGTGCTCGTGCTGGCCTGGCTGGCGCCGGTGATCCTGCGTGCGCGGGGGCGTCGCGCGCGGCGCTGGATCGTCCTCGCGGCCGTGCTCAGCGTGATCGCCTTCCTGATTCCCCACAGCGTCTTCGGCGTGTCCTGACGCGCTGCCAATCGATTGGAGGGAGAGCCGTGACCGACAGGCTCGAGGAAATCTTCGCCATGCAGCGGGAGCTGAACCGCTACACCTTCGAGCAGAACGCGCTGGGGGAGGGCTACGACGCCATCGCCGGCAACCGCGACCTGCAGAACACCTGGCTGCGCAACTACGCCCTGGCCATGAGCCAGGAGCTGTCCGAACTGGTGGACTCCACCAACTGGAAATGGTGGCGCACCAAGGTGGACCTCTTCGACGAGCAGAACATCAAGGTGGAGCTGGTGGACATCCTCCACTTCTGGGTGAGCGCCTGCCAGGTGATGGGGCTGAGCGCCGAGGACGTCCACCGCATGTACATGCAGAAGAACGCCGTCAACCGGAAGCGGCAGGACAGCGGCTACCTGAAGAAGGACGAGGCCGACAACCGCGGCATCGGCTAGCGGAGCAGCCCCCGGGCGGGGCGGCCGGCGTTCCCTGTGACTTCCCACAGTGCCTGGCAGGGTCGCAGCGTGGCCCGTGGCGCACCCCTGGCTGGCTGTGCGTAGCTTCAATCACCACATTCCCAACCGGTTGCGGTCGACTGCAACAAGCGTGCGACCCTGGCGAGTCTCCGGGGGATCTGCTAGAATAATGGCGCTCCTCACTTCCCCACTCCACGCCGGGAGCGTGCCATGCGTCGCCTAGTTCTGACACTCGCCATCCTGCTCTTGCCGTCCCTCTCCTTCGCCGCCGTGGGCTACTCGATCGACATCAACCCCGCCCAGAGCGCGCTCGTCATCATCTTCCTGAACCAGTCCTTCCCCGGGACGATGGACGGCACCCTGCACTGCACGGTGGATCCGGGCTTCGAGGACGGCGCCACGGCCGTGATCTCCGACTTCAACGCCACGGTGACCGACATCAACTCGATCTTCGTGACGCTGCGGAACATCACGCTCACCAGCGACCCGCTCCTGCCCAACAGCGGCAGCATCGTGGACGCCACGCCCGGCGACGGCCACGTCAACCTGAACCAGGTGCTCCACCTGACCATGGACGCCACCTACGACCCGATCTTCGGCGCCGACGTGCCCTTCACCACGAACACCGAGCTCTGCATCGGCAGCACCACGTTCTGCGGCGGCGCGGCGGACGGCAGCGGGAACATCGACACCAACGCCCTCTTCTTCCAGATCCTCGCCACGGGCGTGATCCCGGGCGCCGAGAACCCCACCGGCGAGGACATCCCCTTCCGCCTGGTGCTGCGCGGCCTGGGCACGCAGGACGACGTCTCCGTGGAGACGCCCCTCGACGCGCCCCTCGCCCTCAACGTGTGGCCGAACCCCTCGGCCGACACGGTGGCCTTCGCCAGCAGCTCGCCGGCTCCCCTCGCCGTCGCGATCTACGACGTGGCCGGCCGCCACATCGTCTCGCTGAGCGGCGCCGACCGCGTGGACTGGGACGGCCGCGACGCCGCCGGGCAGCGCGCCGGCGCGGGCGTCTACCTGGCTCGCTATCGCAGCGGGGAGATCGAGGGCGCGGCCAAGGTGCTGATGCTGCGCTAGGGGCGCCTACTTGAGCAGCACGAGCTTCGTCTCCGTGAGCTGGCCGGCCGCCATCAGGCGCGCCAGGTAGACGCCGCTGGCGGCCTGCCGACCCCTGGCATCTCGGCCATCCCAGGTGGCCGCGTGCCGTCCGGCGGGCCGGCGCTCGTGGACCAGGCCGGCGACGCGACGTCCCGCCAAATCGTAGATCGCGAGATCCACCGCCGACGCCTCGGCCAGCACGAACTCCAGCTCCGTGGACGGATTGAACGGATTGGGATGTGCGGAGAGACGCCGCGCGGCGGCCGGCACGTCGACGACGGCCGTCCGCAAGAGCATCCAGTCCTCGCCGGGCAGGCGGCCGTGGAGCCGGTAGGTCACCGCCCCGCCGGCGGCCAGCGCCGGGCTGGCATCGGCGGCGGCGTAGCGCCCCTCCCCCTCATCTTGCCAGGGCACATCCCACGACGCGCCGTCCCGCGCGCCCTCGAGCCGGAACTGGCCCTCCGCCGAGGCTTGCCAGGTCAACGTCACCAGCCCGAGGCTTGCGGCGGCCCTGAAGCTGGCAAGGAAGACCGGCGTGTCGCCGCAGCCGGGCCCGAGCCCCCCGATGAGGGCACCGCAGTCGTTGCCCTCGGGCAGGCAGGGTGAGCCGGGCGCGAGGCGGTAGTCCCGCGTCGGGTGATAGCAGAAGAACGGGTCGGCCGAGAAGTTGCCGTTGACGCCCCCCTGACCCGCCAACGCGCCGATCCAGAGCGGATTGAACGGATCGCTGTACAGGTCGCAGCACAGCGCCGTGGCAGCGGCGTTTTCGGTGATGACCGGAGCGCTGCCATAGTGATAGGCGATGATGCAGTGGTCCAGGGTGATGTCGCCATCTCTCACGTAGATCGCGCCGGGTCCGCCGTTCTCCACCAGGGTCGTGCGCTCCAGGACGATGCTGCCGCCCGAGCCCAGCGCCCCACCGTAGGCCCGGCCTCCAGCAGCGCCGTACTGCTCGGCACTGTTGCCATAGAACAGGCAATCGCGAATCACCGGACTGCAGTCGCCGAAGTACGCGCCGCCGCCTACGGCCCAGGGGCAGCACTCTCCCGTCGAACTCCCCGCGAACACATGGTTGTTCGCGAAGACCACGCGCTCCAGGACGGGTGACGACTCGAAGGCCGCAAGACCCGCCCCCAATCCATTCCAGCCGTCCCAGGTGTGTCCGGCCTCGTTGTCGACAAACTGGACGTCCGACAGCCGGGCATTGCTGCGCTTGAGGTACATCCCGCCCCCGGCACCGCCGCCGTAGTTTGCGCTACTGCAGTCCGACAGCGTGACGTTGCGGAAGGTGGGCGAAGCGTCCTCGCAGTAGATGCCACCGCCCAGCGACGCGCCGCAGCGCGAGATGGTGAAGCCATCCACAAGGCTGGTGCTGTCCTCGCCGGACGTGAAGCTCAGACCCTGTCCGCTGCGCTCCCCATCGATGATCGTCGCCTCGCTGCCCGCCTCGGAGGTGAGCACGAGATTGACGCCATGGAAATCGAGGTTCTTGTTTCCCGCGCCGGTGTAGGTCCCCGGCAGCGCAAGCACGGTGTCACCCGATGCCGCCGCGTCGATGGCCGCTTGCAGCGTGGGATACTCGCCGAGGCCGTCGGCCTGGACGGTGAGAGTCGCGGCCCGAACGTCTGTAGCGCTGACGCAGCAAAGGGAAATTAGCAGGCAGGCGACTCTGGCCACGGCTTCCCTCCCGGTGCTCACCACGTATCAGTATAGCAGTTGGGAGGCGGGGCGTCAGGGAAGATCTGCCGTCAATGCGTGCGCAGGGTCCCCTGGGTTGGGGAAGTGGACACTGCGGCGGTCCCTTGGGGCGCCTTCTTGACCAGCAACATCGGGCCCAACCCCAATCAACCACCAAACCGCTAGTGGGCGTTGGGCCCGATCCAGGAGTCCCCGTTGCCGTGGAGTTGGCGCGGATAGACGGGGACAAGGTCGCCGCCAAGCCCGTCCGCAATCAAGCCAAGCCAAGACCGGCCGACCGGCGCGCCGGTCACCCAGAACTGCAACGTGTAGATTCCGCCCGGGACCGATCCGAGGTCAAACTGGTCCACAAGGACCCCTGCGTCGGAGTAGAGCCGCAGCTGGAGAGCACGCTTCGCATCGACCCGAAGATACGCGTTTGGCGGCGTAGGGCCAAGAGGCCAAGGGTGAGACGGCATGCAGAGCGACGCGTGCGCATCTCGACTGACTCCAGCCTGGGGAGGCTTGATGTGGTCAGTCAGGCTGGGCAGATCGAAGGACCTGACCACGAGGCCATGACCTGGCCCAGTCATGACTCGAAGCGGGGTGAAGGTGCGGCCAGCGCGTGATGGCTGGTCGTTGGCTCGCACAGGTTCCCCCGCCCGCGCGGAGACGGAGTCGAACAGGCACAACAGTCCCAGCGTTGTACTGAGCACAACTGCCATCTGTCGCATCGCACTCCCCTAATCCCAGCCAACGTGTCGCACCCCCCAGAGGGTCACCAGGGAACGACTTCTCCAGCTCTCGGGGCTCGCCTCACTTCACCAACAGCATAGGCCTGGCCGTCGCGCCAGCAGGCACCTCCAGGCGGTAGAAGTACATGCCGGACGGCATTGCCTGCCCCGCGGCGTCGAGTCCATCCCAGCGCACGGCGTGGGACCCGGCAGAGTAGGCCTGCCCGTCTGTCAGCGTGGTGACAAGACGCCCGGTCACGTCGAGGACGATCAGGCGGATAGTAGCCGGCGCGTCCATGCTGAATGGGATCGTCGTGCTGGGGTTGAAGGGGTTGGGGTAGTTGGCGCCGAGCATCGGGTATGGTGGCGAGGCTTCTTCAACACCTGTCAACGTGCAGCCCAACCCGAAGGCGCCCATCTGCACGCCGCAGTCGTTGTTCCCCGGCAGGCAGGGAGACAGACTCGCCACGGTGAGGTCCTCCCCCTCGGCAACGCAGAAGAGCGGATCCTGGGAGATGTTCCCGTCGAGACCTGTCTGATCGGTCAGGTCACCGCCGTAGTTCCACGGGGTGTTGCCGTACACGTCACAGCAACTCAGGTCGATGTCGGCGCCGTGGTTCGAGTAAATGCCGACGCCACCGGGGTTGTAGGCCAGAAGGCTGCCCTGGATGGCCAGCAGTCCACCCCAGTTGGCGCACACCGCGCTCCCTGCACCGCCAGAGGCCAGATTGCCGCGAAAGCTGCATCCCATGACGGTGCTGACCGGACCCTGGTTTGGGGCCTCACCGATGTAGATTGCCCCGCCAGCCGCCGCCGCATTCTCCACGAATGCACAATCGACGATCGAAGTGCCGTAGTCCCACAGGAGACAGACGGCCCCGCCCACGCCATCCGTGCTGTTGCCGACAAACAGGCAGCGATTCAACGTCACGCCTCCACCGCGTACAGCCCCGCCGTAGTGACCTGAATGATTGTCGACGAAGGTGCAGTCCTCGAAGACCGTTCCACCGGAGCAATGCGCCGCTCCCCCTTGGAATCCTGCCGCGTTGCCAACGAAGCCCACATTCCGGAAAGCTACCGTCGAGTTGCAGACCTCCACCCCGCCACCGCAAAAACCGGTGTTTCCCACGAACTCCACGTCCTCAAACTCAGCGGTACTTCCATTACATACCATCGCACCCCCGCCGTAGTCTGAGGTGCTGCAGCCCCTGATCGAGACACCCTTGACCAGCGGCGATCCCCAATTGATCGAGAGCCCGCCCGTGTAGTTGGCCTGGCAATCCTCGATCACAAGATCCAGGAGCGAGGGGTCCGACTCGCAGCGAATCCCCGCCCCTTTGCTCTCGTCGATGGAGAGTCCATTGCGGATTGTGAACCCTTGCAACACAGCTGCCCGGCTTTCACCGTTCCCAAAGTACGCGCCGCGCCCTTCGAACTCGCAGTCAATGATCGTCTCCTCTGGCCCCCCGGCGCCGATCAGGCAGAGGTCCTTCCCCTGAAAGTCGAGGTTCTTGTTCCCCTCGCCCGTGTAGGTCCCCGGCATGGCCAGGACAGTGTCCCCAACGGCCGCCGCATCTATGGCAGTCTGCAAGGTGGGGTACTCGCCCAGCCCATCCGCTTGCACCCTTAGCGTCGCGGCCTGCGCCTGGCCCGGCAGCAGCGCGGCGAGGAGGGCGATAGCGAGCCAGCTGCGCAGCATCACGGCGCCTCCCTCACTTCACAAGCAGCATCGGCCTGGCGGCCGTCTCTCCCGGCTTCTCCAGCCGGGTAGGCTGGGAGCGTGAGGCCGTCAGCGATGCTGGACTCGAACCGGCAACGCCACCAGGCAGGCGCAAGCGTCGAGGTGCTCCTTTGCAGCATCAGATCCTCACTTCAGCAACATCAGCTTGCCCTGCGTGGAGCGCTCTCCCGCCTGCACACGGTAGAGGTACACGCCACTAGGTAGTAGGCGTCCGGAGTCGTCCGTGCCGTCCCACGCGATGCGGACTTCACCGGCAGACTTGGGCACATCCGCGAGCAGCGTGCGCGCGAGTCGGCCCGCGAAGTCGTGAATCTGTAGAGTGACCCGTTCATCGGATGCCAGGACAAAGCGAATCTCCGTCCGAGGATTGAAGGGATTGGGATGGCAGGTCGATCGCAATCCCATCGGGCCGACCGGTTCGCCCGCATCGACGACCTCGCACCCCTGACCATGAGCGCCCATTAGCACGCCACAGCCGTTGTTGTCAGGCAGGCAGGGCGAACCGGCCTCCAACTCGTACGAGTATTCGGGGTCGTTGATCGCTCCGCAGAAGACAGGATCCTCCGAGATGTTGCCGAAGAGCCCGGTCAGATCGTTCAATTCTCCCCCGTACTCCCCAAGTTCGTTCCCGTAGACATCGTTGCACTCAATACCGGGAACTTGGCCGATGCCATTCCACGAGACGCCCGCCAAACCGCCATTGCGGGCGATCAGGTTTCGCCGCAACAGGGTCGGGCCGGTGTAGGTGAGCATGACAGCGCTGGCCAATGAGCCGGTATGCCGCGAGTCCGCGATCGTGTTCCCGACCATTGTCAAGGTCGACGATTCGACATGGACCGCATATGCCCACCCTCTCGAGAATGTGCAGTTGGTTACTGCGAGGCTCCCGCCCTCACAGAAGATGTCGCCCGCGTTCGATTCGAAGCGGCAGTCTTTCAGGCTTACGGTGCCCGGATAGTAGGCCGCCAGGGCTCCACCTGGGCCATAGCTGACATTCTCGCGAAAGAGCACGCGGACGAGGTCCGGAGATGACCCGCCCTCAAAGTACATTCCTCCTCCCCCGCCAATGTCGGATACATTGCCGATGAACGCGACATCGATGAAGAGGGGAGAACTGCTCTGGCACGCCACCGCCCCGCCGACGGACCAGAACTGTCCGGCGACGTTCTCCCGGAAGACGACATCGGCCACCACGGGAGAGGACCCCGCCAAGGCGACCATCGCCCCACCCTCTAGCGGCGAGTAGCAATGCAGGAAGGTGAAGCCTTCCAGGCGCGAAGCCCGGCTCACTCCGCCGGTGTAGTTGATTCCGTCGCGGGAGAACTCCCCGTCGATGACAGTTGAATCGGGCCCAGCTGCGGCGCGCAACACGAGGTCGTGCTCGGGCATGAAGAGGTGGGTATTCCCGGTGCCGCTATAGGTACCCGGCGCCACCAGCACCGTGTCGCCCGCGGATGCAGCGTCGATGGCCGCCTGGATCGTGGCCTGATCTGCTGGCACGTGGATCGTGGCGGCTGCGGCAGGCAGCGCCACCAGGAGAACAACAAGCGCAACTGAGCATCGGCGCATAGTCAGACTCCTCACTTCACCAGCAGCATCGGCCTGGCCGTGGCCCCAGCTGGCGTCTCTAGGCGGTAGAGGTAGACGCCTGACGGCATCGCCCTCCCAACACCATCCCGCCCGGCCCAAAGCAGCTCATGGCGACCGGCCGGGTAGTCCTGCTCGCGAGCCAGGGTTGTCACGAGGCGCCCGGTCACATCGAGGACCGACACGCTGACGGTTGCCGGTGCATCCAGGCTGAAGGGGATCGTCGTGCTGGGGTTGAAGGGGTTGGGGTAGTTGGCGCCGAGCATCGGGTATGGTGGCGAGGCTTCTTCAACACCTGTCCACGTGCAGCCCATCCCGAAGGCGCCTATCTGCACGCTGCAGTCGTTGCCCCCGGGAAGGCAGGGTGAGCCTTCTGCTAGCGTGAAGTTCCTGTCATCGAAGTCACAGAAGAGCGGATTCTCACTGATGTTTCCGTAGAGACCCGTCTGGTCGCTCAATTCACCGCCGACATTTCCACCTTCATTGCCGAAGACGTCTGAGCAGGACATCGCTACGCTAGCCCCGTTGATCCCGTGGAGCCCGCTTCCGCCAGCGTTGAACGCGATCACGCACATCTCCGCGACCGTGGTGCTGTCTCCGGCCACGGATAGCCCTGCGCCAAGGGCAGAGAAGTTTTCAACAATTGTGCTGGCCACAATCCTCGGCGAAGACTTGAAGCAGGAGATTCCGCCGCCGTACTGAGTTGCGGAGTTGCTACTGATGAGACACTGGGAGACGACGGCGTCCCCGCCAAACTGGCATCGGATCGCCCCGCCACCCAACTCCGCGACATTGTCCAAAAACATGGTCTCACTTATGGTCGTACCCGTAGCATCCCTTATCCAGAGCCCGGCACCCAAATCGGCACTCCCTCCATTGATCGAGCAACCTTGGATCTTGGAACCTTGGTCGTGGTCAAGGTAAAAGGCCCCTCCCAATCCGCCTGTGTTCCCTTCGAACCCACAGTCGAGGACATGCACAGTAGACGAGAGGCCGCCAATGGCACCGCCCCAGATGGCTTCGTTGCCGATGAACTCACAGTCGCGGATCAGTGGCGCGGCCATGTAGCACATCAGCGCCCCGCCCAGGTAGTAACTGGCGACATCTGTTGCAGTGTTGTTCAGGAAGATGCAGCGTTCAATGGTCGGGCTTGAGCCCTCACAGTAGACGGCACCACCGAGTTGCATCCCCTCTCGGACTGTCACACAGGACAGAACTGCGCTTTCGTCTTCGCCAGAGTCGAATGTGAATCCACGTGCCGGACTGCGTACCTCCGCCTGACAGTCGATGATACAGGTCGCGGGATCGCTGTCCTCCGAGGTCACGGTAATGCCCTTGCCAAGGTAGCTGACGTTCACATTGCCGCCGCCCATGTACACCCCAGGCGCAAGAAGCACGGTGTCTCCAGGCAACGCTGCGTCGACGCCCGCCTGGATAGTCGGGTAGTCGCCGAGGCCGTCGGCCTGGACGGTGAGAGTCGCGGCCTGGGCTGCGCCGGCGGCAATGGCGCCGAAGGCAATTAACAGGCAGGCGACTCTGGCCACGGCTTCCCTCCCGGTGCTCACCACGTATCAGTATAGCAGTTGGGAGGCGGGGCGTCAGGGGAGATCGGCTATCAATGCGTGCGCAGGACGATCCACGCGGCGATGCCCATGCCGATGGACATCTTGAACAGCGACGCGAGCAGCTTGCCCAGGAAGGCGCCCCAGCCGGCGCGCAGCGCGCCCTGGTCCACCTTGCGCGCGTGCCAGGCCTCCAGCGCCACCGCGCCGGCGGCCGCGCCGAGGAAGGCCCCCACCAGCGTTCCGAGCAGCGGGATCACCGCCGACCCGAGCATCGCGCCGACGATCCCGCCCACGAACGCGCCGCCCACGCCCCACCACGACGCGCCGAAGCGCCGCGCCATCGCCGAGCCCAGCAGCGCCTCCACCACCTCGCCGAGCACCGCCGCCGCGAGCATCAGCACCAGCGCCAGCCAGCCGATGGACTGGAACCCGCCGATCCACGCCGCCAGCAGCGCGAGGCCGATCATGATGAAGTTCCCCGGCACGCCCAGGGGGACGAGCAGCAGGCAGACCACGAGCCCCAGATCGAGCCCGATCAGGCCGACGATCCGCAGCACGTCCTGCCACATGCCCGTCCCCCCTGCGTTCGCGCGGCGCTAGGCGCCGGTCAGGGTGATGGCGCCGAAGACCGCGCCCTGGGGATCCTGGATCACCGAGAAGCGTCCGACCTTGGGGATGTCCTGCGGCGGCACGATCAGCTTGGCGCCGGTCTCGCCCGCCGTCTTGGCGAAGTCGTCCACGGCCGCGACGGCGAAGTAGAGCATCCAGTTCGGCGGGACCGGGCCCATTTCGGGACCGATGGCCATCATGCCGGCCACCGAGCGATCGCCCTGCGTGAACTCGGTGTACTTCATGCCCGGCACGTTGCTGGTCTTCGCGCCCCAGTCGAAGAGGCCGCGGTAGAAGGCCTCGGCGGCGTCGGTGTCGGTGGTCATGAGCTCGTTCCAGCACAGCGACACCGGCTCGTTCAGCACCTGCGCGCCGATGTGCTGCTTCGGCTGCCACAGGTTCAGCACCGCGCCCGTGGGATCCTGCAGGGTGGCCATGCGGCCGAACTCCATGACGTCCATGGGCGCGAGCAGCAGCTTGCCGCCGAGGGACGTCACCTTGGCCGCGCTGGCGTCCAGGTCCGCAACGCTCACGTAGCTGCCCCAGTGCGGCGGGATGCCCTGCTGGCGCATCTGCTCGTTCAGCGTGTAGAGCGCGCCGAGGTGGCGGTCGCCGACCATCAGCATGGTGTAGACCGCGTCCGGGCCCATGGGGTCGTCGCGATGCTTCCAGCCGCAGAGCGGGAGGTAGAACTTCTTGGCGGCGTCGCCGTCGCTGGTGGCCAGCTCGACCCAGCAGAAGGTGCCGGGCGCGTGGCTGTCGTGTGTCGACATTCGTGGCTCCTGTGCGTTGGAGGGGAGGGTCAGTCTACCCGCCAGCGCCGGGCGAGGCAAGCCGGCCCGGCCTTGCCGCCGGCCCCTGCGCATGCTTGACTGGGGCATCCCGACCCGGAGGTCGCCATGCCCCGCCTTCAGCTCCAGCCGCTCGCCGCCTACGACTTCCACTGCGAGCTCACCGTGCGCACCACCGACCTCAACTACGGCGGGCACCTGGGCAACGACCGCCTGCTGGCCCTGGTCCACGAGGCGCGCGTGGCCTTTCTCGCCGCGGCCGGTCTCAGCGAGCTGGACGCCGGCGGCGCCAGCCTGATCATGGCCGACGCGGCGGTCGTCTACCAGGGCGAGGCCTTTGCCGGGGACGTCCTCCGCTTCGACATGGCCGCCCGCGAGCCCGGCCGTCTGGGCTTCCGGCTCTGCACGCGGGTCACGCGAGTCGGCGACCGCGCCCCCGTCGCTATAGTTGAGACGGGGCTCGTCTGCTTCGACTACCGCGCGCGCGAGGCGCGTCCCCTAGCTCCCGCCCTACGCGCGCTTTGCGTGCCCGCCGGCGGTGAGTGAGGCCAGCAGTTTCGGGTTTTCGAAATCACATTTTCGCCGATTCAGACCGGAATTGTGACAGCCCAGTGACAACCGCCAAACGCCATTAACATAGATTCCTGCCGCGGTTCTCCGATTTACCCTCCCGCGGCAGGTGACCATGAACGCGCGACGCTGGCTCCCCGTCCTCCTCACGCTGCTTCCCGCCACCGCCCTCGCGGCCAACGCCGACGGCGACTCGCTGCCGGCCCCGTCGCCCACGCGGTCCGACTACGTGGCCCTGGACGACAGCACCTACATCCCCATGTACCAGCTCGACACGGTGGTGGTCACGGGCTCGCGCACGGAGCAGCGCCTGGCGGACGTGACCGTGGCCACCGAGCTCATCCAGCGCGAGGATCTCGAGCGCTCCGGCGCCGTGGACCTGGCCGACTTCCTCGACAAGCAGGCCGGCGTGGTGGTGAGCCACAGCATCTTCGGCAGCGGCGTGCAGCTGCAGGGCCTGGGCAGCGAGTACGTGCTGGTGCTGGTGGACGGCGAGCGCGTCCTCGGCCGCAAGGGCGGCGTGATCGACCTGTCGCGCTACGCCACGGACAACATCGAGCGCATCGAGGTGGTCAAGGGCAACCAGTCGGCGCTCTACGGCGCGGACGCCATCGGCGGCGTGATCAACATCATCACCCGTGGCAGCCGCCACCCGCTGGAGATGGACTTCCACGGCGACTTCGGCGAGGGCGGCAACCGCGACCTGGGCGCGAGTCTCGGCTACCGCGGCAAGGCCTGGACCAGCCGCTTCACCGGCAGCTGGGACGAGGCCGACCCCTACGACATCAACACGGCCGACCCCGAGACCAGCGTCGACGGCTTCAAGGAGTTGAGCTTCGCCAACCACAGCGAGTGGCAGCTCGGCGAGCGCAGCAAGTTCAAGGGGCAGGCGAGTTACATCTCCCGCGATCAGAACGGCATCGACGGCGGCACCACCGCCTCGCCCGCCGTCTTCGATCGCAGCAACAGCACCGAGGTCTTCAGCGTCTCGATGGGCCCGGACATCCACGCCGCCAGCGGCAACCGCACCCGCGCCAGCCTGCAGTTCAGCTTCTACCTGGACCAGTACCTCGAAGACCAGCGCCTCTCCAACGAACTGGACCAGTACCAGGAGACGCGCCAGCGCCTGCTGCACGGCTCCGCGCAGCACGACCGCCTGCTGCCGGCGCGCAACCTGCTCTCCACGGGCGTCGAGGCCTTCCAGGAGTGGATCGAGACCGAGCGCCTCGAAGACGGCCAGAGCGACCGCGAGCGCCTCGGCGTCTTCCTGCAGGACCAGTGGGAACACGGCGACCGCGGCCAGTTCAAGCTCATCGGCGGCCTGCGCATGGACTACGACTCGCAGTTCGGCTCGCACTTCACGCCGAAGCTCAGCCTCCGCCGCGACCTCACCGAGTCGCTGATCCTGCGCGGCGGCGTGGGCGAAGGCTTCCGCGCCCCCGACTTCAAGGAGCTCTACGTCTACTTCGCGCACCCGGCCGTGGGCTACGTGGTCTACGGCAACCCGGACCTGGAGCCCGAGGTCAGCCGCAGCGCGAACCTCGGCCTCGAGTGGCGCAGCAACCAGGGCTTCTGGTTCTCGGTGAACGGCTTCTATCACGACTTCGACAATCTCATCCAGGGCCTGATCACCGACGAGCTCGTCGGCGGCCTGAACAAGGCCGTCTACGTGAACGTCGCGCGCGCCACGATCCGCGGCGCCGAGGCGACGCTGCGCCTTCGCCCGCTGCCGCCGCTCGAGTGCGAGCTCAGCTACGCCTTCCTCGACAGCCGCGATCAGGACACGGGGTCCATCCTCGACGGCCGCCCCCGCCACCGCGGCACCGTGAACCTGGACTATCGCTTCGTGCGCCTGGACGCCGACCTCTCCCTGCGCGCCTCGCTCGTGGGCTCGCGCGCCTTCACGGAGGAGACCAGCGGCGTCGAGACCACCAAGGCCGATCCCTACGCCCTGCTCGACCTGCGCCTGCGCAAGAACCTGGGCACGCACCTGGGTCTGTCGTTCGGGATGAACAACGTCACCGACGCCGGCGACCACGACTACCTGCGGGTCCCGCCGCGACGTCTCTTCGCGGGATTCCACATTCGTCGCAACCACTCGTGAACGCTAGACCTCACCACCTCCGAAAGGAGCCACCGATGAAGCTCGTCCGCCTGTTGCCGCTTCTCCTGATGCTCACCGTGCTGAGCATGGGCTGCAGCGACGACTCGCTCGGCCCCACGGGCGACAACAACAACACCAACCCCGCGATCACCACCACCGACAACGGCGATGGCACCTTCACCACCGTCGTCGACGCCGGCTATCTCGACGCTGACCACTACGTCTACCTGAGCTTCGCCACGGGCGAGGAGACGACGCCGGACACGCCCGAGAACAGCGCGGACTGGGACATGGCCTTCAAGTTCGCCAACATCCTCGTGAACGGCGGCGCCAACGGCACCGGCGGCGTGGGCATCGTGGCCTACGACGACGCCGGTTTCGCCGCCCTCACCGCCGCGCCCAACGCGGTCTATCTCACCGACAGCGGCGAGGACGACCCCGGCCAGTGCTTCAACACCGGCCAGGGCTGGTACACGTACAGCGGCCCGCCCGACCACGACTTCAGCATCAACGCCGATCGCTACTACGTCCTGCGCCTGACCGACGGCAGCTACATCAAGTTCCAGATGACGGCCTTCGTCGACGGCGCCGGCACGCCCGGCTACCCCACCTTCACCTGGGCGCCCATCGCGGGCGACTTCCCGGTGATGACGGCCCAGGTCGGCAACATCGAGTACCAGACCCTCGTGGCGGCCACGTCGCCGAGCGCGTGGGTCTACTTCAGCTTCGGCAGCGGCCTCGAGGCGACGCCCGCGAACCCGGCCGACTCCGACGAGTACGACCTGGCCTTCAGCTACGCGAGCGTCGCGCTCAATGGCGGCGCCAACGGCACGGGCGGCGTCGAGGTCATGGCCATGGACGACGCCGGCTATGACGCCCTCACCCAGGCCCCGGCCGGCAGCTACGCCACCGACGGCGCCAGCGACCTCGCCTTCGACGTCGCCGGCGGCTGGTACACTTACAGCGGCCCGCCCGACCACATCTTCAGCATCAACCCGGACCGCTACTACGTGGTTCACGCGGTCGACGGCAACTACTACAAGCTGCGCATGACGACCTTCCGCAACCCCGCGGGCGACGCCGGCTACCCCGGCTTCGAGTGGGACATGGTGGATCCTCCCCTGCAGCCCTAGCGCCGCAGCGCGACCCACCGACAAGATCTGCGCCCCGGCCCGTTGGGTCGGGGCGTTTTCGTGGCCCGATCCGCCCCCGGGGGCGGGTCGAGTCGCGTGGCCACCGCGCTGCCGAGCCCTGCGCGCACCCCCGACCAGCTACGACATTCGCCGCGCTCCCCCCTTGACGGCAGGCCCAGAATACTATACATTTGATCCATGCGCAAGACCCGAGAGGCCCCTCTGTCCGCAATGGTGCGCGGCCCGAACCCCGCCGGCGGGACCGAGCGGCGCCGGCTGCCGGAGAATCAAGACCCGGCGGGCCTACTCGCCCCCGGGGGCGGAGTGGGGAAGCGGCGCGACCCGCCCCCGGGGGCGTGTTCGTGCTGCTAGCGCGCGAGCGCCCGCAGCAGCGCACGGAGCCCCGGCCGCAGGGCTTCGGCGCGCCGCGCCAGCGCGTAGCTCACGGCCGGCGGGTGCCCCGCGCTCACGTGACGGCTGATCAGCCCCGCGGCCACGAGCTGCTTCAGCGCGAGCGTCAGCGCGCGCGGGTTGACGCCGCCGAGAGCGGCGGCGAGCGCAGCGAAACGCGCCTCGCCCGCCGCGAGAGCCGCGATCAGGGGGAGGGTCCACTTGCGCGTCAGGACGTCCACCTGGCCCGCGGGCTCCGCGACGGACAGCAGTGACGCGGCCGCGGCGGCCATCGGCCTGCCCGCGGGCGTGAGCACGTACTCGGGTCGCAGCGGGTGGCCGTGCCCGCCATGGCGTGCCAGCCAGCCCCCGTCGATGAGCGCGTCGAGATTGTCGCGAAGCGGCTGCGCGCTCACGCCCACGCCGCGCTGCAGCTCGACGAAGCGCGCCCCGCCCCGCGCGTGCAGCGCCGCCAGCAGTGGCAGCGCCCAGCGGCGGTGGCAAAGGGTGACGAGCCTCTGGGGCACGGGCTTGGGGTAGGGCACGTGATCGCTTTCCGCTTGACCTTGTTTTTATAGCTGCTATACTAATCCTACACCTCACCGAGCATCCCGCCAAGGGAAAACCCCTCGCCAAGGAGATCCGAGACCATGAGCGCAGCCATCCGCTACAAGGGCGACGTGACGCTGTCCTTCGGCGTCACCAGCCTCGACGCCGCCATCGACTGGTACCAGCAGGTGCTGGGCTTCACCCTGCTCTACCGTCTCGACGACATGGGCTGGTGCGAGCTGCAGGGCCCCGACAAGAACATCACCGTGGGTCTCGGGGTGCGGGAGGAAGTGAAGCCCGGCGGCGGGTCCGTTCCCGTCTGGGGCGTGCTCGACATCGCCGAGGCGCGCGCTGCGCTCGAGGCCAGGCAGGTGCGCTTCGACGGCGACACCGTGGAGATCCCGAACATGGTGAAGCTCGCCACCTTCTTCGATCCCGACGGCAACGCCATGATGCTCGTCGAGAGCCTGCCGAAGGCCTGACCTGCCCCGATCAAAACAGCCCCCGTCCAGCAGGACGAGGGCTGTTCGCTTCTGCCGCTGACTAGCGCGGCGGCAGGACTAACGGCGCTTGGGGCGCGAGTCCGGCTTCTGCTCGGGCTTGCTCGCGGGCTTGGACTCCTGCTTGCGCTCCTGGCGCTGCTCGGGCTTCGCCTGCGGCTTGGGCTCCGGCTTCGACTCGGGCTTGGCCTTGGGACGCGACTCCTCGCGCGGCTTCTCGGGCCGGGCCTTGGGCTTGGACTCCTCGCGCGGCTTGTCGGGGCGCGCGCTGGGACGGTCGCCCTTGCGGCTGGTCCGGGTGCTCGTCCGGTCCTCGTTGCGGCTGGGGCGGTCATCCACGCGGATGTCCCCGCGCGAGCTGGGCACCCGCGGCGGACGCACCACGCTCGGCGCCCGGGTGGGCTTGCCGCTGCGGGGCTCGTCGCGCAGGGCGACCGGCGGCCGCGTGGGCTTGCTGCGCACGAAGTCGCTGGGCTTGTACACCTCGTGGACGCTCTTCCAGCGCTCCCGCGGCCCGTGGTCGCTCACCCGATACCAGTGGTCGTAGGACGGCCGGTGGCCCCAGTGATACCAGCGCGCGGAGCACCAGTGGTTGTTCCAGTGCCAGTCGAACCACAGGTGGACGCTCACGTAGGGATCCCAGTACGGGTCCCAGTAGCGCTCGGGATACCAGTCGTAGACGAGATAGCGCGGGTAGGGCACCTGCTCGCGAGTGTAGAAGTAGGCGACGTCGCTGGCATAGCCCTCGGGCTCGCGGCCCTCGCCGTTCCAGGTGAGCTGCTCGTTGATCTCCCAGATCGCGTCGCTGGGGTCGCCCGTGATGCGCAGCCCGAGTCCGGCCGGCTTGTTCCAGTTGGACGTGTCCGGCTCCAGCACCGAGAGCTGCAGCGGGTAGCGCGAGGCCACGCCCACCACGTACTCGATGCCCTTGGGTCCGTCCACGACCAGGTCGTAGCCGGCGTTCTGCGCAGGGATGCTCAGCACGCGGCCGCCCGGCACCCACTGCGTGTCGCCGTAGCGCGGGTAGAGAAGGTTCACCTCCCCCATGCTGTCCACGTTGTAGATGGCCACGTAGGCGTCCGCGCTGGTGCGGAACTCGATCTGCAGGCGCTGGCCGTCGCGGTAGACGGCGCCGTCCTCGTGGTCGAGCCAGACGTCCATCTCCACCGGATCGGCGGGCGGCGCGTCGTGCGGAGTCACCGTGGCGGCCAGGGTCGGCCCCGCGCCCAGGAGCGCGGTGACCAGTGCGAGTGTCAGTGTCTTGGTGGCGGTCATGGCAGCACCTCCTTGCCTATCGGCTCTCGCCGGCGCTGCCGGCGACGGAACCGCGCTGCCCGCGGCTCCCGAGTGTTTTCTTGGCGATCGCCCCGGCGCCACGCGGCGACTTGGCGAGGGTGGCGGAGCGGCCGCCGGTGCCGCCGGCGATCACGTCCAGTTCGGGATTGCCCTCGGCGGGCTGGTAAACCCAGTCCAGCACGACGTAGTCGTAGCCCAGCTCACGCACGCGGAAAGCGGCGAAGTGGTTGTCCCAGGTCCAGACCAGGTAGGCGTGGCCCTGGGCCAGCGCCACCTCGTCGGCGTGATCCGTGGTCCAGCCGCCCTCGGGCGCCCAGCCGATCTCGCCGAGGCTGGACACCCAGCCGGCGTCCTGCAGGTCGGTGCCGTAGACGTCCTGGCCGATCATCACGTCGGTGCTCTGCATGGCGTAGTGGTCGCCGGCCCAGAACAGGTACATGTCGGCGTAGGGATCGTCCCAGGGCAGCGTCATCTGCGTCGTGCCGTAGGCCGAGAAGTCCACGCCGGCGAGGCTGTCGTAGTCCTCGACCGTCACGATGCCGTGGGGCCGCGGGGTGTCGAAGACCGTCTCGTAGCTCAGTTCGCTTTCGCGCCCGCGCCAGTCGTAGGCGGCCACCGCGTAGAAGTAGGTGATGCCGTTGCTCACCCGCTCGTCGAGGTAGCCGTTGTCCACGCTGTAGCCGATGCGCGAGTAGGGCCCGTCGGCGTGCAGGCTGCGGTAGACGCTGTAGCCGGACAGGTCCGCGTCGTGGACGTCGTCCCAGTACAGCGCGATCTCGCCGTCGCCGGTCACGGAGTACACCCCCGACGGCGCCGGCAGCCGGTCGTAGGATCCGGTGACGTGCCCCGAGCGGCAGCCGCCGAGCAGGGGGAGCAGGATCAGGCCCGTCACGGCGATCCAGGTTCTGTTCAGTGGACGTCTCGTACGCATGGCGACGACCTCCTTTCCCCGGTGGGTCATGCTAGCCGCGCCCCCGCGACCGTGCTTTGGCGTCCGGACCGGGCGCGGGCGGCGCATTCTGCTCCCGCTCCTGCCGGATCTCCTTGATCAACTCCTTGAGCCGCGTGCTCCAGCGCTTCTCGAAGAGCTCGAAGCGCGCCTGCTGTTCCACGCTGAGCAGCGGGAAGGCGCGGCCGCGGAAATCCGTCTCGTTCTGCTGGAGGCGCTCGTCGATGCCGCGCATGTCCAGCATGACGCTGCGGATCCGCGGGGCGTTGCCCGTGCTGTCCTTGACCAGCTCCTCGAGCGTGCGCTCGAGGCCGCGGCGCTGGTGCTTCAGCTTGCCGCGCACCCGGTCGTAATCCTCGAAGACGGGCACGAAGCTCTGGGCCGTCCGCTCGTCGAGACCCAGGTCCCGCACCAGCTCCCAGGACTTCACGCTGCGGATGCGCTCCCGCACTTCCTCCCGCCCCAGCTCGCCGTCGGCCAGCGCCGGCAGCGCCGCCGTCAGTGCGCTCAGGGCGATGAGGATGAATCCGAGTCTCCGCATGGTGTACCTCCCCGCTCAGCCGTTCAGGCCTTCGAGGCGCGCGTAGAGCTCGTCCAGCTCCGCGGCCGTGAGATCCTCGAGCATCAGGTCCTCGTCGGGAGCCTGCGCGGCTTCCTCGTCGACGACCGCGTTCACCGTGCCGGCGTCCGCCAGCAGGTCCGCCCGCAGTTCGCTGCGGCTGGCCGCCTGCATGCGCGCCAGCCAGGTCGCGCCGTCGGTGGGACGCGGCCCGCGATCCATCCACCAGCCCAGGGCCGCCACCAGGAGCAGCAGCGCGGCCACGCCGCCCCAGGCGGGACGCGGCGCGAAGAGGGAGCGGCGCGGGGCGGGCGCTTCGTCCAGCGCGCGACGCACCCGCGCGTGCAGCCCGTGCCAGTAGTCCTCGTCGGGCTCGGGGGCGCGGTAGGCGTCCAGCGTGCCCAGCGTGTCTCGCAGGGACTCCAGCTCCGCCGCGCAGCCCTCGCAGTGCGCGAGATGCTCGGCCAGCGCCTCGCGGAGCTGCGGGCCGAGGCGGCCCTCGAGGGCGTCGAGCAGTCCCTGACGCCAGGAGGGGCAGCTAGCTGGGGTCGTCGAGCGCGTCTTCATGGTCACTCAGCTCCCGTTTGAGCTTCTGCAGCGCTTGAAAGTAGTTGGCTCTCACGCCGCCCTCGCTGCGGTCCAGCGCCGCGGCGATCTCCGCGTAGGCCAGTCCCTCGCGATGCCGCAGCAGGAACACCGCCCGCTGCTTCGGCGGCAGCGCGGCCACGGCGGCCTCGATGCGCGCCGCGAGGTCCTTGCGCGCCAGGTCCTCGGCCGGCCGGCCCCGTCCCGAGCGCAGGCTGCGGACCACGTCGCCCAGGGCCACCAGCGGATGCCGCCGCGACGAGCGCAGGCGGCTGAGACAGAGGTTCACCGCGATGCGATGCAGCCAGGTGCCGAACTGCGAACGGAACTGGAAGCTCGCCAGCGAGCGGAAGGCCTTGATGAAGGTCTCCTGCGTGACGTCGTCCGCCGCGTCCGCGTCGCCCAGCATCCCCAGGGCCAGTCGATGGATCCGTCGCTCGTGGCGCTGCATCAGTACGTCGAAGGTCCATCGCTCACCGTCCAGGAAGCGCCGCGCGAGTTCGTGATCGTCCATGTCCTCGTAACGGCTCACCATCGTTCTCCGGTGACTTGGACGCCGGCGGCGCCCTGGCGTTTAAGCCGCGAGACGGTCTCCTGGATCCCGCGCGGCTCTCACCCGCAAGCCGTTGTCCTGAAGCGGCTTGCGGACGAGACTCACGGGGCCCGCCGGGCGGGCGCGGACGGACCCGGGGAGTATGCGGTCTGGCGGGGCATCGCTCAACTGCGGAAGGCCGGGGCCGGGCGGCGCAGTCTGCACACGGGGACCTGCGCCCGTCCTTCCCGAGCGCGGCGCAGGGCGGCGCCCCCTGGAGGGCATGCCCCTTGCCCCCGCGCAATCGTAGGCGACCGACCCCCCATCGAGCACACGGAGGCATCCCATGGCGCCCAGCGACAGCAAGCGGCAGGTTTGGATCATCCCGGAGGACGCCGCGCCAGTCCTCCCCCAGGAGACGGGCCCCGAGGCGCCCGGGCACCGGCTGCAGGCCGCGCCGCTCGTGGCCCGCCGTCGCAAGCCCGAACCCAGGCCGCTGCGGCTCCTGGCGCGCGCCTACGGACTGGGGCCGGCGGGCACGCTGCTCGGCCGCTCCACCCTGCAGGACCAGATCGGCGCCGTCCTCGCCCTGGCGGCCGGGGTCGTCTGGCTCGTGCTGCAACTGCCCCCGGTCGCGGCGCACGTGGCCGCCGGGCTGCGGCTGACCGTGAGCGCGGTCAGCGCGCTGATCTTCCTGCTGGCCTGGTGCCGCGAGCTGCGTCTGGCCGCGGGCGACCGGCGTTTCCTGCCCGAGAAGCTGCCGGGCTGGATGCGCAGCATGCCGGCCGTGGCGGGGCTCGGCCTGCTCGTGCCGGGACTCGGCCTCATGGTGGCCGGGCGGGTGCGTCGCGCGGCGCTGGCCCTGCTGGGCGCGGGGCTCACCGTTCACGCGCTGGTGGCGCTGGGAGGCTTCATGCGCTTCCAGGGCGTGGATCTCGGCCTGCGGGCCCGCACGCCCCTGCCGCTCTCCATGGAATTGTGGCTGGGAGGGACCGTGGTCGCCGCGGCCTTCGGCCTGCTCTTCTGGGTGGGTACTGCCCTGGACGGGGCGCGCCTGCTCGGCGCCGCCGAGCGCCGACCGCGGACCATCCCGGCCGACCGCTACGGACTCGCGCTGCTCTTCGCGCTGGCCATCTTCGGCGCCGGCTTCCGGCCCGCGGAGTTCGCCCGCGACCTGGACTCGCTCTCCACGGCGCTCGAGGGACGCGGGTTCCGTCACCTGCCGCTCGCCCTGGACCTCGCCGCGCTGCGCCTGGACGCGGGACGTCCCGAGTACGCCTTCCACGCGGCGTCGCTGGCCGAGTCCACCGACCGGGACGTCCTCGCCGCCGCCCTGCGCTACGACGTTCGCGAGCGCTGGCAGGCCTGCGCCACCCTCTTCGACCGGCAGCCAAGGACCCACACCTCCATGGATCTGCGCGTGGGTCTGATCGGGCCGGAGCTCCCCCGCTAGCACCCTTCACGAAGAAAGCGTTTGCTCACTCCGCCGAAGGCGCCGCGAAATCTCGCGGCGCCTCTTCTAGTTAGCAGCTTTTCAAGCACTTAGAGATAGGTTCAAGATCTTGACATTCTTCCCGTTGTGAATATCTTCACATAGGACAACATTGTCCTAAACTCGGCAATGTCCTTGCACCCACCTCTCGACGGAGGTGCCGCCATGACCCAAGATCGACGCGACTTCCTGAAGACACTGGGGCTCGTGGGACTGGGCGGCGCCCTGCCGTCCGGCGCGCTGGCGAGCCACGCCACCCGCTCGCACGACCAGGACGTGGGCGTCCTCGTCGACAGCACCTACTGCGTGGGCTGTCGCAAGTGCGAGTGGGCCTGCCGCGACAGCAACGGCATGGACAACCTGCCCATCGAGGACTACGCGAACGCGGGCACGCTGCCCGGCGCCCGTCGCCCCGACGCCGGCCTCCACACCGTGGTGAACGCTTACCCCAACCCGGACGGCGAGAACCCGCGCTTCGTCAAGTTCCAGTGCATGCACTGCCTGGAGCCGGCCTGCGCCTCCGCGTGCATCGTCGGCGCGCTGAAGAAGACCGACGGCGGCCCCGTGCACTACGACGCGTCCAAGTGCATCGGCTGCCGCTACTGCATGGTGGCCTGCCCCTTCCAGATCCCCACCTACGAGTACGACCGCGCCCTCGCGCCCCGCGTCATGAAGTGCACGCTCTGCTTCGAGCGCACCATGGAGCGCGGCGAGCGCCCGGCCTGCGTGAGCATCTGCCCCGAAGGCTGCCTGATCTACGGCACGCGGGAAGAGCTGCTGGACTACGCGCGCGCGCGCATCGCCCAGAAGCCCGAGCGCTACCACGATCACATCTACGGCGAGCACGAGGCGGGCGGCACCAGCTGGCTCTACCTCGCCGCCGCGCCGCTCACGACGCTGGGCTTTCCCGAGCTGGAGGACGTCGCGCCCGGCCACTACACCGAGCGGGTGCAGCACGGCGTCTTCAAGAACTTCTTCCCGCCGCTGGCGCTCTACGCGCTGCTGGGCGGGATCATGTGGCTCAACAAACGGCAAGGAGGCGAGGAATGAGCGACCATCCCTCGCGACCGCTCTTCTACCCCCTGCGCACCCGCGGGATGCTGATCACCCTGGCCGTGATGGCCGTCGGCGCCTTCTTCGGGGCGAAGCGTTTCCTGGTGGGCATCGGCAGCGTCACCAATCTGAACGACCAGTACCCCTGGGGCCTGTGGATCGGCTTCGACGTGGCGACCGGCGTGGCCCTGGCGGCCGGCGGGTTCACCACGGCGGCGCTGGTCTACATCTTCGGGAAGGAGCGCTTCCACGCCGTGATCCGGCCGGCGCTGCTGACGGCGGCGCTGGGCTACACCTTCGTCGTGCTGGGGCTGCTGGCCGATCTCGGGCGCTACTGGGCCGTCTGGCATCCGATCCTGCCCTCCATGTGGCAGGGCAACTCGGTGCTCTTCGAGGTGGGCATGTGCGTCATGATCTACCTCTCGGTGCTCTACGTGGAGTTCGCGCCCATCGTCCTCGAGCGCCTGCGGGAGGTGGTTTCGCCCCGCGGCCGCGCGCGCCGCATGGTGGACGGGCTCAAGGCCCTGCTGGACCGCGTGCTCTTCCTGTTCATCATCGCCGGCGTGGTGCTGTCCTGCCTGCACCAGTCGTCGCTCGGCAACCTCATGGTGATCGCGCCGAGCAAGGTGCACCCGCTCTGGTGGACGCCCATCCTGCCCCTGCTCTTCCTGCTCTCGGCCTTCGCGGTGGGGCTGTCCATGGCGATCTTCGAGTCGCTGCTCGCGTCCAAGGGCTTCCGCCGCGCGCCCGAGATGGACGTGCTCGCGCCCCTGGCGCGCGTGGCCGCCCCGCTGATCGCGCTCTACCTGGCCTTCAAGCTGGGCGACCTGACGCTGCGCGAAGCCTGGCACTACGCCTTCGTCCCCGGCGGCACGGCGCTGGCCTTCTGGATCGAGATCCTCGGCGGCCTCGTGCTGCCCATCGCCATCTTCGTCAACAGGCGCCTGCGCAGCGATCCGCGCTGGCTGCTGCTGGGTTCGGCGGCCATGGTCCTGGGCGTGGCGCTGAACCGGATCAACGTCTTCATCGTCGCCTATCACCCGCCCTACGCGGAGCATGCCTACCTGCCGTCCTTCGGCGAGTTCGCCGTGTCGGCGGGGCTGGTGGCGACCTTCATCTTCATCTATCGCCTGGCGGTGACCTACCTGCCCGTGATGCCCGTGAACGAAGAGGAGACGCACGCATGAACGCCGCCCGCACGCTCGTGATCGCACTCGCCGCGCTCGTCCTGACCGCGGCGGGCGCAGTGGCCGCCCCGGACTGCACGAAGTGCCACACCTGCGCCGCGCCGACCATGGAGCAGCCCTGCCTCAGCGACTGCCCGCGCGAGGGCGGGCATCAGCCGACCTACAAGGACTTCACCGAGATGGCGCTGCCCGACAGCTGCATCCTGGATCAGCTCGTGGACCGCTACGAGCCGGTGGTGTTCAACCACGCCAAGCACGCCAAGATGTCCGGCATGGGCGGCGCCAGCTGCCGGCTCTGCCACCACGCCAACGAAGAGGGCTGGGTGGGCAACTGCTTCGGCTGCCATCCGGCGCACCTGTCCGGGCGGCAGGTGGGCGTCCCCGATCTCAAGACGGCCTATCACCGCCAGTGCATGTTCTGTCACCGGGACTGGAGCCACGAGACCAACTGCGAGATCTGCCACGCCCCGCGCGGCAGCGGATCGCCGTCGGCCATGCCGCCCAAGAAGACCCTGGACGCCATGCACAGCTTCCGCCACCGCGAAGAGCCCAAGGTGGTGAACTTCAAGACCAGCTACGATCCGGCGCCCTACGTGGCCTTCGACCACAAGACGCACACCGAGACCTACGGGCTCAGCTGCATGGACTGCCACAGCAACGACACGTGCACCTCTTGCCACGACACCGACGGCACCCGCTTCTCGCCGCGCCTGCACGAGTACAGCAACCTGAACATCTGCACGCAGTGCCACAACGTGGGCCGCTGCAGCACCTGCCACGCGCAGGAGAAGGGGCGCAAGTTCGATCACAAGCTCACGGGGATGCCCCTCAAGCACTACCACAAGGGCCTGAGCTGCGAGCGCTGCCACGAGGACAAGCTCACGCACGGCTACATGCCCCGGGAGTGCAACGGCTGCCACGGCGAGTGGGGGCGCGACGACTTCGACGCCACGGGGTTCAACCACGCCGCGAAGGTCGGGGTGGATCTGCGCGAGTTCCACGAAGGTCTGGTCTGCTCCGACTGCCACGCGGGCAGCGACTACGGAACGACGCCCGTCTGCAGCAGCTGCCACGACGACAAGTCGCCCCGCGATCTCCGCTGATCGCCACTCCAGAGGGACGATTCGCCCCCGCCGGCCGTCGGCGGGGGCTTTTGCATGCCTGAACCGGGGCATTCGGGAACACGGCGGGCCGCGAGGCGTTAGCCCCCCCGCGACGCCCGGCGCCGCCAACCCGGACAGGTTCAGGCCATGCGTCTGCTATTCAAGACCTTCGCGTTCATCTTCGTCGGCATTCTCGCCCTCCTCACCCTGAACGGCGCGCTCATGGTCCGCCGTGAGATGCGCCTCTTCGACGGGGACATGCGCGGCGACGCCCTCCTGCTCGGCCACGCCATGGAGCAGCTCGTGCAGGACGCCTGGCGCAGCAGCGGCGAGTCGCGCATGCTCGAGCTGGTCGACGCCGCCAATCGCGATCAGACCAAGGTGCGCATCCGCTGGGTCTGGCTCGACGTCCCCGCCGGCACGCCGCAATCCCCGCAGCTGGGCGCCAGCGACCTCGCGGCGCTCCGCGGCGGCCAGGACGTGTCGATCAAGCAGCCCGCCGCCGGCGACGGCCACCGCCTCACCTATGTCCCCGTCGAGGTCGGCGACCGCCACGGCGCCCTCGAGCTGCGCGAATCGCTCGGCCCCCTGCGCGCCTACACGCATGAGACCGTCCTCCGCGTCACGCTGCTCGCGGCGATCATGGCGCTGCTGGTGCTGGTGCTGATGTGGATCTTCGGCCTGAAGTTCGTGGGCCGTCCGCTGGCCGCTCTGATGGACAAGATCCGCCGCACGGGCGGCGGCGACTTCGGCGGCGACGTCCACCTGCGCGGCCACGACGAGCTCGCCCGCCTGGGCGAGGCCCTGAACACCATGTCCGCCCGGCTCGACGGCGCGCATGCCGCGCTGATCCAGGAGACCGAGGCGCGGATCGAGGCGCTCGAGCACCTGCGGCACACCGAACGTCTGGCCAAGATCGGACACCTCGCCTCGGGCATCGCCCACGAGCTGGGCACGCCGCTCAACGTGGTGGCCGGCCGGGCCAAGCTCATCGCCATGGACGCTCTCGAACCCGCGGAGGCGCGCGAGTCGGCGGCCACCATCGGCGCGCAGGCCGAGCGCATGACGGCGATCATCCGCCAGCTGCTCGACTTCGCCCGGCGCAGCCCCTCCCAGCGGACGCGCGGCGATCTGGAGGGCGTCGCGCGGCAGTCCCTCGACCTGCTGCGCTCGGCCGCCCAGAAGGCCCGCGTGTCGCTCGACCTCGACGTCGACGACGCGCTGCCCCAGGTGGAGATCGACGCCACGCAGATGCAGCAGGTGCTGATCAACCTCATCATGAACGGCATCCAGGCCATGCCGGACGGCGGCCGGCTCACCGTCCGCCTCGGTCGCCGCGAGGCCGGTCAACCCCCGCGCGACTGCGCCGTGGTGGAGGTCGTCGATCAGGGCCAGGGCATCGACGCCGAGCACCTCAAGCTCATCTTCGACCCGTTCTTCACCACCAAGGACGTGGGCAAGGGCACCGGACTCGGTCTCTCCATCACCCACGGGATCGTGGCGGAGCACGGCGGCTGGATCGGCGTGGAGAGCAAGCCCGGGGCGGGCAGCCGGTTCAGCGTCTTCCTGCCGGCCGAGGAGGCGACATGCACGGCAGACTCCTGATCGTGGACGACGAGCGCAGCATGCTCGACCTGCTGCGCGACGACCTGGGCCGCCGCGGCTTCCGCACCCACTGCGCGGAGAGCGCCGAGGCGGCGCTCGACCTGCTCGAGAGCGAGGACGTCGACGTCGTGCTCACCGACATGCACCTGCCCCAGCTCGACGGCATCGCCTTCTGCCGCCATCTCGCCGACAGCGGCCGCGAGCTGCCCGTGATCGTGATGACGGGCTTCGGCAGCATCGACGCCGCCGTGTCCGCCATGCGGGCCGGCGCCTACGACTTCATCACCAAGCCGGTCAGCCTGGACATCCTCGCCCTCGCCCTCGAGCGCGCCGTGGAGCGCCGCCGGCTGACCGAGCAGGTGAAGCGTCTCAGCGAGTCGGAGCGCGGCGAGCCGGGACGGGAGACGCTCATCGGCGAGAGCCCGGTGATGCGGCGCCTGCGCGCGCTGGTGGCGCGCGTGGCCGAGACCGAGGCGACGGTGCTCGTCACCGGAGAGAGCGGCACCGGCAAGGAGCTGGTGGCGCGGATGCTCCACGAGCGGAGCCACCGCGCGCGCGGTCCCTTCCAGGCCGTCAACTGCGCCGCGCTGCCGGGCGCGCTGATGGAGAGCGAGCTCTTCGGCCATCGTCCCGGCGCCTTCACCGACGCGCGCGCGCCGCGCGCCG
The DNA here is from genome assembly GCA_020633725.1 of Candidatus Latescibacterota bacterium. Taxonomy (NCBI): domain Bacteria; kingdom Pseudomonadati; phylum Candidatus Latescibacterota; species Candidatus Latescibacterota bacterium. The sequence continues at coordinate 148,607 of JACKDC010000003.1, forward strand.
GCCTCTTCCAGCAGGCGTCCGGAGGTACGCTCTTTCTCGACGAGGTGGGCGAACTCCCCGCCGAACTCCAGCCCAAGCTGCTGCGCGCGCTCGAGACGCGGCGCATCCGCCCGCTCGGCGCCGAGCGCGAGCTGGAGGTGGACGTCCGCCTGGTGGCCGCCACCAACAGCGACCTGGAGGCCGCCGTCGCCGCGGGCCGCTTTCGCGAGGACCTCTACTACCGGCTGAACGTGATCCGCGTCGAGGTGCCGCCCCTGCGCGAGCGCGGCGCGGACATCCTGCTCCTCGCGCGGCACTTCGCCGCGCAGTTCGCCCGGGCGGCGGGCAGGCCGGCGGCCGATCTCGCGCCCGCCGCCGCCCGGCGCCTGCTGGAGCACGGCTGGCCCGGGAACGTGCGCGAGCTGCGCAACGGCATCGAGCGCGCGGTGGCGCTCGCCGACGGCGAGAGCCTCACCGTGGGCGACCTACCCGCCGCGCTGCGAAGCCCCCAGGCCACGCCGGGCCTGCCCGAGCCCGAGCGCCTCCTGCCGCTGGCGACGGTGGAGCGCCGTTACATCGCCCAGGTGCTCGAGATCACCAAGGGCAACCGCAGCGCCGCCGCGCGCATCCTCGGTCTGGACCGCAAGACGCTCTGGCGCAAGCTGGGCGCGGCCACGCCGAGCGAGCACTGAATCGGGGCAGGACGCCCCAGCGGGGCAAGTCGCCCCACCGCTCCAGGCCCATAACCCACGCAGTGTCAACGGTTCGTCGTGGCACGCCGGCTGCCTAGGCCGGGGTGACGCGGCGTGCTGCCCGCGGGGAACCCCGGCGGCCAGCTCGCCCACGCGAAGGAGGACATCATGGTGAACGCCGTCCAACCCGCCGGATTCAAGTCCCCGCAGGCCGAGCCGGGGCTCCGCACCGAGCCCCCCGTGGTCCTCGTGGCCGAGGACGACGCCGCCATGCGCACGCTGCTCGGCCGCGTCCTGCGCACGGCGGGCTACGACGTGCTCGAGTGCCGCGACGGCTGGGAGCTGCTCGACGTCATGGACGCGTCGCTGCCCGACACGGCGCGCGCCCGGGTCGACCTGGTCATCACCGACAACCGCATGCCGGGCATCACCGGCCTCGACCTGCTCGCGCTGGGCCAGGCGACGCGCGACTTCCCGCCGACCATCCTGATCACTGCCTTCGGCGACGTCGACACCCACGCCGAGGCGCGCGCCAGCGGCGCGGTCTGCGTCTTCGACAAGCCCTTCGATCTGGATCGCCTGCTCGACCGGGTGAAGTCCGTCGTCCCCCTCTAGCCCGCAGCGGAAAGGAACGCACCATGTCCGACGCAGCAACCACAGCCACAGCACCCGCTCGGCGGCCCCACCTGCTCCTCGCCGACGACGACTACGAGATGCGCAAGCTCCTGCGCTGGTCCCTCGAGCACGCGGGCTACCGGGTGACGGAGTGCCCGGACGGCCACACCCTGCTGAAGAAGCTCGAGGCCGAGACGGGCGGCGGCGACGGCGAGCGCTACGATCTCATCGTCACCGACGTCCGGATGCCCGGGGTGACGGGCACCGAGGCCCTGCGCCAGGGCTGGCTCCGCGGCGACTGGCCGCCGGTGATCCTGATCACCGCCTTCCCCGATCCCGAGCTGCGCGAGCGCGCGCTGCGGCTGGGCGCGCAGGCTGTGCTCGCCAAACCCTTCGACGTGGACCTGCTCGTCGCCCTGGCCGGCCGGATCCTGCCCGCCCGGTCCCTCGCCCGCGCCGACGACGCCCAGGGCGCCGCCCCCCCCACCCCCGCGGAACCGCGCCTCCCCTTCCCCGTGGAGATCACTTGCCGGCACGGCTCGCTGGCCGCGCCGCTGCGCGACTACATCCACGAGGCGGCGGCGCGCTTCGCCGACTGCGGCGGACAGATCCGCGACCTGAGCGTGGTCGTCGACGAAACGCGGCCCGACGAACACCGCAGGCGCCAGTTCCGCGTGAGCCTGCGCGTCCGCAGCGACGCCGGCAACATCGCCGTCAGCCTCGACGCCGACCGCGCCGGCGCGCATCCGAATCCCTATCTCACCCTGCACGCGGCCTTCAGCACGGCCTGGCATCGCCTGCAGCGTCGCCTGGAGCGGCGCGCGAACGGCAAGCCCGCGCCCGCCGGAGCGCGCGTGCGGCGCGCGAGGGAACAGCTGGCCAGCGCGGCCGCCGGGCCCTTCGCGCCGCTGCGAAAGGAGTAGCAGCCATGAAGCACGTCAACCGAGCCGTCGAGAGCCTGCTGATCCTCGCCCTGTCCGCGACGCCCGCGCTGGCCGCCGTGCGATCGGAGTCCTCGATGAGCATCCCCGACGACCAGATCACCGGCGCCATCGAGACGGAGCTCCTGGTCAACGACGCCGTGCCGGCCGAGGACATCAACGTGATGACGCGCGACGGCATCGTCACCCTGGACGGCAGCGTGAACAACCTGCTGGCCCGCGAGCGCGCGTCCGAGGTGGCCGAGAGCATCAAGGGCGTACGCGCGGTGGTGGACGAGATCGAGGTCAAGCCCGTGCCCCGCAGCGACCTCGAGATCCAGGGCGACGTGACCGCGGCCTTCGCCAGCGACCCGCTCACGCGGGACGACGGCATCGCCGTGAGCGTCCACGACGGGCACGTGACCCTCGACGGCCGCGGCGACTCCTTCGCCAAGCAGCGGCTCGTCACCGAGATCGCCGAGGGGGTGCGCGGCGTGAAGAGCGTGGAGAACGACATCACCGTGGAGCTGGAGCACGAGCGGCCCGACGCGGACATCGCCACCGAGATCCGCGCGCTGCTGCGCGACGACGTCCGCATCGACCCGGGCGCGGTGGGCGTCGCCGTGAAGGATGGCAAGGTCACGCTCAGCGGCGACGTCAGCAGCGCCTGGGAGCGCACGCTGGCCAAGCGCAAGGCCTGGGTGGCGGGCGTGCGGGCCGTGGACGTCTCCGGGCTGGAGATCGCCTGGTGGCGCGCGGACGATTCGCTCCGGCAGGACGCGGAGACGGCGGACCTGAGCGACGCGGACATCGACCGCGCCGTCGCCGGCGTGCTGGCCCAGGATCCCCGCGTCCAGGCCTTCGACGTGATCGCGGACGCGAGCTACGGCACCGTCACGCTGACCGGCGAGGTGGACAACCTCAAGGCCAAGCAGGCGGCGGCCGAAGACGCGCAGAACACCATCGGCGTCTGGCGCGTCGAGAACCACCTCCGCGTCCGGCCCGACAGCGCCTTCAGCGATGCGGAGCTCGTGACCCGCGTCTACGACGCCCTGGGCCGCGACCCCTTCGTGGGCTGGCACGACATCAGCGTCGCCGCCACGAACGGCACGGTGCGGCTCTACGGCGACGTGGACACCGACTTCGAGAAGCGCGAGGCCACGGACGTGGCCTACCGCGTGGGCGGCGTGCTGGCGGTGGACAACGCGCTCAACGTGAGCGCCGAACAGCCGCTCAAGAGCGACACGGCCATCCGCGACGACGTGGAGTCGCAGCTCTACTGGGATGCCGCGGTGAACGGCGGCGAGGTCCAGGTGAGCGTGGATGGCGGGGCCGTCACCCTGACCGGCGCGGTGGACACCTGGTACGAGTACACCCAGGCCGCCCAGGACGCCTACGAGGGCGGGGCGACCTCGGTCCGCAACGATCTCCAGGTGCGGAGCACCCCCGCGAAGGGCGCGCCGCTCGCGACGAATTCCTGACCCCCTGCAAGCCACGGCGGGGCGGGCGGCGACGGCCGCCCGCCCCCTGCGTTCCGCCGTGGACGCCCCCGCGCCTCCCCGCTATGCTGGCGGCTCGAAAGGAGCCGCGCGCATGGCCGATCCCCCGCGCTACACCGACCGCCCGCTGCCGCGCTACCGGCACCTGCTCGGACGCACGCCGCATCCGGTTCGGCATCCCGACGGACACTCCTACGGCGTCACGCCGCCCCTGCCGACCCCCATCCGGGGCGACGACTGGCAGGGCAACGAGGAGTTCCTCTACGGGATCGACCTCTTCAACCTGGGCTTCTGGTGGGAGAGTCACGAGGCGCTGGAGGGGCTCTGGCACGTCAGCGGCCGGCGCTCGCCGGTGGGGCACTGCCTCCAGACCGTGATCCAGTGCGCGGCGGCCCACCTGCAGGCGGAGCTGGGACGCGCGCGCGGCGGCGAGGCCCTGCTGCGCCGGGCGCGGGTCCACGCCGCCTCGGCCGGCGAGACCCGCCTGGGCCTCGACCTGGATGCGCTGCTGCGCGGCACCCGCGACTTCGTCCACGATCCGACCGGACCCGCCGCCCGCCTGCGGCTCGCCTGGCCAGACGGCGGCGAGGCCGACCCTTCGCGCGCAAGTTAGGGCTCAACTCCGCGCCGACGGTTGCCGATACGTCCCTGCAAGGGAGCGACCCCAGGGAGGGAACCCGGGGCTCGCCCGCTCAGCGCCACCTCTGGGAGGCAGATCATGGAAAACCGCCGCAAGTACGCGCGCAAGCTCATGTTCGACATGCTGCCGGTGTCGATCGCCGGCCTTGGCGACTGCATCGGCTACCTCGTGGACCTCACGCCGGCCGGCCTGATGCTGCGCTCCACCTGCCCGGTGGAGCCCGGCACCCGCTACGTCATCCAGGTCGAGCTGCGCGAGCCCGTGGACGGCCGCGAGACGCTCGAGATCGACGGCGAGTGCGTCTGGTGCCGGCGCGCCCCGGTGATGAACGGCTTCAACGCGGGCTTCCAGCTCGCGGACGACAGCGCCAACAGCAAGCGGTTGATCGAAGCGCTCAGCCGACCGCCGGTGCCTCTGCCCGACGACGAGGACTGACCCTCGACGCAGTCCGAACTGGCCGCAGCGCGCTGGGCGTGCTAGGGTGCCCAGGTTCGCCGTTGATTCCGTCTTCAGCCGTCTGGATCGATGTCCTCTCCGCCCGCAGAACTGCTAGCGCTCCGTCACCGCCTGCATCGCCTGGCGGAGCGGTCCGGTGAGGAGCGACGGACCGCCGACGCGGTGCGCGAGTTCCTGTCCCGGCAGTCTCCCGGTCGGATCGAAGCCGATCTCGGCGGCCACGGCGTGGCGGCCGTGTGGGACGGCCCGTCGCCCGGGCCCACGGTGCTCCTGCGCGCGGATCTCGACGCCCTCCCCCTCCCCGAATCGCTGGCGCTCCCCCACGGGTCGCTGACCGAAGGCGTCGCCCACAAGTGCGGCCACGACGGACACATGGCCATGCTGGCCGGCGTCGGCGTCGCCCTCGCGCAGCGCCCGCCCGCGCGTGGGCGCGCCGTGCTGCTCTTCCAGCCGGCGGAGGAGACGGGGGCCGGCGCGCGAGCCGTCCTCGACGACCCCCGCTTCGCCGCCATCGCGCCCGACCGGGTGCTGGCGCTGCACAACCTCCCGGGCTTTCCCACGGGCAGCGTGCTCCTGCGCGACGGGGTCTTCGCGAGCGCGTCCCGCGGCCTCGCCGTGACCCTGCGCGGCGTGACGTCCCACGCGGCCGAACCCGCCGCAGGTCGCAGTCCCGCGCTCGCCGTCGCGCAGCTCATCGCCGACTGGAGCGCCGCCCCGCAGCTGCACAGCGCGCTCGCGGAGGCCGCCCAGGTGACGGTGATCCACGCCCGCGTGGGCGAGCGCGCCTTCGGCACGAGCCCGGGCGAGGGCTGCGTCATGGCGACGCTCCGCGCCCACGAGACGGCCGTCATCGAGCGCCTGGCCGCTCACTGCGAGGAGCGCGCGCGGGGGCTCGCCACGGCCCACGGCCTCGAGATCCAGGTGGACTGGGTCGAGCCCTTTCCCGCCACCTGCTGCGATCCCGGCACCAACGCGGTGCTGGAAGCGGTGGCCCGGGAGCGAGGGCTCGTCGTGCGGCGCCTCGAGCATCCCTTCCCGTGGTCGGAGGACTTCGGCCACTTCACAGCCGTCGCGCCCGGCGCGCTCTTCGGGCTGGGGGCCGGGCCGGAGCAGCCCGCCCTGCACCATCCCCGTTACGACTTCCCCGACGCCCTGCTGGCCATCGGACCGCCGCTTCTCGAGGCCGCGCTGCGCCGTCTGCTCGCCCTGGACAAACCCGCCACGGGGGGAACCCCGTGAGCGATGGCGGCGTCACCTCCTCGTGGATCACCTTGCGCGCCGGCGCGCTCGAGGGCAACCTGCGCTGGCTGCGGCGACGGCTCGGCAGCCAGACGCAGCTCTGCTCCGTCGTCAAGGGCAACGCCTACGGCCATGGCATCGAGACCTACGTGCCGCTGGCCGAGCGCTGCGGCGTGCGGCAGTTCGCGGTCTTCTCCGCCCGGGAAGCCCAGCGCGTGCACGCCTGCTCCGGCAAGCGCAGCGAGATCATGATCATGGGCGACCTGCCGGACGCCGCCGTGGACTGGGCCGTCGCCGAGGGCGTGTCCTTCTTCGTCTTCGATCTCAGCCGCCTGGACGCCGCCCTGCAGGCGGCCCGGCGCGTGGGACGGGCGGCGCGCGTCCACCTGGAGGTGGAGACCGGCCTCAATCGCACGGGGCTCTCCGCGCGCTCCCTCGGCCGGGCGCTGGAGCGCATCGCGGCGCATCCCGAACAGCTGCGGCTCGACGGCGTCTGCTCGCACCTGGCCGGCGCGGAGTCGTCCACCAACCACTACCGCATCCAGCGGCAGCTCGCCGTCTTCCGGCAGCGCGTGGAGCAGGTGCGCGCGTCGGGGCAGGCGGACTTTCGCCGCCACGTCGCCTGCTCGGCCGCGGCGCTCCTGCGCCCGGAGACGCGTCTGGACATGGCGCGCGTGGGCATCGCCCAGTTCGGCTACTGGCCCAGCGAGGAGGTGCGCCTGGGCGTCCTCGGGGCGCGGCAGCGCAAGCGGCCCGTGCTGCGACGGCTGCTGACCTGGCGCAGCCGCGTCATCAACGTGAAGCGCGTGCCGAGCGGCGAGTTCATCGGCTACGGGCACCACAGCCAGGCGCTGCACACGATGCGCGTGGCCGCCGTCCCTGTGGGCTATGCCGACGGCTTCCCTCGCGACCTGGGCAACCGGGGGCGCGTGCTGGTCCACGGCGAGCCCTGCCACGTGATCGGCGCCGTGAACATGAGCATTCTGCTGGTGGACGTGTCCTACCTCGCCGGGGTCCGCAACGGTGACGAGGTGGTGCTCATCGGCCACCAGGGTGAGCGGGAGATCACGGTGGGCGCCTTCGGCGAGATGTTCCACGCCCTCAACTACGAGGTGCTCCTGCGGCTCTCCGCGGACATCCCCCGCATCGTCGTCGACTAGGCGGCGGCCGGACGCAGGCGCCGCGTCAGCACCATCGACGCGAAGGCCACCGTCGCGACCAGCACCCCGAACACGGCGGGATCGAAGGTCTCGGCCCAGGGTGTGAAGCGGTAGGCGAAGGTAACCGCGATCGCGATCAGCATGGTCGTGAGGATCATGCGGGTGAGTCCCGGCGAGCGCTCCTTCGAGAAGACCCCCACCACCACCGGCACGATGATCGCCGGCGCCCACAGGTGATAGGTGAAGAGCAGCAGACTGATGATGTCCGGCCACAGCACGGCGATCGCCGTGGCCGCGATGCCGAGCCCCGCCGAGCACCAGCGCGCCAGGCGGAGGATCCGGCCGTCGCCCTTGTCCTCCCAGCCCAGCTGGTGCTCGAAGAGGTCCTTCACGAAGATGGCCGTGGACGAGTTCAGCGCGCTGTCGGCCGAGGACATGACCGCGCTGAGCAGTGCGGCGATCAGGATCGCGCCGATGATCGGGTTGTTCAGGTCCTTCACGACCACCGGCAGGGCCTGCTGCGCGGTGATGTCGCCGTGCCACATGCGGCCGTAGAGCGCGATGACGAAGATGATCACCGGGAAGGTGAGCATGAGGAAGCCGCCCACCCCGGCGATGCCCAGCTTGGTATCGCGGATGCTCCGCCCCACGCAGTAGCGAGTGGCGTAGCCAGGGGCGAAGGTCTCGCCGAAGAGAAAGGCCAGGAAGGTGGTCACCAGGAAGAGCCAGCCCTTGCCGCCCTCGGGGCTGAAGAAGCCGTCGGGCACGGTGGTGGTGATCGTCCCCCAGTTGGCGCTCAGCTCGGGTAGGCAGATGGCCGCCGTGACCAGAAAGCCGATGTACAGCACCACGAACTGGATGATGTCGGTGTAGATCACGGCCATCAGGCCGCCGGCGGTGCTGTAGATCACCACCATGGCCCCACCCACGATGATGGCCCAGCGCAGCACCTGCACGTTGTCGGCGAAGTTGGGCAGCAGCGTGGACAGCACCGTGCCGAAGGCCGCCATCTGCGCCGCGATGATGAAGACGCTGAAGAGCAGCGACACGACCAGCACCACGAAGCGCGGCCCCTCGCCGAAGCGGTGGCCGAAGTAGCCGGCCACCGTGTAGAGCTCCGCCCTGCGGAAGTGCGGGGCGACGAAGAGCCCCGAAAAGAGGAAGTGCAGGTAGCCGGCCGTGGAGACCAGCACCATGAGCAGGCCCCACTCGTAGGTCTTGCCCACGGCGCCGATGGAGTAGCCACCGCCGATCACCGTGGCGCCCATGGTGGCGAAGAGCATCCACCACGGCACGTTGCGCCCGGCGAGCAGGAAGTCGTCCGCCTCGCCGATCTTGCGGGCCTTGAGCGTGCCCTTGACGAAGATGAAGCCCAGATAGGCGGCGATGATGCCTAGGCGCAGCAGCTCGCTTCCGCTGTAGCCGAACACGCTAGCTCAGCAGCCCGTCGAGGACGCTGGGGACGCGCTCGGCGTGGCTCCCGTCGTCGTGCGCGGCCATGAACGCGCCCAGCGGCGGCACGAGCACCTTCTCCATGTAGCGGTTCGTCATGAGGCGCAGGGTGGCGCCGTAGTTGGGACGGAAGCGGATGGACTGCCCCACCTCCAGCTCGCCGGGGCTGCCGCCCACGTTCACGACGGTGAGATCGCTCGTGGCGCCGGCCAGCACGTGCCCCGGCGCGATGGGTGTGAGCCCCTGCACCTCGGTGTCGAGCTGGCCGAGGGTCACAATGGCGCGCTGCCCCCGCTGGCCCGGGCTGATCTCGTCCTCCGTCTGGAGGCTCTCGAAGGGCGTGACCGCCGACAGCTCGCCCACCGGGACCAGGCTCTTCTCGCGGAGTTCCACGATCTCGGCCTCCACCGTGATCGCGTCGCTCCGGAATCCCGGCAGCGTGCCGCCGTTCACCAGATCCGTCCCCAGGAACACCGCCTCGCCGATGCGGAAGTGGTTGATGCTCTTCGGCAGCGTCTTCGACTGCAGCAGCGGCAGCACCACGCTGGTGCCGGCCGAGATCAGCGGCAGCTCGTGCTCGAACTTCAGCTCCAGCAGTTCGCGGTAGAGGATGAGCTGCATGAACTGGTCGATGTTGGGCACCGTGCCCGACAGGCAGCCCAGGTTCGCGCCGATCCCGAGCACCTCGATGTTCTCGAGCTCGAACACCCGCCGGTAGAATCCCACCAGCGCCCCAGGCAGCACGCCCTCGCGCAGATCGCCCAGCTCGATCATGATGATCACGCCGTGCCGCTTGTCCCGCGTCGCCGCCTCGGCGTTCAACGCCTCGATGGTGGCGATCTCGCTGTTCAAGGTGACGTCCGACACGGCCACGATCTCGCCGATGGCCGACATGTGCGGCAGGCGCAGGTACCAGGTCTCGAACTCGGTCTTCAGTTCGCGCGCCGCCGTCAGGTTCGCGATGCGCGAGTCGGCGATCGACCGCACGCCGAGCGCGCCGAGCGCCTGCAGGGACTCCGAGTGGCCGCAGAGCACCTTGGTGACCAGCGACCAGCTCGCCCCGTGCTCGGCCATCAGCGTGTTGACGCGGCCGATGTTGTGCTGCAGCGCTTCCAGGTCGATCAGGACGCGATTCATGGCGTGTACCGCATCTCGGCGTACTTCGTGCTGAAGCCGATGCGCTCGTAGAGCCGCTTGGCGGGATTGTCGTACTCCACGTGCAGCTTGACCGCGCCGTCCAGGCCGCCGCACGCCTCCTCGATGATGCGCCGGCCGAGGCCCTGGCCGCGCAGGTCCGGACGCACCGTGACGAAGAGCAGCAGATGCTCGGGCACGTAGCCGCCCATGCCCGTCGAGAGCATGAGCAGCGCGCCGGCCAGCCCGTCCCCCTGCTCCGCCAGCATCAGGAAGCCGCCCTTGCCCGGCTCGGCGCTGAAGGCGTAGTCCAGGGCGCGCTCCACGTCGGGGATGCTGTCGTGGTAGGGCTTCATCGTCTCGTGGAAGAAGCGCGCGAGCTGCGCACGGCCGGCCCAGGCGGGCAGATCGCCCTCCCGGTCCACGCGATGGAGGGTGGCCGCGCCTGGCGGCGTGGCGGCGCTGGGGCGTGTCATGGCGGTCGTCCTTTCCCCGTGGAGTGGAGCGGGAGTGCGCGTCGAGCCCTGCGGCAGGCCGGGGCATGCCAAGGACCCTGCCTGACCTGGGCCGGCAGGTTCCGTGCGCGAGCGAATCCACAAAGGGGGAGAGGCGGAGTCGGAGACTCCCCAGACGCAGATTGCACACACTTTCCGATCGGGGGCTCGCGAGCGCGGGCCCGTCCCACTTCGATTGTGTGAGGCGTTAACCGTAACAAGACATCCGCGCGCTGGCAAGGCCGGTTTCGAAAAGATGTGCGGGCGATGCGCCGCCGCACGGGTCCGAAAACGAAGGTCCCCCCCGGCGTTGGTCGAACCGGGGGGGACGTTGCGCGCGATGCGCTGCGGGCGGGCCCGCTAGAAGCTGACGGTCTCCAGCGCCTCGTGACGGCCGTTGACCAGCGCCACGAGGCCCTCCGCGATGCCCTGCATCTCCTCGGCCTGGGCCGAGAGCTCCTCGGACGCGCTGGCCGACTCCTCCGCGTTGGCGGCATTGTCCTGCACCACGTGCTCGATCTGCGAGAAGGTCCGGCGGATGAGATCGATGCCCGTGGCCTGCTCCTGCGACGAGGCCGCGATGTCCGAGACGAGCGCCTGCACGGTCTGCGTCGCGCTGGCCACCTCGGCGAAGCGGGTCGACGTGCTGTCCACCAGCTCGGAACCCCGGCGCACGGTGCTCCCCGTGCCCTCGATCAGCGTCGCCGTCTCGCGGGCGGCGTCGGCCGCGCGCATGGAGAGCGTGCGCACCTCGTCGGCCACGACCGAGAAGCCCGCCCCGGCCTCGCCGGCGCGCGCGGCCTCGACGGCCGCGTTGAGGGCCAGGAGGTTGGTCTGGAAGGCGATGTCGTCGATGGTCTTCACGATCCGCGCCGTCCGCTCGCTGGCGGCGGCGATCTCGTGCATGGACTCGAGCAGCTCGGCCATCGTGGCGCTGGCCGACTCCACCACGCGGTTCGCCTCTTCCACGCTCCCCTTGGCGTGGTCGGCGTTGGCCGCGTTCTGGCTGGTCATCGCGGAGATCTCGGTGAGCGACGCGGTGGTCTCCTGCAGCGAGCTCGCCTGGGTGGACGCGCCGTCGGCGAGCTGCATGCTCGCCGAGGCCACCTGGCGCGACGCCATCCTGACCTGTGCCGTCGCGCTGTTCATGCCCGTGGCGGCGCCGCGGATCTTGCGCGTGATGCTCAGCTCGATGACATAGGCGCTGAGGCAGAGCAGCAGGATCGCGATCACCACGCTGACCACGCCGGTCAGCACGCTGCGCCGGGCCACCAGCGCATTGGCGGCCTCCTCGGCGTCGACGAGCTCCTGCTCGGCCAGGGTGACGACCTTGTCGATGGCGGCGCGGTGCTCGCCATACAGCGCGCGCAGGGTGTCCAGCGACTCCTCGGCGCGGGCGGCATCGCCCCGGTTCACTGCGGGAATCATGGTTTCCTTGGCCTCGCGGTAGAACGCGAGGGCCGGCGCGGTGGAGGCTTCGAGCAGGCCCGTCTTCATGGCGCCGTCGGGGAGCACGGCGGCCCAGTGGTCGTGGCGCCGCAGGTACTCCGCCTCGCGCTCGCCGAGGTCGGCGACGATGGCGTCCCGCTCGGGGCCGGCCGGGACGTCGAGCAGCTCGTGACACAGCAGGTAGCTCTCGATGATGTACTCCGGCGGCGGCAGGATGTCCGCGACCAGGTCCTTGCCCTGCACGATGGCGGTGTAGTGAGGTCCGCCCACTCGCGCACGCTGGATGGTGTCCCAGCCCACCCCCGCAAAGACCACGTAGCCGACCAGGCTCAGGGCCAGCAGGCTGTACAGCTTCAATCGCAAACTCATCCCAGGCCTCACAGGTTGGGGTCCACGTCCATTCGGATCCTGGTATCGGCTGGATTTCGAGCGATCTTTATGGAATTGTCACCATGTCGTTCCTCGGAACGAAAAGGGGGAGGCAGCAGGCTGCCTCCCCCCGTGAGTCAATATCCGTAACTGCTAGCGCAGCAAGGTCATACGGCCCACCTGCGCGCTGCCGAGAGCCTCGAAGCGATACAGGTAGACGCCCGCGCTCATGGCGTGCCCGCGGGAGTCGGTGCCGTCCCAGACCACGTGGTGGTCCCCCGCGCCCGTCTCGCCCGAGACCAGGGTGCGCACGCGGCGACCGGCGAGGTCGAAGACCTCGAGGTTCACCTGCGCCGCCCGCGGCATGACGAAGCTCAAGGTCGTCTGCGCGCCGAAGGGGTTGGGCTGGTTGCCGAGCAGCTGGGGACGGCCGAAGATCGGCGCATCCGCCACGCCCGTGCTGGTCTGGATCTCGAAGTTCGTGTTCGAGATGTCGAAGAAGACGTTGTCGGCCGCCTCCACCTTCACGCGCGCCGTGGTCGTGACGACCGCCGGGGCGTTCACCTGCTCGACGCCATCGTTCGGCGTGTTGCTGGCCAGCGTGTAAGGCCAGGTCACGCCGCCGTCCACGGACAGCAGGATGTTGACGTTCGCGCAGCTCACCGGCGCCGCGGTGGTGCCGGCCACGTCCCAGGTGACGGTCTGCAGCGCGCCTGCGCTCCAGGTGACGGCCGTGTTCGGATCGGTCACCAGGAAGGGGCCGGAGCTGGCCACGGTGAAGGCGAGGTTGTCGTAGTTCACGCCCACGCCGCCGGCCTGCACGTCGCGCACGGTGACGCGGAAGTTGAGGCTGCGGGTGTAGGTGGGCAGCAGCTCGCCGATCGTGTGCACGTTGTTCAGCAGGTCGCTCTGCTTCGGGAAGGTGCGGGTCGGGCTCGTCACCGGGTCGAAGGAGCGGAAGATCGGCGCGTTGCCGCTCGGCGCGTTGGGGTGTCCGGCGGCGCCGAGGTCGGCCTCCTCCCAGCAGTAGTAGGCGGTGCCGGTGGTCGTCGCCGTGGCGGTGAGCGCGAAGGGCGTGCTCAGCGGAATCGCGAAGCCGCCGGTGCCGGCGTCGACGGTCGGCTCGATGGCGCCGGTGGCCGTGGTCACCGGGCAGCCGTTGCCCGCGCCGAAGTTCGTGTAGTTGACGATCTCCTGGATGCTGACCCAGTGGAAGTAGTCGTCGCTGTGGGTCTGCAGGTTCTGCGAACCGCAGATGCCCGCGTAGGCCATGATCGTGGAACCGCTGCCCGGCTCGTAGGCCGTGGCCGCGTTGCGGTTGCCGCCCGCGCAGGAGCCGGCGTTGCCGTTGAAGGTGTGGTTGCCGGCGTACTGGTGCCCCATCTCGTGGGCCACGTAGTCGATGTAGAAGGGATCGCCGATGGGCGCGGGCAGGCCCGTCACGCCGCGCGCCTTGAGGCCCGCGCGGCAGATCACGGCCAGGCCGGCGATGCCGCCGCCGCCCGTGGAGAACACGTGGCCGATGTCGTAGTTGGCCGTGCCGATCACCGCGTCCAGGTTCGCCTGGTTCTGGCCCAGCATCGTGCTGCCGTTGTTGTTCGTGTAGGGGTCGGTGCCGCTGTTGGTGTAGACCACGAGGTCGTTGTTGGCCACCAGCGTCATGTGGATCGAGACCTCGCGCTCGTAGACCTCGTTCACGCGGTTCATGGCCGTCACGATGGCCGCCATGCCCGCGGCGACGGTGCCGCCGTGGTAGGCCGTGTACTCGCCCGTCGCCGCCACCACGGTGCGGTAGGTGCGTAGCTGCGTGCCGGAGCGATCGCCGCCCTGGCCGTTCTCGCCGAGCACGTCGGGCGTGAGCTCGGGATCCCGCTCCACCGTGCAGTCGAAGCTGCGGTCGGAGCTGAAGTCGTGCTTGTAGTAGCTCTGGTAGTGGGCGGTGTCGTCGCGCTGCCAGGGATCGATGTAGAAGGAGCCGTTCGGCGAAACCACCATGCCGTGGAAGCCGGTGGGCGTGAGGTCGAAGCGGCCGGTGGCGGCGGGGTCGTCCACGCCGCGGCCCCAGTAGGTCGTCAGCTCGGGGAACTTCGCGGCCAGCTCGGGCGCCATGATCGGCGACTCCGCGATGGCGAAGCGCTGCGTGCCGCCGTAGGGCATGGGCAGTTCGATCTCGATGCTCTGTCCGCTCTCGCGCGCGGGCGCGAGCTCGAGCTGCGCGCGCAGGGCATTCAGGTCGACGCTCACGGTGCGCGCGCGATCGGGGACGATCTGACGCTCCCCGGTCTGCAGGATCGTGGAGGGCGCGACGTCGGACCAGAGGTCCGCGGCCGTCGCGATCCCGGGCGCTGCGCCAGCGAGCAGGCAGAGGGCCAGCGCGGCGCCGGCCAGATGACGGAGTGACGTGGGCAGTCTCATCGTGGGCAACCTCCCGGTTGGGCTCGTCGAGGAAGAGGGGCGGGGGCGGGTGCGCCGCCAGGCACAATCATACCACGAGTGCCCCTGCCGCCTGCCAGTGCGCAGTGCTGTTGAGGAGTGGCGGCTCCTGAACGCGCAATTAGTAGCGTCCGCGAATCGCGCTCATGCTGCTCGGCGCGACGGCCGTGGCATGCGCCGCGGTCGCGACGCCACGCGGTCCATTGGCCAGGGGAATCACGGGCTCGACGTTGCCCCCGTCGGAGAGATTGGCGCGCAGGATCTGGTAGAGGCCCTGGGACCAGTAGAGCTTTCCGTCGCCCGGTCCGAGCGCGATGCCGAGCAGGGTGGAGCCGGCGGTGGCCAGAGGGGTGAGCTGGCTGCTGTTCACGTCGTAGCGGAAGATCTCGTAGGCGCTGCTGTCGGCGATGTAGAGCAGGCCGGTGGCGCTGTCCATGGCGAGCGCGTCGGGGTTGGTGAGACCCGCGATGTTCAGCGTTTCGCAGCCGGTGCCGTCGAGGTTCGACCGCTGCAGGGCGGCGCCGGCGGTCCAGTAGAGCTTGCCGTTCGCGGCGTCGAGCGCGAGGCCGGTGGGAAAGGACGGCACGCAGCTCGGGTTGAGGTCCTGCACCGACGCCCCCTCGTAGTCCGCGCGATAGAGCGAGGAGTTCGTGACCCAGTAGAGCAGATCGGCGTCGGTGTCGAGCGCGATGGCCTCCGCCGTCCCCGAGAAGTCCGAGGTCACGCGGCGGAAGTCGCTGCCGTCCTCGTTCACGCGGAAGATGTGCGCGCCGTCGGCCCAGAACAGAACGCCGGCTTCAGGGTCGCGCTCCAGGTCGCTGGGCGTCCCCATGTAGGCGTGGGTGAGCGTCTTGCCGCCCACGAGCGGATCGGTGCGGTAGAACGCGCGATCGCCGTTGTGCCACCAGGTGAAGGTGCCGGTGACGGGATCGGCCGCCACGCCCCAGGGCCCGTAGTTCTCGCCGTTGATGACCTGTGTGAGATCGCTGCCGTCGAGGTTCATGCGGTACATGCGGCCGGCGATGTAGTCGCTGACGAAGAACAGCCGGTCGGCCGTCGTGTCCACGGCGATGTCGCGCAGGTTGAAGAAGCCCTGGTTGGACGCGAGCACGACGAGGTTCGCTCCGTCTTCGTCCGTGCGGACCACGCGCTCGGTGCCGTCCTCGGTCCAGAAGATCCAGCCGTGCCCGGGATGGACGGCGAGGCTCAGCGGGTTGTAGAGGCCGCTGGCGAGCGTGTCCACCGCGCCGCCGCCGAGTCCGGTCGCGAGGACCGCCTCCGCGGTGGCGTCCGCCCAGAAAAGCCGCCCGGTCGAGGGGTCCACCGCCACGCCGGTGGGCTCCGGCAGATCGCCGTAGAGGGACTCGGGCGAGCTGCCGTCCAGGTTCGCACGGGAGAGCGTGTGCAGGGTCTGGGCGGTCCAGTAGATCTTGCCGTTCACCGTGTCCAGCGCGATGTAGCTCGGCAGCGGCGTGCTGAGCAGGACCTCGGGGTTTGTGCCGCCGTCCAGGTCGGCCCGCGCGAGCTGGTTGCGGCTGCGGTCGGCCCAGTAGACCTTGCGCGCCGCCGCGTCGATGGCCAAATGCTGCGCGCTCTCCATGACGAAGTGCGCGAGGGTGACGGTGTCGCTGCCATCGGTGTTGGAGCGCTGGATGGCGTCCTCGCCGGCCTCGACCCAGAAGAGGTAGTCCGCCCGCGCGGGCGAAACGATGAGCGCGAGGACGACGAGCAGGAGCGCGGAACGCGCGGAGAGGCGTCGGGGCACCGTGGACCTCCGGGTGAGGGCGTGAGGGTGCCGGGAAGTCTAGCAGTTGCCGGGAGGCGGAAACAGTGCGTTTCCCTACGGACGCCGAGGAGAGGGGCACGGGGGAGACGCTGCTCCCCCGTGCCCCTCTCGTCCGTCGCAGTGATGCAGCGCTGCGGCGGCGTGCCGCTAGTAGTCGCCGAAGTCGTTCGGGTCCGTGCTCGCCGCGACCTCCGCCGCATCGGAGACGCCGTCGTTGTCGGTGTCGCTGTCGTAGGGATTCGTCCAGGCGACGTAGAGCTCCTGATAGTCGTTCAGGGTGTCGCCGTCGGTGTCGAGACCGGCCAGCGTGGTGGAGTCGGGGACGTTGAGGATCACGAAGGAGTACTGGTCGGGGTTGCAGAGCACGTCCGGCCAGAGACCCGTGAAGCCCACCTGGAAGTCGAGGATGTCGTCGCCCACGATGTCGGTGGGCGTGGTGGCCAGGTCCTTCACCACCAGCTTGTAGTCGCCCACCGCGCTCACGGCGTCCTTGGCGTAGAGGTAGGTGTTGCCGTAGTCGCTGCCCACGGACCAACCGCCCTGCAGCGCGGTCTGCCCGAGGGAGACGCCGTACCAGACGTGGAAGTAGACGTCGGTGAGCGTGAAGGTGCCGCTGAAGGGGCCCGTGGGACCGTAGTCGAAGACGACGAAGCGGTCGCAGTGGGTGTGCTCGTCCCGCGTGGGCAGCGCCTTCTGCATCGTACCGTAGTCGTGCAGCGGATTGCCGTCGGCGCGCAGGTAGTACAGGTCGTCGATGTCGTCGGTGCTCCCGAGGCCGCCGCCGTAGGCGTTGATCCCGCCCTGCGGGGTCAGCGGCGCGGTGGGATCGTCGCCGCTTCCACTGCAGGCCTGCAGCCCCACGGCCACGATCAGCGCCATCGCGCCGATTCCCAGAGCTTTCTTCGCGTTCATGTCCTGCTCCTCTCGTGTTGCGATCGCCCGCAGGCCGAGCCCGTGCGGCTGCAGGGCGGCGGCCTCGGCCTTGGATCTGGAGAGGTTGGACGGAGAAGTTGGAGCGATTACGGGCCGCGCCGACAGAAAGGCGGGGGACCCTCGCCCCCCGCCTCGAAGCTACTTCAGCAGGATGCCCTTCTGCCGGGCGCTGTCCGGCCCGGCGTCGAGACGGAACAGGTAGACGCCGCTCGCGGCCGGCGCGCCGGCGTCGTCCCGGCCGTCCCAGCTGCGCGAGTGGTGGCCGGCCGGCAGGGGACCGTCCTCCAGCACGCGCACGCGCGCGCCACGCAGATCGTAGACGACGAGCCGCACCTGCCGCGGCGAGGGCAGGTCGAAGTCCAGGCGCGTGTTCGGGTTGAAGGGGTTGGGCACGCCCGCGCGCAGCCGGAAGGCCAGCGCCTCGGCCGGCGGGTCGTCGTCCACGCCCACGGCGAAGCTCTCGCTCTCCCAGAAGCCGCCGAGGACGGCAAGGGGCCCGCCGTGCAGGGCGCCGGCGTCGGGTTGCCCGGCCGTGCCGCCCAGCGAGAACTGTCCGCCGGCCAGCGGCGTGGCGCCGCCGCCGTCCACCGTGCTCCAGGTGAGATCGTAGGGACCGCCGGACTGCCCCCAGGCAGCGCTCGCCGCCAGCACGAGCAGGCCTATCGGGCCGAGGGCCAGGAAGATCGTGCGTCTCATGATCTGTGCTCCTCTCAGCGCAGGGAGATGAAGACAGGGACGGTGCCGCCCGACGCCGACGCCAGGGCGGTGCCGATGGTCGGCGCGCCTTCCGCGACGACCATGCCGTTCAGGGACTCGGTCCGCAGGGGACGCGCGGCGCCGGTCGCGTCCGCGGTCAGCCGCGCGCCCTTGGCGATGCTCGCGCCGGGCGCCACGCGGACCTCCGCCACCCCGAGCACGACCAGGGCGACGTAGTCGCCCGCCCGCGCCGGGCCGTCCGCGCTCTGCAGCGACCTGGCTCCCTCGTCCTCCTTGCCCGGAGCCAGGTCGAAGACCATGCGGCCCGTCACCACGCCCACCAGGCCGTCGGCGCCGCCGCTGGCGCGGCGCACCTGCACCAGCCGTTCCGTGCCGCCGGGCACGGGAGGGGTCAGGCCGTCGGCGACCACGAGGTCGCCACGTTCCAGGACGTCAGGTCCGGTCACCGAGGCGATCAGGGTTTGCGCGCTGGCGAAGACGTTGCCGGCCGAGATGTTGTCGACGGTGTAGAGCGCCCACTCCCCGGAGGCGTTGGCAGTGTTGGGCCAGAGCCCGTAGTAGCTCACGCCGGGGTTGGGAGGAATGTAGAGGCCGTAGTGGGGAAAGCCGAAGCTGGTGTGCCCGACTTGCACGCCGTCGTCCCCGGTCTGGATGACCTCGATGCCGTCGGTCGACGAATTGCCGACGCGCAGGCCGCCGGTGGACGGGACCGTCAGCCGCAGTCCATCCGCGTAGAGATGCCAGCCGGCGATGTGGTAGGCGTCGGCGTCGACGGTCGTGTAATAGGTCCAGGCGCGGTAGGTTCCGCCGGTGGCGAAGCCGATGAAGGGCCAGCCGTCGGGATCCGAGGTCTCCACGTACATGCCGCCGTAGGTGCCGGGACCGGCCTGCGCGCGCACGCCGAACTTCTCGTTGCCGGTGATCTGCCCGCTGCGCCCGATGCCGACGAACCCGTTGGCCTCGTCCGTGTAGACGTTCGGCATGCCCAGCGCGTAGGGCGTGGGCGTCAGCTCCTGGCGGGGCGCAAGCAGTGTGTAGCCGCCGCCTCCGGATGGGCGGACCGAGATCTCGAGCCAGCGCGCACCGCTCCCGAAGGCGAGCGTGCCGAAGTCGAGACGCACCGTGAAGCGTCCGTCGGCGACGTTCACGCCGGCCAGGTTCGCGGTCGAACCGATCTGCGCGCCGCCGGCCGAGGCATCGTAGAGCGAGAGCTGCAGGTCGTACTGGCCGCTGGCGGGCAGTCCCTCGTCCATCAGGCGTCCCTGATAGGTGAAGGCCGTGCCCACGGGCGCGCCGAGCGCCGGGACGGCGAGGGTGAGCAGCAGGACCGTCAGGAGCTGCAGCGGAAGGGACTTGCGAGGACGCCGCAGCGGTGGAGCCACGCGGCGCAGGGTGGACGTGAAGGCCATGGCAGGATCTCCCATCGTTGTCGAGTCGTCTGGGGTTGAGCGAGATAAGGCACGATTCTCTACCGCAAGACCGGAGGCGAGGGCGCAAAGTTCTCGGCCTTCGGCGGCGCAGCCGCCTCGCGCGCGGCCAGGCCGAGTCGAGATCGGTGAGCCCAGGGGCGATGTCATCAGCGCAGGGAGACGAAGACGGGGACCGTGCCGCCCGACGCCGACGCCAGGGCGGTCCCGACCGTCGGTGCGCCTTCCGCGACGAGCATTCCGTCCAGCGTCGCGGTGCGCAGAGGTCGCGCCGCGCCGCTGGCGTCCGCGGTCAGCCGCTCGCCCCTGGCGATGCTCGCGCCAGCCGCCACGCGCACGTCCGCCACGCCTTGCACGACGAGGGAGACGAAGTCGCCGGCCCGCGCGGGCCCGTCGGCGCTCTGCAGCACCTGCTCGCCTTCAGCCTCTTTGCCCGGCGCGGTGGCGAGCACGAGACGCCCGGCCACCACGCCCGCCAGGCCCTGGGCCCCAGCCGTGGCGCGGCGCACCGTGACCATCCGGGTGACGCCCCCCTCCAGGGGAGCCACGACGCCATCGGCGACGACCACGTCGCCCACCTCGAGCGCCTCCCCCCCGGTCACGCTGGCGACGAGCGTCTGCGCCGCGGCGAGGAGGTTGCCGGCGAAGAGGTTGTCCGTGGTGTACAGCGCGTAGTTGCCCGAAGCGTTCGCGGTGTAGACGAGGAGCGCGATGTTCGACACCCCGGGGGACGGAACGTAGAGGCCGTAGAACGGAAAGCCGATGGACCCGCCCACCTGCATGCCGTCATCTCCCGTGTGCATGATCTGGATGCCGTCGTTGGTCGTATCCCCGACGCGCAGGCCACCGGAGGTCGGCACCGTCACCCGGGTCCCGGACACGTTCAGGTGCCAGCCGGCGAGATGGAAATTGTCGAGATCGGTCGTCGAGCAGTAGGTCCACGCCCGGGCCACGCCAGCCGTGGCATAGCCATAGAAGGGCAGACCGCTGACGTCGGAGGTCTCCGTGTACATTCCACCATAGAAGCCGGCGCCGGTCTGGGCGCGAATGCCGAAGACCTCCGCACCCGTGAGGGGATTCGATCGGCCGATACCCACGAAACCCTGGAGCTCGTTGGTGTAGACGTTCGGCATGCCCAGCGCGTAGGGCGTGGGTGTCAGCTCCTGGCGGGGCGCGAGCAGCGTGTAGGCGCCGCCGCCGGACGGGCGGACGTAAATCTCGAGCCAGCGACCGCCGCTCCCGAAGGCGAGCGTGCCGAAGTCGAGCTGAACGGTGAAGCGTCCGTCGGTGACGTTCGCGCCGCCGAGCAGGACCGTCGAACCGATCTGCGCGCCGCCGCCGGCGGCGTCGAAGAGCTTGAACTGGAGGTCGTAGGAGCCACTGGCCGGCAGCCCCTCGTCCATCAGGCGTCCCTGATAGGTGAAGGCCGTGCCCACGGGCGCGCCGAGCGCCGGGACGGCGAGGATCAGCATCGACACTGCGAAGAACCACGACAGCATGCACTCGCGAGCCCGCCGCTCTGGCGAACGCGCACCGTGCGAGGGGGGCATGAAGTTCATGGCGGAGTCTCCCTTCTGTCTCGACGCCGTCGAGACGGTGCCAAGGAAGACGCAATTATACCGAGAAATTGGACGGATTTCCGCTGGGATTTGCGATGAATTCCCGGCCGCGGCCGATCAGCCGCAGCCCCCCTTCACCACCGCGCGCTTCGTGAGCTTGACCTTGTGCTCGAACTGGGCCGCGGCGGGCGTCTCCGCCACCCCGGCGGCCGAATGGCCCGGCGACTCCGGATTGGCCGAGAGATAGCAGTCGAAAGGCAGCTTACGGTAGCTGATCTCCGGCCGCGCGGAGTCGCAGCAGTCCCCCACCGAGCGGAAGAACGTGAAGGCCAGCGACTCGGGCTCGCGCGGCCCCTCCTTGGCCTCGGCCAGGCAGGGCAGGGGCGGGAAGGCCGTGAGCCAGCCGTTGATGCCGCCCTCCACGATGTAGACGTTCTGCACGCCCTGCCCCACCAGCAGCCGCCAGCCGTCCGTGGCCACGGCCTCGTCGTTGGAGAGGGTGAACACGGCCGTGTTGGCCGGCAGCGCGCGCAGCGGTCCCACGACCGCCGGGTCGCGGAGGTCGTCGAGGCTCAGGTTCACGGCGTGCCTGGGGTGGAACAGGTTGAAGTGCGCCTCGCTGCGCAGATCGATGATCCGGGTGTAGACGCCCGTGTCGTGCACGAGCTCCGCCACCTCCAACGGGCTGGCATAGACGGCCCGCGTCTCGAGCTTGTCCTCGTTGTTCGAGGCCACCAGCTCCCAGCGACGGTCCGCGCCGGGCTGTCCGCGCAGCGCGGCCACGCCCGCCACGGCGAGCAGCGCGATGCCGAAGGCCCAGGCCGCCGGCCGCTTGGGGTAGAAGCGCAGGGACTGGGCCGGAATGCCCCGCCCGAAGTGTCCCTCCAGCAGCTCGGCCAGCAGGAACATGAAGAGCGCCATCGCCACCACGCCCAGCATGACGACGCCCGCATCCACGTGGAAGAGCTCGGGCAGCGTGAAGCGGCCCAGGTCCGAGCTGTTCCAGAACGCCTCGAAGCGGCCGACCGTCTCGCCGAAGGCGAAGATGCCGAGGACTACACCCGTGAGAAAGAAGAGGCCGTCGATCTTGAGCGTCGAGCTGGCCACCACCGAGGTGCCCGGGCAGAAGCCGCCGATGATGAAGCCCACCCCCATGATCAGCCCGCCCACGATCCCCGGCCACAGGTGCGTGGGATTCACGTAGACGCGCTCGAAGTCGAGCCAGCCCATGGCCGTGCTGAGGAAGATCAGCGCGCCGGCCACCACGATGCCGGTGAACATCACCTTGAGGACGGTCATGTCCCGCAGGTAGAACTGCCCCGCCAGCTTGCGCGAGTCGCCGAAGCCGGACATCTCCAGCGCAGCGCCGAAACCCATGCCGATGAGCAGGGGCGTCAGGATCGAGACGAGGCTGCCCCAGTCGCCGGTCAGGTTGAGCGGTGC
The DNA here is from genome assembly GCA_020633725.1 of Candidatus Latescibacterota bacterium. Taxonomy (NCBI): domain Bacteria; kingdom Pseudomonadati; phylum Candidatus Latescibacterota; species Candidatus Latescibacterota bacterium. The sequence continues at coordinate 171,003 of JACKDC010000003.1, forward strand.
CATGTCGCCCTCCTAGTTCCAGAGCCTGCGCACCGAGCGCGCGAAGAGATAGCCGCCGGCGAAGACCGCGAACATGAAGGCCCAGGAGCCCACCGAGAGCACCGCGCCCCCGCTGAGGGCCTGGCCCGATGTGCAGCCCCGGGCCATGCGCGCGCCGTAGCCCATGATCGCGCCGCCGACCAGCGCCATGGCCAGCCGCGTCCCGTTGCCGATGGACGGTCCCTTGCGGATCTCCGGCTTCACGCGCCCGAAGACGAGCCCCGAGGCCAGGCCGCCGAGCAGCGTGCCCAGGAGCATGAGCACCGAGGGGTCGCTCAGCGGGTTGCGCGAACCGCCGGCGTTCTGCGCGAAGTAGGCCACGCGGTCCACGTGGGCGGGCGCGACCGCGTCCACCACGGAGACCTGCACGCGGTTCAGCGCACCCGAGGCCCCCAGCCCGCCTCCCGTGAGGAAGAAGGCCAGGAAGAGCACGATGCCCAGCAGGGTGCCGCCGAGGTAGGGATTCACGTAGGGCTTGGCCTTCACGATTCGACCTCCTCCAGTTCGAGCGTCTCCCAGCCGCCGACCATGGCGCGCACGTTGGACGTGAGCGTCGCTCCCGTCGTGGTCAGATAGACGTGCGCCACGAGGAAGCTCAGGAAGAGCCAGGAGCCCAGGTTGTGGATCGGCGCGATCACGGCCAGGCCCAGCTCCGGGCTGAGCAGGCTCGGCCAGAGTCCCGCGATCCAGAGCAGGATGCCCGTCAGCACCTGCAGGGGAAAGAGCACGTTGAGCAGCCCGACGTAGGTGAGCTGCTGCAGCGGATTCAGCTTCTTCTCGCGGCTCTTCGCGCTGGGGTGGGCCGCACCCGCGAAGATGCCCCGCGTGTAGTAGAGCGCCTGCAGCGCCACGCGCCTGAAGAGCCCCTCGGGCTGCGGCAGGAACTGACGGATCTCCCCCGTGCTCACGTGATAGAAGAGCGAGAGTCCCGCGTTGAGGATCAGCAGCCCGGCCATCACGTTGTGCACGAGGATGGCCAGCGAGAAGCCCAGCGGCGCGAAGCCCTGCGGGCTGTGGATCTCGAGGCCCGTGAGGAGCAGCAGCGCGATGCTGCCGGCCATCGTCCAGTGCCAGATCCGCTCGTAGAGCCCGTACATGTACACGCGCGGTCCCGCCGGATGCGCCGCCGTGGCGCCGCGGCCGTTGCTGCCGCGCGCCCGCATCAGGGCGTGGGCGAGCACGCCGAGCACGGTCAGCGCGAACAGCGTGAGGCCGACGATCTCGCTCCAGGGCCGCCGGTCGTGGCCGAGCACGTAGGTGTCGCCCGCCTCCTTGCCGCCGCCCGCGGTGACGAGCAGGCTGTCCCCCCGCGCCTCGAGGCTGCGGCCGCCGAGCACCGCCGCGGCGTCGGCGCTGAGCGTGGGCTCCACGCCCCCGGGCAGCGGCGCCGTGGTGAGCAGCACGGGCTCGTTGAAGCGGGAGTCGGCCGCGTGGCAGCTGGCGCAGGTGGAGGCCGTCCACTGGCCGCGCACCACGTCGTGGTGGATCGCGTGGGCGTCGACCGTGCCTCGGATGCGCGGCGACGCGACGCCCAGCGCCTCCAGCCGCGACCTGATCAGCGCCTCGCCCGCCGCGTCGAGGCTGAGCTCGCCGCCGCTGAGCAGGCCGTCGCCGTCGCGGTCGAGCGCGGCGAGCAGGTCGCGATGGTAGTGGCCGTGCGCGTCGACGAAGGCGGCCTTGACCGTGGCCCAGGGCACGGGCGCGGCGTCGTCGCCCGCGACCCACTCCCAGCGCGCCACGAGATTGAAGGGCGCGAACTGGCGGCGGCCGTCCCGCTGCACGCGCCCGAGGAAGGGACGGTAGCCCGCGAGGTACCAGGTGCTCGGCGCGCGGAACTCCGCGCCGACCACCCCGCGGAACTCCATGCGCGGGCCGCCGTCCTCCGTGACGACGGTGCGGTCCATCGCCGAGAGGGCCGGCGCGAGCAGCCGCGGCACGTGGCAGGTCTCGCAGGCCAGCGCCTCCAGGTGGCGCTCGGCGTAGGGCAGGCCCGCGTGCGCCTTGCCGGCCTCGTGGCAGTCGGTGCAGACCGCCGCCTGCAGCAGGTGATCGGGCTGCTCGAGGTAGGCGCTGATGCTGAGGGTGCGCGGGTCGTCCTTGAGGTGGACGAGCTCGCGCTTCACGAAGCGCGACTTCTTGGGGCTGTTGGCGGCGAAGTGACAGTCCGAGCAGTGCAGGCCGCGCGAGGCGTGCAGGTCCCAGGGGCGGCTGAGCGACGCCTTGTCGCGCAGGTTGAGCAGCGAGGACGACACCGCCTGCGGCGAGTAGACCTCGCCGGTGAGGAGGGTCTTGCCCACGGGGCCGTGTTCGTCGCCGGCGAGCAGGGCCTCGGGCAGCTCGAGATAGTCGCCGCCCTCGTGGACGAGCCCGTGGCAGCGCCCGCAGTTCATGTTGGCCGGCGGCGCCATGGGCATGAGCACGCGGCCGGCGGCGTCCGTCGACAGCGTGGCCACGCGCGCGCGGTCGCCGGGGAGGTGGCAGGTGAGGCAGTCCACGTCCACCGTACCCTGGTGATGCGAACTCCGCGCGCGGATGTAGGCGGTGTCATGGCAGGCGCCGCAGGTGCGTTCGGTCGAGAAGCTCGGATCGGCGCCGGACAGCGGGCGGCCGTTCGCGTCGAGGAGTTGCAGCGCCGGGTGCATGGTGTTCACCGGCAACGGCGTCTCCTCGGCCGCGCGCGCGGCGCCGACGCTCATCGCCGCCAGCAGGGCGGCCGCGATCAGGCGGGTCGTCTTCACTGGACTTCACCTCCCGTGGCCATGGGATCCGCGTCGTAGCCGAGCGCGGCCCAGTCCAGCCGGCCGGCGACGTCGTGGCAGTCGCGGCACTGCAGCGCCTTCTCGGCGGGCTGCACCATGTGCGAGAGCGGCCAGTACATGCGCGTGTCGGCAAAGTCGTACTCGCCGCTGAAGCTGAGGCCGACGTTCTCGGCCCCCATGGCCAGGGCCTTGGCCCAGTCGAACTCGTGCCAGTAGCCGCCCGCGCCCGAGGTGACCGGCGGCAGCAGGCGCTGCGACACCGCGTCGTAGGGCTGCTTGGCGTCGTGCACCTTGAAGGGCCAGATCTTGGCCGTGGGATCCTGCCGGTCGCCGCGGGGGGCGTTGAGGTCGGTGGGGCCGTCGCTGCGGATCGAATCGCCCACCAGGTAGCGGTTCACCGTGAGGTTGAACCAGCGGTACTGGGGCTTCACCGCCGTCTCGTAGACGAACTCGCCCTTGATCTTGAGGTAGTGGTGCGTGTCGTCCTGGCGCGAGTCGTCGCCGGCCTTGGACCAGTCCCAGGTCATCTTGGTGGGGATCTCGTTGGCGAAGGACGGGATGTGGCAGGTCTGGCACGCCACGCGCGCGGTGTGGGCGTTCAGCCGCCCGTCGCGGTGGGGTTCGGCCGGGTGGCAGTCCTCGCAGCCGATCCCGCCCCGGTGGTCGACGCTCACCGAGAAGGCCTTGCCCTTGATGCGATGGCCGTCGCCGCCGTGGCAGTCGATGCAGAGCATGCCCAGACGGCCCATGTGGACGTCCACGCTCTCGTCCGGGTTGTCCAGGCTCGAGTCCAGGTCGCCGTGCTTCACGCCCAGACCGCCGCCGCCGTAGTTGTGGCAGCCGCCGCAGTTGTCGCGCTGCGGGAAGCCCACGCTCCTGGCCGCCGCGAGCAGGTCCACCCCCGTGGCGGGCTCGCCGGCCTCGCCCTTCAGATAGCCGCCGCTGCGGTCGTGGCAGACCAGGCAGTCCACGTTCAGCGGATCGGCGAAGTCGAAGCCCGCGTCCCGCCAGCCGTAGCCCGCGTGGCAGCGCGTGCAGGAGGCCCAGTTGCCCTGGATGCCGATGCAGAAGTTGTTCAGCAGGTTCTTCTTGCCGATGAGGATCGCCTGACCGGTGGCGTCGGTGATGCGATCGCCCGTCCACTGGAAGTGCGCCGTGGGCATGACCTCGCGGGCCGCGTCCTCGTGGCACTCGAGGCAGGCACGGGTGACGTCGCGGCCCGAGGCGAAGGGCTCGTCGAAGTAGGCGCTGTGGTCCAGGTGGGCCCGGTGGGCCTGAAGTCGCGCCATGGGGTCCTCCGCGCGGTCGCGGCAGGACAGGAAGAGCAGCAGCAGGACCGCGGCGAGCGACAGGATCAGGGCGAGTCGGGCGCGGGGTGAAGGGCGTCTGGACATTCGGCCTCCTCGGACGCCGTGCGCGCGCCGAGGGGTTGGCGGCGGGCGTCCTACGCCCTGCCAATATCGACCAGATTACCGGGAAATCAAGGCTTGGAACTCTGATGAATTGCGTAAGCTACAGGGTTAATCGCATTTACCCGCGCTAGCCCGCCTCGGCGTCTTCGAGCCAGGTGAGCAGGAGTGAGCGCGCCTTGCGCCAGTCGCGCTTGACGGTGCGGTCGGTGACGTTCAGGGCGCCGGCGGTCTCGTCCACGGACAGCCCGCCGAAGAAGCGCAGCTCCACCACCTGGGCGAGGCGCGGGCTGAGGGCTTCGAGGCGGTCCAGGGCCTGATCCAGGGCCAGCACCTCGAGCACCTGCGACCCCGTGCCGGCGCGCTCCTCGTCGAGGGTGACGTGCGCCTGCCCGCCGCCGCGCTTGGCCGCCAGGCGACGCCGCGCGTGGTCCACCAGGATCTGCCGCATCGCCCGCGACGCCACCGACAGGAAGTGCACCCGGTTCTCCCAGTCGCCGCTGCCGGCCAGGCGCAGGTAGGCCTCGTTGACCATGCCGGTGGTGCTGAGCGTGGCGCCCCCCCGCCCGCGCAGGTGCGCGCTGGCGATGCGGCGCAGGTCGGGGTAGACGAGCGCGTAGAGCGTCTCCCGCGCGGCGGAATCGCCGGCGCCCACGGCGGCGAGCAGGCGCGTGATCTCGGGCTGGGGGGACGGGGACACGGCTCCTCCGGATCGGGGTGGACCCAGTATACCGTGTCGCGACCGGCGCTGTCCCCTTCGAGACGGCTTTCGCGTGGCTCCCGGCAACCGCTCCCGGAGGTCACCGATGACGTTCCGCTCTCTCGCCGTCGCCGCCCTGCTCGCCCTGACGCCCCTGCCCGCCCGCGCGCTCCAGCCCGTGGACGACTTCGACGTGGGCGATTTCGACTTCTACGCCGCCGACGGCGCGCTCTGGGAGCAGGTCCACGTCCCCAACTACCTCTCCCACGCGATCTGGATGGAGCGCAGCGTGCTGCTCAACCCCGTGGGCGGACCGATCCGCGCGCGCACGCAGGCGGGGCCGTCGACCCACGACCGGGCGCTCTACGTGAACGGCGAGACGAGCACGTCGTCCTGCATCGTCGGCTGGGACTGGGGCGTGGCCTACGATCTGACGCTGGGCGGGACCCTGGATCGCGTCGAGCTCGACGTCATGGCTGCCGCCCCCGGCACGCGCATCGACCTGCGGCTCCAGGACGGCACCGACCTGTTCGGCTGGACCAAGTACGCCAGCGGCGGCCCGGAGACGATCGTCTGGGAGCTGGACCAGCTCACCGGCAGCACGGTGCAGCCCGAGGCCGCGACCGGCATGGGGCTGCAGATCTGGGCGTCGTCGGCCGCGACCATCGTCTCGGACTTCCGCTTCCACCGCAGCGGCGCGGGCGCGGTGAACTTCGTGCCGGTCTTCGTGGCCACGCAGGTGCCGCCCCTGCCGTCGCCGCCGCTCGCCTGGCAGGTCCGGGACCTCTTCAGCAGCCCGCTCTACCAGGCCGAGATCGTCATCGCCGACGCCGACGCCGGCTACACGCCCGTCGTCCTGGGCCAGTGGCAGCAGTGGCAGGCCCAGGGCGGCTGGCTGGGCGCCGCCGACTTCCGCTGGGATCCCTCCTCGCCGTGGGCCGACACGCAGCTCGCCTTGAGCTTCCGCTTCCAGGACATCGGGAGCATGAGCGCTGTCGCCTATCCGCCGGACCCCGTCCTCACGGCCGACGGCATCCTGCTGGAGTTCCCCGTCCGCGTGCGCCAGGACGGGCAGGTGATCGGCACGGCCCTGCAGCGCTACCAGTTCGACGTCCCGATCAATCAGGGCCTCCAGTTCGCGGAGGTCACCGGGCCGCGCTCGGGCCCGCTGACCGACTGGACGCAGGAGTTCGCCGTCAGCTTCCGCCTCGTGCGCACCGGCGACTTCTCCCACAACTTCCCCTTCCTCGGCATCACCTCGCTGACCGACTGGGCGCCGGGGCTGCTCACCGCCGCGCCGGCCGGCGAGCCGAGCGCCGATGACCTGCTGAGGCTCCACGCCGAGCCCGCGGTCACCCGCGCCGGCACCCGGGTGCTGGCCAGCCGACCCTTCGCCGCCGGGGCGACGCTGACGGTGCACGACGTCACCGGACGCCGCGTGGCGGACCTGCCGCTTTCCGCCGGCGCCGCGAGCGCCAGCTGGGACGGCCGCGACGCGGCGGGCCGGCCCACGGCCTCCGGCGTCTACTTCCTTCGTCTCACCGACGCACGCGGGACGGCCAGCGCCCGCGTGCTGCGCCTGCGCTAGCCCTCGGAGGTCACTCATGCTTCGCCGTCTCCACACCGTCGCCGTCGCGCTCACGCTCGCGCTGCCTCTGCAGGCCCACGCGCTGCAGCCGCTGGACGACTTCGACTCCGGTCCCTTCGACTACACCGCCGCCGACGGCTTCACCGCCCACGACGTCTACATCCCGAACTCCCCGTCCCACGCCATCGACGACACCCGCCGCGTCTACCTGGATCCCGTGGGCGGAACGGTGAGCGCGCGCACGGTCTACGCCGGTTCATCGTACGACCGCGCCCTCGACGTCGGCGTCGCGGGCGATGGCTACTGCACCCTGCAGTACCACTGGGGCTACCCGCTCGACCTCACGCTGGGCGGGCAGGTGGACCGCATCGAGCTGGAGATGCTCGGCTCGGCGCCCGGCGCGACGGTGCACCTGCACATCACCGACGCCGATCACCTGGGCTCCTGGGAGCTGACGACCACTGGCGGCGAGGAAACGCTGATCTGGGACTACGCGGACGTGGCCGGCAGCGGCGTGGATCTCGACGCTGTCACCGGCATCGCCCTGGAGTTCAGCCCGGCGCCGCAGCACTATCTCGTCGGGGCCTGCCGCTTCCACGCCAGCGGCTGGCACCCCGTCGACCTGGTGGAGGAGTTCGTCGCGACGCAGGTGCCCCCCTACCCCGGTCCGCCGCTCGGCTGGCAGGTCTGGGAGCAGTTCGGCCAGCCGCTGTATCTCACCGAGTTGATCATCGACGGGGCGGTCAGCGACTCAGGGCACCTGCCCACGCTTGCCGGCGAGTGGGAGCAGTGGCCGGCCGGCGGCGGCTGGGCCGGCGCCATCGCGCTCTACTGGGACCCCGCCGTACCCTGGACCAACACGGACTTCTCGCTGCGCTTCCGCTACAGCGCCGTGGACGCTCTCGTCCCCGAGGCCTATCCCCCGGATCCGATCCTCACCGCGGAAGGCGCGGTCCTGGACTATCCCCTGCGCCTCGGCGTCGAGGGCCAGGCCGCCGGTGTGTCGATGCAGCGGCTGCAGTTCGACATCCCTGGTGGACAGGGCCTGCAGCTCGAGGACATGACCGTCGTCCACGGCCGCAGCTGGACGCCGGAGTTCACCGTGAACTTTCGCCTCGGGCAGGGCGGGGACATCGACTTCTCCGCGCCCTTCCTGGTGATCGGCGCGCTTGCCGACTGGGAACCGGGCACGCTGACCGCGGTCCCCGACCCGGACGATCGCGCGCCCCGCTCTCTGCGCGCCATGCCCGCCGTGACGCGCGCGGGCACGGAGATCCTCCCGGCGCGACCCTTCGCCGCCGGCGCGCGGCTGACGGTGCACGACGTCACCGGACGCCGCGTCGCCACCCTGCCCACCCGCCCGGGCGCCGCGAGCGCCAGCTGGGACGGCCGCGACGCCGAGGGCCGGCCCACGGCCTCCGGCGTCTACTTCCTCCGCCTCACCGACGCGCGCGGAACGGCCAGCGCCCGCGTGCTGCGCCTGCGCTAGCGCGCGGCGCCGAGGGAGTCCAGGGCAGCGCGCAGCGTCGGGAGCTGCGCCTGCCCGCGCGCGTCGTCCGCGTTTTCGGGCAGCTCGAAGACGGCGATCGCGCTGCGGTAGAGCGCGGCGGCGGTGGACGTCTCGCCGATCAGCGCGCGATCCCTGGCCAGCTCGACCATCCGCCGGGCCACGATGGGCGACGAGTCCCCGAACGCGGTCGCGTAGATGCCGAGCGCCTGTTCGCGCAGCGCGGCGGCGTCGGCGTGGCGGCCCTGGACGTCGCGCAGGTCGGCCCGCGTTCTGAGGATGGCGCCATGGTAGACGCTCTCCAGCCCGAGCTGGCGTTCGGACATGGCCACGACCACGTCGCTGAGCGAGTCCGCCTTGGCCAGCCGGCCCGCGTCCGTGTAAGCGCCCACCAGGTTGTCGAGCACCCAGATCACGCGCGGGTGCTCCGCGTCCACGTTCGCGCGCCAGATCGCCACCGAGCGCAGGAACTGCGACTCCGCCTCGTCGAAGCGCCCGAGGCGGTCGTAGAGCTGCCCCAGCGCATTGTGGCGCTCGGCGAGATCCACGTTGCTCGAGTCGAAGGCCGCTTCGGCGACGGCCAGGCCGCGGGTCATGAGCGACTCGGCTTCGTCCAGCCGCCCCTGGCGCATGCGGACGTCCCCGAGATTCGTGAGGTAGGTCGACAGGCTCGGGTGCGTCGAGTCGCCCGCGGCGCGGTGGGTCTCGACGGCGCGCGTGAAGAGGACCGCCGCCTCGTCGAGGCGCCCCATCTGGGAGAGCGCGGCGCCCAGGTCGTTCGACGCCGACGCGATCCACTCCGGCTCGGGCCGCGGGTTCGCTTCGTGGATCTCGAGCACGGTGCCCATCGCGACCTCGGCCTCGGGGAAACGCCCCTGCTGGATCAGGGTGGCGCCGAGAACGCTCGTCGGCTCGGCCACCGACACGCTGCGCGGTCCTCGCGCCGCCGCGAAGATGCGGATGGCCTCACGCGCCGCGGCCTCGGCCTCGTCGAGCTCGCCACGGTCGCTGCGCAGCCCGGCCAGTTCGGTGAGCGCCTCGGCGTACTCGGGGCTCTCCGGGCCGAAGCGGTCGAGCCGACTCTCGACGGCCGATTCGATCATCCGCAGCGCGTCGTCGTAGCGGCCGAGCCAGCGGTAGGACGTGGACATGGTCAGCTGCAGCGACGAGCGCACGTCCGGCGCGCCCTTCAGCTCGCGCTCGATGCGCGCGGCGCCCGCGTCCAGCAGTTCGCGCGCGGTGACGTCGCGCCCGTGGGAGACCTCCGGGCTCGCCTCCTCGAAGAGTTCGCTGAGGAAACCCGTCACCCGGCGCAGGGTCTCGGCCTCGCGCGCCGACGCGGACTCGGCCGCCAGCGCGCGGCCCAGATTGCGCTCCGCGCGCGCGTAGAGCAGGCCGATCCAGACCGCGCCGGTCAGGATGGCCAGCACGATGAGGCTGGTGAGCGTGACGGCCAGCCGGTGCCGCTTGACGAACTTGCGCAGCCGGTAAGCGCGCGAGGCGGGCCGCGCCGAGACGGGCTCCGACGCCAGGTGCCGCTCGAGGTCGAGGCGCAACGCCTCGGACGAGGGGTAGCGCTCCGCGGGGTCCTTCTCCAGCGCGCGGGCGACGATGGTGTCCAGGTCGCCCTGCAGCCGCCGTCGCAGCGCGGCCGGCGCGCAGCTTCGCGCCGCGGCGGCGGGGTCGTCGTCCTCGACCGCGCGGCTCGGCGGCAGCGGCGTGTCCTCGAGCACCGCACGCAGCATGGCGGCGGGATCCGTCCGCCGCCCGTGGGGACGCTTGCCGCAGAGCAGCTCGTAGAGCAGCACGCCGAGGGCGTAGACGTCGGCGGCGATGTTGGTGGGCTCGCCGCGGAGCTGCTCGGGCGCCGCGAAGCCCGGCGTGAGGAAGCGCTGCTCGGCCACGGTGGACTCGGCGTCGCCCAGCAACTTCGCGATGCCGAAGTCGAGCAGCTTCACCACGCCGTCGGCGGTGACGAGCACGTTGCCCGGCTTGATGTCCCGGTGCACCACGAGATTGCGATGGGCGTAGCGGACGGCGCGGCAGACGGTGTCGAAGAGCGCGAGCCGTGCCTCGACGTCGAGGCGCTGGGCGTCGCAGTAGTCGGTGATGGGCTCGCCCTCCACCAGCTCCATGGCGAAGTAGGGCGCGCCGTCCTCGGTGACGCCCCCGTCGTGGAGCGTGGCGATGTTGGGATGCCTGAGCCGCGCCAGGATCTGCCGCTCGTGGCGAAGGCGGCGGGCGTTGTCCTCGCCCAGGCGCTCGGCGGGCAGCAGCTTGAGGGCCACGCGCTGCTCGTACTCGCCGTCCGCGCGCTCGGCCAGCAGGACCTCGCCCATGCCGCCGCGACCCAGCAGGCCCAGCACACGGTAGGGGCCGATGCGCCGTCCCGCCGGTGTCGTGGCCGCGGGGGCGTCGAGGATCGCGTCGGCCAGGGAGTCGAGGCCGTCGTCGAGGATGCCGCGGCGCGTGGCGGCGTCGGCGGCCAGCAGGCGCTCGAGCTCGGCGCGGAAGGCGGGGTCGTCCCCGGCGAGCGCGTCGAGGCGCGCCGGCCGGTCGGCGGCGGAGAGGTCGAGGAGCTCGTCCAGCGCCTGCTCCAGACGCTGCCAGCGCAGAGGGTCCACGGTCCACCTCGCGGGCCACGGGGTGGCAGGACTCTAGCGAAGGGCCGCCCAGGAGGTCAAACCGGCGGCTCAGTCCCTGATGTGGAGTCCCAGGACCTCGCCGTCCTCCCGGCGGATGCGCACCACCTTGAGCTCGCGCGCGGTCTGGAGGTTCGACATCTGGTCGGAGAGCAGCGTGCGACGTCCCGTGGGCAGGCCCACGGTCACCAGCCAGAACTCGCCCGTGGGGTCGAGCTCGATCTCCTCCAGGGTGATGGCCGCGTGGACTTCCGTGGGCAGGATCTCCTTCACGAACTCCGTGGCCAGCTTCGCCGCGTCCTTGATGTGCAGCATGGCAGTCCTCCGATGGAGTGGCTACGGCTCCCCGTCGCGCCAGGTGAAGACCTCCTCCACCCCCCGCTCGAAGCAGCGGGCGATGCGGAAAGCCAGCGCCAGACTGGGGCCGTAGCGGCCGGCCTCGAGGGCGAGGATCGTCTGGCGGGTGACGCCGCAGCGCGCGGCCAGCTCCTGCTGGGTCATCTCGCCGTGCTCGAAACGGAGCCGTCGGATGCAATTACCGATGGGCGGCGCGCTCATTCGGAGAGATCCCAGGCACGGGGGACGAGCACGAGGACCGCGAGCGCCCGGACGAGCAGCGCCGCGACCAGGGCGCCTTCGACGATCAGGGGCAGGACTTCGATGTCCACGGTGCCCTCCCCCGCCAGCCACTGCCGCGCCCAGAAGGCCGAGCAAAGCACGACCATCGTGAGGTAGGACGCGCCGAAGCCGAGGACCGTGGCCCGGCGCGCGACGTGCCGCTCGCGCTCGTCTCCGACCTCACCGCGAAAGAGCAGCGGCGTGAGCCCCACCGGGGCGAGCAGGGCGAAGGCCGCGAGCGCCACCTTCGGTCCAGCGGTTGCGAGAAAGATCAGGTAGGCGGCGACCGCGGCGAGGGTCACGACGAGCTGGTAGAGGGCTGACTTCTGCTGGATCGACATGGCGTCTCTCCTGAAGGGGTCTCAAGGCCGAGCGTGGCAGCGCAACTGAATGTATACTTTTTCATGCTCCATGTAAAGCATTTCTTTCGTTCGATGCGCTGCAGGGGCGGCGAGGTTCCCTCGCCGGGAGCTGGGATGTACCCTGGAGGCCCACAGGAGGGTGGCACCGATGAAGGAAATTTCTCAGCACGAGTTCTTCGTGAAGCTGGCCGTGGTGCTCATCCCGCTGGTTTACGCCTACCTGTGGATTCTCATCCGCGCCGCCATGCGCAGGGAGTACCTGTTGTCAGGGATCGCGCTCGAACGGATGGATATTGAGCGAGGAGCGAAGCCCGTGGCGGAGTTCCAGAGTTCCAACTGGGCGGTCAACGCGAACCAGGTCCGCGGATATTCCGCCACCACGGTGGCCGTCGTGATGCTCGTGGTGGCGTTCCTCCTCGAGAAGGACCTCTCCCCGTGGACGGACCGCTACCTCAAGCTGCTGGTGGTTATCGTCGGCGTCTCGAGCATCGCCTACACCTTCAGCCTGCAGTTCTGGAACTGTGCACTCGACCGCTGCCCCGAGCCCGCCTGGCTGCTGCGGCAACGGCGACGCGCCACGGTGCTCCAGGTTCTTGGCTGGCACGGGCTCTACCTCAGCGTCGCGCTCTGCGTCGCGCTCGCGGTGACCTGGTGCGGCCTGCTCCTCAGCCTGGGGGGTGCCGTCGGCCTGATCCTCACGGTCGAATCCAAGTCCCATCGCAGGGCGCCCGCGGGCTGACCGGCCAGGCCGCGCCACCCCGCGCGAGGTGTTCACCGCCGGCGCTGGTCTGGATCATGCTTGCCCTGAACGTGATTCGTGGCATTCCTGTGCGCGTGGACGCCTTCGTACTCCTGCTGGAGTCGTCCATCCCGGGATTCGTCCGCAAGGAGCACGACACTGCCTGAGTCGCTTCGCCGCCTGGCCCTCTTCGACCTCGACGGCACCCTGATCGCCGGCTCCTCCGAGCGCCGCTTCCTGCGCTGGCTGCTGGAGCAGGGCGAGCTCCGCCCGTGGCCCGTGCTGCGGGCGCTGGGGGTGGCGCTGTGGCGCCTGCCCCGGGGACGCACGGCCGCCTTCAAGGCCAACAAGGCCATCTACCGCGGGCAGCCCGCCGCCTGGATGGAGGAGCTCGCGGAGCGCTTCGTGGGCGAGGAGCTGCGCTGGCGGCTGCGGCAGCCGCTGCTGGACCGGCTGGAGGCGCACCGCGACGAGGGGCTCGAGATCGCGCTGCTGTCGGGGACGCCGGAGTTCCTGCTCGGTCCACTGGCGCGCGCGCTGGGGGTCGAGATCGCCGTCGGGACCCCGATGGCCAGGCTCCTGGGCAAGTTGACGGGAAGCCTCGCGGGACCCCATCCCTACGGCGCAGCCAAGGCCGAGATCGTCCGTGAGCGCTTCCCCGCCGAGGACTGGGACCTGGAGGCGTCCTACGCCTACGCCGACCACGCGAGCGACCTGGAGATGCTCGCGCTCTTCGGGCATCCGCACCTGGTGAACCCGTCGCGGCGGCTGCTGGCGCGCGCGAAGGGCGAGGGTCTGGACGTCGACCTGGTCGACTAGTGCAGCGCGAAGGGGCGCCGATCGGCTCCCCCTCGTCGTCCATGCCGTGGGAGACTCCGCCTACTTCAGCAAAGTCACGCGCTGGGACTCGCGGTGGCCATCCGCCTCGAAGCGTACGAGGTAGACTCCGCTCGGCAGCGCCTCGCCGCGATCCCCACGGCCGTCCCAGATCTGCAGGTGCCGGCCAGCGGGCCACTCCCCCTCGAGCAGTGAGCGCTGCAGGCGCCCCTGGGCATCGTAGACGCGCAACGACACGTGCGCCCGGGTCGCCAGGTCGAAGCGCAGCGTGGTCGCGGGGTTGAAGGGGTTGGGACTCGCGGGCTGCAGGCGGGTCAGTGCGGGAGTGGTGCCGTCGGTGGCGCCTGTCACGTCCTGCGGGCCGAGCAGCGCGAAGTCGCTCGGATTCGCGTGCACGTCCACGGCCGCCACCTTGTACCAGAGGCCTCCCTCGGCGGACCAGCCGGCGTCGAACCACGTCGTATCGGCCGGCGCGCCGAGCAGCGACGAGGCGTCGGCGGGGAAGTCGGGCTGCGTGCCGCGGTACACGGCGTAGTGCGACAGGTCCGCCTCGACATTGGGAGCCCAGGTCAGCGTCAGGCCCTGCGGCGAGTAGACGGCATCCCCCATCAGGTCGAGCGGCGCCGCGGGCGCGAGGTTGTCGACGGAGTGGCCCGTGGCCGTCGGCGAGATCCAGTAGGCGCTGCCCGTGCCGTGGGCGATCACCTGGAAGGCGTGCTCGGCCGGATCCGTGCCCGTCGAGTCGTACCAGGTGGGGACGGTACGGGCGTAGCCGGGCAGGCCGTAGGCGTCCACGACGTCGACGAGCTCCCAGTAGAGCTCGCGGTCGCCGCCTGGCTCGCTCCGGACCGGGGCCGCGTCCGGTGCGGGAGGTGCAAAGGTGCGCGCGAGCCAGTCGGCGTCTGGCTGCCGCGCGGCCGGCACGCCGGGCAGCGCGCGCCACAGGGAGTAGCGGTCGATCTCCTCGGCGGGCCAGGGATCGAGACGGCTAGCGTCCCAGGCGAGGATGAGCGCGCCGCCCTGATCGCCGGGGACGTCGGTCGCGGCGGCAATGGTGGCCGACGGGTAGCCCCAGTAGCCGTTGCGCTCGATGCGCTGGGCGGCGACGCCGCGGGCGGCCTGGCTGTAGTTGCTCCATGCGGCGAGCAGACCGCCGGCCCCGTCGCTCGTCAGGCCCGTAGAGAATGCAAGGCCGCCTTCGCGGGTCAAGGGAATGCCGTCCCAGTTCCAGCGGCGCTGGCCCAGCGAGTCGATGCGCTGCAGGTACAGATCATAGCTGCTGCCGGCACGCGAATCCCGGAAGACGATGATCGCGCCGCCGGTACCGTCTGCCACCAGGCCGGTGGTCACGCTCTGGACTGGCAGGTCGCAGACGGGAATCCCGTTGGCCGCGAAGACGGGGCTCATCAGGTAGGTCACGCGCTGGCAGTAGACGTCGTAGGTTCCGCTGCGCGGGTCGTCCCAGGCAACGATGGCGCCAGACTCGTCCGCGACGATCTGCGGTGGGCCCTGGTAGCCGGACTGGGTGCAGATGGCCGTTCCGTTGGTGGCTCCAAGGACGGCGCCGTCGCCGGTGACGCGGGCCGCGTAGATGTCATCGTTGCCGTTGCGGCTGTCCAGCCAGGCGGCGTACAGGCCGCCCTGTCCGTCGCTGCAGGCGACGGGGAGGTACTGCGTCGCGTTGCCGGTCGTCAGCTGGAGCGGGACGCCACCGAGCCAGTCGGCGCTGCCGGCGGCGTTCAGCGCGTGGACGACGATGTCACCGGAGAAGTCGAATTGCCCGTCTTCGTAGACGAAGAAGGCGCCACCCCCTGCGCGCGGGACGACGGAGACAAAGCGCTGGTCGCTCGACGCATCGCTCACGACCACACCGGAGATGGGCCATCCCAGTCCCCCGGGAAGCAGCTTCATCGCGGCGATGTCGGCGTCCTCGTAGGTGAAGTCGACGTAGACCCAGCTTGCCATCGCGCCGCCGTCGTCGGTGGCGACCAACGCCAGCTGATAGTGGTAGCCGTAGCTGCTGCCGAATCCCAGCCCGTCGGTGGGCCACAAGAGCGTGCCGTCCCCGCTCAGGTGCTGGCTGGTGATCCAGTACTCCCCGACGTCCTCGACCACCCAGGCGACGTAGGCCCCGCCCTCCCCGTCTGGAGCGAGCGAACACTCGACGATTTCCCAGTCGAGCGGCGCCGCGACCGTGATCCCCTCCACTGCCCAGAGGCGCTCGCCGTAGGCGTCGAGACGCTGCGCGAAGAGGTGGGACCGGCCGTCGCGAGCATCGAGCCACGCGACGATCATGCCGCCGGCTCCGTCGGGGGTCACCGAGACGCCGGTCTGCCAGCGCGGCGTGGGGTCGACGTCGAGCCCGTTCGGCTGCCAGGCGGCCCTGGCGCCCGGGGCGATGGCAAGAAGGCTGAGGGTACAGAGCACCACGCGAACACCGAAGCGCTCCATGGCGGTCTCCTGGGGCTGAGGGGGAAGGGACCGGCAATCCAGGCTGCGTCACCCGGATTATACCACCTGCCGCGGATCCGCTGATAGAGGGTCCGCTAGCTCGGTGAATCGGTCGCGGCGGCGGCAGGTCCCCGCATAGGGCGAGGCCCTGGACGTCAATTCGGTCGACGAGCTCGCCTCGCCTCAGCGCAGCAGCACCATGCGCTGCCGCGCGCTGTATCGCGGCGCTTCCATCCGCACGAAGTAGACGCCGCTGGCCGCCTCATGGCCGGCGTCGTTCTGCCCCCGCCAGTCCACGTGGTGATCTCCGGCGGGCAGCTCGGTATCGAGTAGCACGGCCACGCTACGGCCCGACGCGTCGTAGACGGTCAGTGCCACCTTGCCCGGAGCCGCCAGCGTGAACGCCAGCGTGACCTTGGGGTTGAAGGGGTTCGGGAAGGGGGCGGCCAGCGCCGTCGCCGCGGGGGGCGCGGGCGCGTCGGTGATCGTGCACCCTTCCCCGTAGGCGCCGATCTGCACGCCGCAGGCGTTGTTGGCGGGCAGGCAGGGGGACAGGCCGGCCACGCTGAAGTCGCCGGCGTCGACGTCGCAGAAGTAGGGATTGGCCTCGAAGTCTCCGTCGACACCGATGAGATCGGGGCAAGCCCCGCCGAACTGCGGCGCCCAGTTGTCCCAGAAGAGGCAGCAGTTCGCGTCGGGGATGCCGTCGGCGACGTCACAGTGGATCGCGTAGCCACTGGTCGTGCCGGCGAGGACGCAGTCCGTCAGCGTCACGGCGCCGGCGCCGTAGACGTCCAGGGTCCCGCCCTGGTACAGCCCCTCCTCGGGCTCCGCGCCGTTGCCGTGGAAGGTGCAGCGCAGGAACTCCGCGCCGCCGCCGCTGCAGCTCACGGCCCCGCCGCGGCCGGGACCGCTGCCGTAGACCGTGTGGACATGCTCGGCGAGGTTGTTCGCGAAGAGGCACTCCTCGAAGCTCGGGCTGTGGCCGGCCCCCAGGTAGATCGCTCCCCCCCAACCCGGCTTGTCGACGACGTCGTCGGTGGCGGCACTGGGGGCGACATTGTCGACGAATTGGCAGCGCGTGAAGGTGGCGTTGGAGCCGCCGTAGACGGCTCCGCCCCGACGGGCGTAGTTCGCTTCGAAGAGGACGTTCTCGAAGCTCGGCGCGCCGCCACCCTCGATGCACACGGCGCCGCCAGCGGCGGCTTCGTTGCTGCGGAACACGCAGTCGAACACCTGGGGCGCGCCGCCGAACGTGACGCGAAGACCAGCGCCGAAGGCGTCGTTGGGATAGCCGATATAGCCGTGATTGTCCTCGAACAGCAGCTCGCGCAGCGTCGGCGAACTGCCATCGCAGAGGATGGCGCCCCCGTAGTAGGAGACCTTCGCGCCGGTCAGGGTGAATCCCTGGACGAGTGTCCCGGGGCCCTCGCCTTGATCCAGGAGCATCAGCCGGTGGTTGCTCACGCTCCCGTCGAGAATCGTCTGTGCCGCCCCACCCTCGCCGATGAGGGCAACTGCGCGGCCATGGAAGTTCAGGTTGTCGTTGCCCGTACCGCTGTAGGTGCCGGGCGCTACCAGCACGGTGTCGCCAACGGCGCTGGCGTCCAGGCCGGCCTGGATCGTGGAATACTGACCCGGCACATGGAGTACAGCCGCCCCTGCCAGGACAGGGAAAAGCAGAATCACGAGGATGGACGTTGCGCGTCTGAACATGGGGACCTCCCGGCTGGTATCGGTTGCCTGCGTACCAGTGCGACCCTGAGACTGCGCGATGGGGAGGGAGGGGAGGCCAGGGCGAGTCTCGCCCAACAAGTATAGCAGGGGTCGGATCCGGGAGCCACGGAAAGCTGGGACGGGGCATTACGAGACGGGGGAGCCTGAAGCTCCCCCGTCTTCACGATACATCGATCCGGCGCATGTCCGGCTCGCGCGCCTTCGAAGCGGCGCGCGAGAGGACACACGCTCGCGTCACTTCATTTCCGCGATCAGGCTCTCCACCACGCTGGGGTCGGCCAGCGTCGAGACGTCCCCGATCTGATCCGGCGCGCCCTCGGCGATCTTGCGCAGGATGCGGCGCATGATCTTGCCCGAGCGGGTCTTCGGCAGGCCCGGCGCCCAGTGGATCACGTCCGGCGCGGCGATGGGACCGATCTCCTTGCGGACGTGCCCCACCAGCTCCTTCTTGAGCTCCTCCGTGTACTCCTCGCCCACGTTCAGGGTCACGTAGGCGTAGATGCCCTGGCCCTTGATCTCGTGCGGGAAGCCCACGACGGCGGCCTCGGCCACCTTGGGATGGCTGACGAGCGCGCTCTCCACCTCGGCCGTGCCCATGCGGTGGCCGGAGACGTTGATCACGTCGTCCACGCGTCCGGTGATCCAGTAGTAGCCGTCCTCGTCGCGGCGGCAGCCGTCACCGGTCATGTACATGCCCTTGTAGGCGGAGAAGTAGGTCTCGAAGAAGCGCTTGTGGTCGCCGTAGACCGTCCGCATCATGCCCGGCCAGGGGTGCTTGATGCAGAGGTTGCCCGCGCCGGCGCCCTGGATCTCCTTGCCCTCGGGGTCGACCAGCACGGGCTGGACGCCGAAGAAGGGCAGCGTGGCGCTGCCGGGCTTCAGGTCGATCGCGCCGGCCAGCGGAGTGATCAGGATGCCGCCGGTCTCGGTCTGCCACCACGTGTCAACTATCGGACAGCGTCTCTCACCGACGACCTCGTAGTACCAGCGCCAGGCCTCGGGGTTGATGGGCTCGCCCACCGTGCCCAGGATGCGCAGGCTGCTGCGGTCGTACTTCTTGGGCCACGAATCGCCCTCGCGCATGCAGGCGCGGATGGCGGTGGGCGCCGTGTAGAAGATCGTGACCTTGTACTTCTCCACGACCTGCCAGAAGCGGCCGAAGTCGGGATAGCTGGGCACGCCCTCGAACATGATCGTGTTCGCGCCGTTCGCCAGCGGGCCGTAGACGATGTAGCTGTGCCCGGTCACCCAGCCGATGTCCGCGGTGCACCAGTAGACGTCGTCGTCGTGGTAGTCGAAGACCAGCTCGTGGGTCAGCGAGGCGTAGACCAGATAGCCGCCCGTGGTGTGCAGCACGCCCTTGGGCTTGCCGGTGGAGCCGCTGGTGTAGAGGATGAAGAGCGGATCCTCGGCGTCCATCCACACGGGCGCGCAGTCGTCGCTGGCGGCGGCCATCTCGTCGTGCCACCACACGTCACGGCCGGACTTCATCGGCACGTCGGTGTTGGTGCGGTTGTAGACGATGCAGGTCTCGATGCTCGGGGTGCCCTTCATGGCGTCGTCGGCCGCGCCCTTCAGCGGGACGATCTTCGTGCCACGATAGCTGGCGTCGGTGGTGATCAGCACCTTGCAGGAGCTGTCGTTGATGCGGTCCTTCAGGCTGTCCGCGCTGAAGCCGCCGAAGACGATGCTGTGGATCGCGCCGATGCGCGTGCAGGCCAGCATGGCGATGGCCAGCTCGGGCACCATGGGCATGTAGATGCAGACGCGGTCGCCCTTGGTCACGCCCTTCGCCTTGAGCACGTTGGCGAACTTCTTCACCTCGGTGAGCAGGGTCGAGTAGGTGTACTTGCGCGCGTCGCCGTGCTCGCCTTCCCAGATGATCGAGGTCTTGTCGCCCCGGCCGGCCTCGACGTGGCGGTCGAGGCAGTTGTAGCTGACGTTGAGCTTGCCCCCGATGAACCACTTGATGTCGGGTGTGTCGAACTCCCACTGCAGGACCTTGTCCCACTTCTTGTGCCAGGTGATGCGCTCGGCGATCTCCCCCCAGAAGCCCTCGGGGTCCGCGACGGACTTCTTGTACATCGCCTCGTACTTCGCCTTGTCGATGAGCGCGTGCTCCCGCACCTTCGCCGGAACGGGATAGATCTTTTCGAGGGTCGTGTCTGCCACGGTTCCGCTCCTCCTGAATCCGGGGTTGAGCCAGCGGAGCCGTCGCCGTCCGAGGGCGGCGGGCGCGGGCATGTGCTGTGGCCGAGTTCGATAAGGGGACCGGCATGTCCAGTTACCGTTCCACGATACTATGGAAGGGGAGATAACGCCAGTGCCGGGACCCTGATTCCCGAGGGCCTCGCCAGATTCCCTGGCGCGAGGGCCCCCGCCTTGCTACTCTGCCCAGACACGCAACGGCGCCCCTTCGCCCGGCGCGCCCAACCTGCTGCCCGAACAGGAGATCCGAGATGCGACGCAGCCTCCTTCCCGCCCTCCGCAGCGCCCTGTCGCTGGGCCTTCTGGCTCTTGCCGTCACCGCCCTGGCCGCCAGCGGCGAGATCGCGGGCAAGGTCGTGGAGACCATGAACACCGACAGCTACACCTACGTCCACGTGAAGGGCGCCGGCGGCGAGGCCTGGGCCGCCGCCCCCCGCTTCGAGGTCAAGGTGGGCGACGAGGTGGCCTTCTCCACCGCCATGCCCATGAAGGATTTCAAGAGCGAGACGCTGAAGCGCACCTTCGACGTGGTCTACTTCACCGGCGAGATCCGCAAGCTGGACGGCAGCGCGCCCGCGCCCTCCCAGATGGCGAACCCCCAGGGCGGCGCCGCGGCCACGCCCAGGTCCCCGCACACCTCCGCGGCCGGCGGCGAGGCCGTGAAGGCCATCGCGCCGCCCAAGGGCGGCATGGCCATCGCCAGCCTGGTGTCCGCGCCTGGCGACTTCGCCGGCAAGCGCGTGACCGTCAAGGGCAAGGTGGTCAAGTTCAACGCGAACATCATGGGCAAGAACTGGCTGCACCTGCGCGACGGCTCCGCGTCCAACGGCGCCGACGACATCTGCATCACCAGCGCCGACGTCGCGAAGGTGGGCGACGTGGTGGTGGCCACCGGCGTCGTCAGCACGAACAAGGACTTCGGCTCCGGCTATCGCTACGACGTCATGATCGAAGAGGCCTCGATCGCCGCGCCCTAGCACGACACGTCAGCCCTCCGGGGGTCCCGCTTGAAGATCCTGCTGGCGCTGATTCTCTTCCTGCTCTTGGGACTCGGCGCCGCGCCTCGGATCCAGGGACGACTGCCTTTTTCTCGCCGCTTCATGCTCGTGGGCGGCGAGTTTCTGTTGCTGGGCTGGGCGCTGGGCGAGCAGGGCCTGGGCTTCCTCGACCGGTCGACGCTGGCCGACCTCGAACCGCTGCTCATCCTGGGGCTGGGCTGGATCGGCCTGCTGGTGGGCCTGCAGTTCGAGGGGACCTTGCTGCGCCGCTTCCCGGTCGCCTTCTACGGCGCGGCGCTGGGGCAGGGACTCGTCACGCTGGGCCTGCTGGCCGTCCCCCTCTACCTGCTGCTCGGGCACTTCTTCGGCGCGGGGCCGGGAACCGCCGGCGCCGCCCTCTTCCTGGCGGCGGCCGGATCCGACAGCAGCCAGCACGTCCTCACCCTCGCCCTGCGCGAGCGCCGGCGCACGCCCCACGTGCCCGACCACCTCTTCCGCTTCTGCGCCGAGGTGGACACGCTGATCCCCCTCGTGGCCATCGCGCTGCTCGCCGGTCTGCTGCACCAGCGCGCGCTCCTGGGGGCGGAGCAGGCGGACGCCCTGGCCGCCCTGCGCTGGCTCGGTCTCTCCACCCTGCTCGGCCTCGCCCTGGGCGTCCTGCTCACGCTGCTCCTCAAGGGCGCCAGGCGCCCCGACCACCACCTGCTGGCGCTGCTGGGCTTCCTCGCGCTGTCCGGCGGTCTCGCGCGGGTGCTCGGCCAGCCACCGCTCTACGTGAACTTCGTGGCCGGGGTGCTCACGGTGAACCTGCTCGGCCACCGCGACGACACCTGGCAACTCGCCGCGGCCAGCGAGCGCCCCTTCTACACGATCTTCCTGCTGCTGGTGGGCGCGGGCTGGCACCTGGGGTCGCGCTGGGCGCTGCCGCTCGGCCTCGCCTTCTTCCTGCTGCGCCTGGGGGGCAAGTTCGTCGGCATGGCCCTCGCCGGCCGGCTGGCCCTGGGCCGCGGCGTGCTGCCGGCGCGGGCGGGCCTCGCGCTCAGCGGACAGAGCGGCGTGTCGGTGGCGATGGTCGCGTCCTTCCTCTCCCTCGAACGCAGCACCCTGGCCGACGCCTCCACCACCGTGCTCCTCGTGGGCTTCCTGCTCTCGGCGCTGGCCGCGCCCTGGCTCACGCTGCGCGGTCTCTCCCGGGAGGGCGCCTGAATGCCGCGGCGGCTCGTGCTCATCGGACTGCTCGTGCTGCTGGCCTGGCTGGCCGAGCGCGCGCTGCTGCCGATGCAGAGCGCGTCGCTGGGGCGCGAGAGCGTCGCCCTGGGCTTCCTGCTGCTCAGCGCCTTCCTGCTGGGCGAGATGGCCCCGCCCCTGCGGCTTCCGCGCATCTCCGGCTACCTGCTCGCGGGCGTGCTCTTCGGGCCGGACGCCCTCGGCCTGGTGGGCGCCGACAGCCTCGAGCGCCTCAAGGTGATCGACAGCCTCGCCCTCACCTTCATCGCCCTCAGCGCCGGCGGCGAGCTGTCGCTGGGGGAGCTTCGGCGTGGTCGTCGCCTGCTGGGCTGGGGGCTCGCCACGCAGCTGACGCTGATCTTCCTCGTCAGCGGCCTGCTGGTGGTGGCCGCGAGTCCGCTCTTCGCCTTCACGCGCGACCTCGGCCCCGCCCAGCTCTGGGTGATGGCCGCGCTGCTGGGCGCCATCGCCACCGCGCGCTCGCCCGCCAGCGCCATCGCGATCATCAAGGAGACCAAGTCGCAGGGCCCCTTCACCGAGGCGGCGCTGGGACTGACGGTGGCCATGGACATCCTGTCGATCGTGCTCTTCGCCGTGGTGCTCAGCGTGGGCGGCGCGCTGCTCTCCGGCGGCCCGCTGGACCTGGCCACCCTGGGCGGCCTGCTGCTCGAGCTGGGCAGCAGCCTGGCCCTGGGCGCGCTGCTGGGCGCGGCGCTCGCGGCGTGGCTGCGCCGCGTGAGCAGCCACCACCTGATCACGCTCTTCCTGGTGGCGATCGTGGTCAGCGAGGCCAGCCACGCGCTGGCGCACTGGCTGGACGTGAGCGTCGGCGCCAGCTTCCACCTGGAGCCCATGCTCATCTGCATCGCGATGGGCTTCGTGGTGCGCAACTTCAGCGCGCACGGCCAGGGCGACGCCTTCCTCGAGGCCATCGAGCGCGGCGGCCTCACCGTCTACGCGCTCTTCTTCGCGCTGGCGGGCGCCGCCCTGGACCTGGGCAGCCTGCGCAGCACCTGGATGCTGGCGGTGCTGCTCGTCGCGATCCGTTTCGCGTCGATCCAGGGGAGCAGCTGGCTGGGCGCGCGCCTGGCGGGGGCGCCCGCGACCACGCGACGCAATCTGGGGCTGACCTTCGTCACCCAGGCCGGCGTGAGCCTCGGCCTGGCGCGGGCGCTGGCCGCGCGCTTCCCCGACTGGGGCCCGGCCGTGGCGACGCTCGCCGTGGCCTCGATCAGCCTCAACCAGCTGCTGGGGCCGGTGCTCTTCAAGCGCGCGCTGGACAACGTGGGCGAGGCCGGCGCGGCCGCGCAGCCCGCCCCGGCGCGGCCGCGGCGGCACGTCGCGCCGGCCAGGGTCGTCGACTAGGGCGCGCCCACGTCCTCGGTGACGCCCACCGCCCGCAGCCAGTCGTCCGTGAACGCCTCGGCCAGATAGCTGAACAGCGCCGGCGAGTCGATGGACAGGCCCAGCTCCCGGTTGTAGCGGTTGGCCGTCTCGCTGCCGTTGGCGCTGCCCACGTGGCACCAGTGCGCGCCGCCCGCGCGAACGAGGAGCATCTTGTTGTGGATGGGCGCGTCCCTCCCCGGACGGTCCCCGGGCAGCGTGCCGAGCGCCACCGTGAAGTCGAGCCCCTCCTCGGCCGCCAGCGCGTTGAAGCGATCGCGGGTGAGGCGGCTCTTCGCGCCGCCTTCGTCGCCACCCGCGCCGCTCAGCAGGATGCGCACGCGCGCCCCGCGCCGCGCAGCCTCCACGCAGGCGACGAGCCGCGGGTTGGGCGAGCGATTCTCGCCGTAGCCCCACCAGGCGCGCTCGTACTGCTGCTGCACCAGCACCAGGTCGCCCTGGCCGGCGGCGTTGATGTGCCCCAGATAGCCGCGGTCGGGCCGCAGCGCGTTGTCGGGCGACTGGCTCAGCTCGAAGCGCGCGCGCAGGCGCTCGCTGAAGGGCGCGGGCTGCACGGGCTGATAGCTGTCGCGATCCTCACCGGGACGCGGATCGCGCTCGTCGAGTCCCTCGCGCGGCACGTAGAGCACGACGTCCCGCTGCCGGTTCGGATCGAAGTCGGCCTCCCAGATGGCCACGGCCCGCTCCACGACGCAGGGCGCGTCGGTGATGAGCATCGCGCCCCGCGAGCCGCTGGTGCCGTTCGCCTTGTCGTCGTCCGGCACGCTGCTCTGCGTGAAGTTGTCGCTGCTCACCAGCACGCGCCGCCGATCGGCGATGACGAACTTCTGGTGGCAGTGGTTGTAGCGGTCGGGGATGTCCGCGTCCATGCCGGTGTGGCGGGGGTCGTCGCCGTTGCGCCAGAAGTAGACGTGCCCTCGCCCCGACGGATGCGCGCTGAGGCGGTGCGCGATGGCGCGGACCACGTCGTAGGTGCCGCCGCGGGCGCCGTAGACCTCGCCGTCGAGCAGGATCGTCACGCGCACGCCGCGCTCCATCGCGGCCACTAGCTCGTCGGCCAGGCCCGCGTGCGTGAACAGGTAGATCTCGATCTCGAGGGACTCGGTGGCCGAGCGCAGGAAGTCGCGCACGCCCTGGTAGCTGTTGTCCGGCGAGAGCAGCGCCGTGACCTCCGCCTCGCCCTCGCAGCGGGCCGTGTCGAGGAACAGGTCGCGGTCCCAGCCAGGGAAGGCGACGCTCAGGCCCAGGTCGGGGTCGTCGGGATCGGTGATCCAGTCGGCGGCGCTGTCCGTGTCCAGGCGCAGGCCGCGCTCGAGGCTGCGCTTGCGCCAGAGCACCTGCCCCTCCTCGGGCACGTAGTCGTTGAAGCGGAAGGGACCGGTGGCCGGCCCGGTCCAGCCCGGCTGCGCCTCCGCCCAGCCGGCCTCCCAGACCACCGCGTCCACCACGCGGCCGCGGTCGTCGAGCAGCAGCAGCTCGTCGCCGGCGTTGTCCAGCACCAGGGCGCTGTCGCCCGGCGTGGGCGCGCGGTCGAAGGACAGGTCCGGCGCGAAGCCGAACTCCCAGGTGAAGCGCTCGAAGCCGCGGGCCACGTGGATCCGTCCGCCCGCGGCGAGACTCGTCCCCGCGGGGAAGCGCCAGACGCCCTCGTTGTCGGTCACCGACCAGCCGTCCAGCGACTGTCGCCGGTCGCCCGTGTTGACCACCGCGAAGGACTCGCCCGCCTCGCCTTCGGTGACGCCCGCCGGGCCCACGGGGTCGTAGCAGATCTCGTCCAGCAGGAGATGCGCCCGCGGCGCCTTGCCCGGCAGGCCGCCCACCTTGCCCTCGCTGACGCGGCCGCGGAAGGCCAGCTCGCGATCGGGCGGGCGCACGCCCCGGGCGCCGCCCTCCTCGCGCAGCCAGTCCTCGGACGAGCGCGGGCGCAGGTTCCAGTGCTCGCCGCGCTGGGCCCAGATGCCGCGCAGGCCGGGCAGGCGCTCGCCCTCGCGCAGCGGTGGCTGGTTGCCGTCGTTCATCTCGACGCCCAGCGTGTCGCCGTCCTCGGTCACGCGGGCGAGCCAGGGCACGCCGTTGGGGTCGCGGAAGATCTCCGCCACGCTGAGCTCGGAGAGCTCCACCAGGCGGTTGCGCCAGCGCTCGGGCGCGGCCAGCAGCTCGGCCGCGGTGGCCGGCCAGCTGCGCTGCTGCTGCAGTCCAGCCTCCCGCAGGGGGAGGACGTCCGTGAGCGGGTCGTCCACGTCGAGGGCGGGGCCGTCGCGGTCGGCGGCGAGCCGACCGCGCAGCGCCACCAGATCGCCCAGTTCGGCCAGGTGCTCGCCGCTCTCCACCCGCAGGCCGGGCAGGTCGCGTCCCTCGGGATCGGCGAAATAGAGATCGCTGAAGAAGTCCCCCACCAGCACGCCGCGGAGGTCCAGCGGCGCCGCCGCGCCGAGGCTGTCGGCCTGCAGCAGGGTGACGAGCGCGGGCCAGTCCATCGGGGCCGAGGCCCGGGCGCCGGCGGCGCCGAGGCAGAGGGCGCCGAGCGCGAGGGCGCGGGCGAGCGTGAAGCGCGGGTGCATCGCAGACCTCCTGTGAGCGATGGCCAGGGCGGCACGACTCTAGCCTGCCGCACCCGCCACCACAAGTCCGGGGCGGCTTGACAGCCCGTCGACGGACTCCTAGGATGGGGTCGCAAGATTCCGTTGGGGGTGGCCACCGGCCTGAGATCAAACCCCTCGAACCTGATCCGGATCACACCGGCGTAGGGAAACGGGCGTTGATCGCATGCGCGGGGCGCCTTCGGGTGCCCCGTTTCGCGTCCGGGAGTCTTGTCGACGCCACGCAGACACCGGAGGCAGTCATGACCTCGATCCGCACGCTCGCACTTGCCATTCTTCTCGTCCTCGGCGCGGCCGGTTCCGCCGCGGCGCTGCCCGCGCTGGAGGGCCGGCTCGTGGACGCCGGCACGGGCGACGCCGTCGCCGGCGCCACCGTGCTCATGCCGGCCCGCGAACTGCGCCTGGAGACCGACGCCGAGGGCCGCTTCACGCTCCCCGACCCGCCGGCGGAGCCCTTCACGCTCGTCTTCAGCCACCTGGCCTACGAGCCCAGGGTGATGGTGCTGGAGCTGTCCAGCTTCCCCGACGCGACGCTCACCGTGGAACTCGAGCCCACCTACTACAGCGGCGAGAAGGTGGTGGTGAGCGCGTCGCGCTACAGCCCGGACGTCCACCTCAGCCAGACCAACCTCACCGCCGAGGAGGTGCAGGCCCGCAGCGCCGAGAAGGACCTGCCGCTCCTGCTCGAAACCACTCCCGGCCTCTACGCCAGCCAGGACGCGGGCAACGGCGTGGGCTACACCTACCTCAAGCTGCGCGGCTTCGACCAGAAGCGCATCGGCGTGATGATCAACGGCATCCCGCTCAACGACCCCGAGGACCACCAGGTCTACTGGGTGGACATGCCGGACCTGGCCGGATCGCTGGAGGACGTGCAGGTGCAGCGCGGCGTGACCAACTCCCTGGGCGGCATGAGCGCGATCGCGGGCTCGGTGAATCTCGTCACCGACGTCCTGGGCCCCGAGCCCGGCGGGCAGTTCAGCGTGGCCGCGGGCAGCTTCGGCACCGCCAAGCAGAGCCTCGGCTGGCAGAGCGGCCTGCTGGGCGGGCGCTTCGCCACCGGCCTGCGCATCAGCCACCTCGCCAGCGACGGCTACCGCGACCGCTCCGGCACCGATCAGTGGGGCGCGTTCTGGAGCGGGCGCTTCCTGACGCCGCACAGCGCGACGCAGATGAACGTCTACACGGGCCGCGAGCTCACGCACCAGGCCTGGTACGGCCTCAGCGACGACGAGCGCGTCGCCGACCGCCGCGCGAACCCCGAGACCTACGCCAACGCCGTGGACGACTTCTCGCAGCCGCACTACGAGCTGCACCACCGCTGGGACCTGCGCGCGAACCTGCAGCTCGAGTCCAGCCTCTACTGGATCCACGGCGAGGGCTTCTACGAGAACTTCAAGCAGGATGCCGACCCGGTGGCCTACTCGCTGGACACCTTCCTCGGCCTGCCCGACTCGGTGCCGGTGGATCTCGTCCGCCGCAAGTGGGTGGACAAGGATCAGCGCGGCTTCCTGACCCACGCCACCTGGCAGAAGGGCCCGAGCCGCGCCATCTTCGGCGGCGACTTCTACGACTTCCATTCGCATCACTGGGGCGACCTGCAGCTGGTGGAGGGCTTCGGCACGGCCACGGCCATCGGCCTGCCGCACTACCACGACTACACCGGCGACAAGCGGGCCTGGTCCGCCTACGTCAACGAGCAGTTCGCGCTGGGCCTGGGCTTCACCGCGCTGGCCGACCTGCACTTCACGCACAAGAGCTACGACTTCTTCCAGCAGGCCACCGGCAACTTCCAGGGCGCGCTGCGCAACCGCTACAAGGTGAGCTACGACTTCTTCGACCCCAAGGGCGGCCTCCACTGGAAGGCGCCGGGGCGGCCCTGGGGCGGCGAGCTGGGCGTCTACGGCCACTTCGGCCTGGCGCATCGCGAGCCGGCCGACGCCGAGATGTTCGACGCCTGGGTCGACGGCACCGACCTCGGCGCCCGGCCCCTCTTCGCCACTGCCACGCCGATCTACGACGTGAACGGTCTCGCCTACATCTACTGGACCGACCCGCAGGTCGAGGCCGAGTCCGTGCGGGACTACGAGCTCGGCCTGAGCTGGCGCGGCGACGGCCTGAGCCTGTCGCTGGACGGCTACCTCATGGAGTTCGAGAACGAGATCGTCGACTACGGCCAGCTGAACGCGGACGGTCAGGGCGTGCGCGGCAACGCCGAGCAGACCCTGCACCGCGGCGTCGAGCTGGGGCTCACGGCCGATCTCGACGCCCTGCTCGGCGACGACGCCCTGGCCGGCCACCAGGTCCTCGACGTCGCCTTCGCGCGCAGCTGGGACCAGTTCGAGCGCTTCATCCTGCACGAGTTCGACGGCACCCGCCGCAACTACGGCGGCAATCCCATCGCCGGCGCGCCGACCTACCTCGGCACCTTCGGCCTCGACTCCGACTGGGGCCCCCTGCGCTCGCGGCTCAGCCTGCGCGCGGTGGGCCGGCAGCAGCTCGACAACAGCGGCATCGAAGCGCGCAGCATCGATCCCTACCAGGTGATGGACGTCGCCCTCACGCTCGACCCCGCCCAGCTCGGCCTCGCCGCGCTGGAGGGCACGACGGTGGAGCTGCAGCTCTACAACGCGCTGGACGTGGAGTACGCCACCTGGGGCTACTACGACCCGTACGGGGCGGGCAACTACGTCGTGCCCGCCGCCAAGAGCCACTTCCTGCTGGGGGTGCGCCACGCCTTCTGATCCGCGGCATCCGGCGAACATCGCGCGCCTGCTCTTCCCCAGGCAGGGCCGGCGCGCGGTGGTCCTCTGCGACGGCCCCGCGCCGCCCTACGCCGTCCTCGCGCACTGGCTGGAGGACGCGGACTGCTTCGTCTGCGCCGACGCGGCGGGCCGGCCCTACGACCGGCTGCCGCGGCCGCCGGATCTCGTCATCGGCGACTTCGATTCGCTGCACCGCGACCCGTCGGCGTCGATCATCGAGGCGCCGGACGCGCACGTGCCCACCGGCGACGACCAGAACGTCGGCGAGCACCCGGCCCTCGTGGACGGCCTGCCCGCGCTCCACGTGCCGGAGCAGGAGAGCACCGATTCGGAGAAGGCGCTGCTCTGGGCGCTCAAGAACTTCTACGCCGAGGGCGTGCTGCTGGGCGCCACCGGCGCGCGGATCGACCACAGCTTCTTCAACGTCTCCCTGCTCGAGCGCTTCGCCACGCGCATGGCGCTGTGCATCGCGGACGAGTACAGCGTCAACATCCGCCTCGCCCCGCACTCGTACACGCACTGGGAGCTGCCCACGGGCACCGGCTTCTCGGTGGTGCCGCTGAGCAGCCCGGTACAGGAGGTCAGCCTGGACGGCGCGGCCTACCCCCTCCACGACGCGCCCCTCGCCCCCGGCGGCCCCAACGCGGTGTCCAACCGCGTGGTGGATCCCCCGCTCCGCGTGCGCGTGGGCGACGGCTCGCTCCTGCTCAGCGTCTCGCTGCTGCGCGACCGCGATCGCCGCTGGGACTGACGGCGCGTGACCTCCGCCGCCCTGGCCATCTACGCGCTCTTCCTCGCCTACACGGTGTGGCGGCTGCTGCGGCCCGGCGTCGAGAGCGAGAGCGAGTACCTGCTCGCCAGCCGCTCGCTCACGCTGCCCGCCTTCGTGGCCACCACGGTCTCGACCTGGTACGGCGGCATCCTGGGCGTCGGCGAGTACAGCTACGACTACGGGCTGTCGAACTGGCTCGTCTTCGGCGTGCCCTACTATCTCTACGCGCTCGTGTTCGCGCTCTTCCTGGCCGGCCGCGCGCGGCGCTCGCCCGCCCACACGATCCCCGATCAGCTCCGCGCGCGCTATGGTCCCGCCGTGGCGCTGGTGGGCAGCGCCGTGCTCTTCGTGATGACGGCCCCGGCGGCCTACGTCCTCGCGCTCGGCGTGCTCCTCGGACAGCTCACGGGCCTCCCGCTCGTCCCCGCCCTGCTGCTCGGGACCGTGGCGAGCGTGGCCTACGTGTGGCGCGGCGGGCTGCGCGGGGTGGTCTTCACCGACAAGGTTCAGTTCGCGCTCATGTTCCTGGGCTTCATCGTGCTGCTGCCGACGGCCGCGGTGAAGCTGGGCGGCTTCGGCTGGCTCCGCGCCCACCTTCCGCCGGGACATCTGAGCCCCGGCGGCGGCCAGGGCGTGCAGGCGATCCTCGTCTGGTACTTCATCGCCAGCGCGACGCTCGTGGAGCCGGCGTTCTACCAGCGCTGCTTCGCCGCGCGCGACGAGCGCACGGCCCGCCGCGGGCTGCTGCTCTCCATCCTGTTCTGGATCGTCTTCGACTTCATGACCACCTTCAGCGGCCTCTACGCGCGCGCCGCGCTGCCGGGCCTGGCCGCGGCGGGCGGTCCCGGAGCCGAGGCCGCCTACCCGGCGCTCGCGGCGGCGCTGCTGCCGCCGGCGGCGCTGGCGCTCTTCATGGTGGGCCTGCTGGCGACGGTGATGAGCACCATCGACAGCTACGCCTTCCTCGCCGCCGTGACCTTCGGCCGGGACATCCTCTGGCGCCTGGGCGGCGCGCGCGGCGACTCCAACCGCTTCAGCCGGCTGGGCCTCGTGGTGACGGCGCTGGTGAGCGTGGCGCTGGCGCTGTGGCGGGAGTCCATCGTGGGACTCTGGCACGACCTGGGCAGCGTGGGCACGCCGGTGCTGCTCTTTCCCCTGGCGCTCAGCTTCGGGGCGCGGCGGCCGCGGCGGGGCTGGATCCTGGCGTCGATGCTGCTGGGCGGAGGCGTGAGCCTGGCCTGGGTGATGGCCGAGCGCGCCACGGGCGCCTACCCGCTGGGGCTGCGGCCGATCTTTCCGGGGTTGGCGCTCAGCGCCCTGCTCAGCGGACTGGCGCTGTGGCGGCGGGAAGCTCCGCCTGCGTGAGCTCGATGCGCCCCTCGCTCCAGTTCTCGGGACGCTTCCAGAAGGGCAGGCTCTGGGCGAGGAAGTCCTCGGCGGCGCGGGCGACGGCGGCGTCGAGCGGGTCCGGCTCGCCGGGGCGCGGGGCCCAGCTGGCGAAGCCTTCGCGCAGCGCCAGCCAGGAGCCGGGAAAGCTCACGCGCGCGCGGCTGTCGTAGGACCGGATCTCCAGACCCAGCGGATTCTCTTCGAGCACGAAGCGCAGGTCGACGTCGCAGCTCCGGGTGTCGGCGTTGCCGTTCTCCGTGACCAGCACCAGGCGCTGCACCTCGACGCGCAGGCGCAGCGGCGGCACGCCCGTCCAGCCGCGCGTGTTGAAACCGAACTGCGAGAAGGTGCGGGCGAGGACGTCCGCCAAGCGCGGCGCGGGATCGCGATAGGGCAGCGGGCGCAGGGCCTGGGCGCCGGACAGGCCCTCGGCGCTGATGCGCCAGATCACGGGGCTGAAGCTGCCCAGGCGCTCGCCCGTCGGCAGCTCCACCCTGTCCACCGCGAGCGGCGGCAGCGACGCGGCGCGCTCGAGGTACTCGAGGCGCAGCAGGCTGAGCGCGGCCGGGTCGAGACGCATCTCACCGCCGGCGGGCCCGCAGGCCAGCGGCAGGAGTGCGATCAGGACCAGGGGGAGGAATCGTGGTCGGCGCACGGCTGTCATGCCCTGATTATCGCGGATTCCGCGGGCCGGCGCCAGCGCCGGCTCGCGGCCCGGGGCGTCACCGCGCGACCGCGAGGCGGCGAAGCAGGGGACCCGCGCTGGCGTCCCAGTTGCCCTTGAGGACGTTCGTGCCCCCGTTGAAGCCCAGGTAGCTGTACTTGCCGTAGTGCGGGACCTTGCTGGCGATCGCCGCGAGTTCGGAGGGGTTGTCGGCGAGGACGGCCATGAAGCCGCCGTCCGTGCCGCGCTTGCCGGTGTAGACCAGCGCGTGGTGCTCCGGCTCGAAGCGCTGCCCCTGGAACACCGTGAAGAAGGGCGTCGTCTGCAGACCCTCGGGCGCATCGCGGAAGGGCGGCGGCGAGCTGCCCAGCCAGATCAACGTGCGCGCCGCGTTCAGGGTGTCCGCGGGGGCGCTGGCGGCGACCACGTGCGGCGCGCCCTCCACGAAGGCGGCCGCGAAGGCGCGGCAGGCCTCGGCCAGTTCGGGCGCAAGGCCGTCCTGGAGGACGAAGAGCGGGTGCTCGTCGGCCATCACCAGGCTCAGCGTGGCCTCCATCTCCTCCTCGTCGAGCCTCCGGAACACGTGGTAGTCCGGGTCGACGGCGAGGCTGCTGGGCGGCGAGTCGAGCCGGCGCTCGAAGGCCAGCTTGGCCGCGGCGGTCTGGACGGTGAAGTCCACGGGACCCGCGGCGGTGTTGACGCGCAGCGGCACGCTGAGGATGAGCGGCTCGCCCGCGGCCTGCAGCAGCTCGCCGCGGAGCAGCCAGGCGGAACCGTCCTCCTGGGTCACGGTCACGTCGCCGAGCGCCAGCTGGGCGGCGCCCGCGCGATCGATCCACTGCGCGCGCTCGTCCTCCAGCGCGTCGGGGGCGAGGGCGCCCTCGGCCTCGACCGCGCGGAAGAAGTCGGACCAGGTGGCCGTCCCCCACTGGTGCTCGTCGATCACGTGGCGCAGCGCGGCGCGGAAGGCCGGGCGGCCCACGCGCTCCTCCAGCATGTGGAAGACGAACATGCTCTTGCCGTAGCCCACCGCGCGCGTGGCGGCGTCATGGCGGCTGACGAACTCGCGCAGGGGGAAGTCGCGGTCGTCGCGCGTGTAGCGCGTGTAGTCCTTGAGCGTGTTCTTGCGGTACTGGCGCGCGGCCTCGGCCGACTCCAGCTCCTTGTAGAGGTAGTCGGCGCAGTAGACCGTCAGGCCCTCGCACCAGTTGCCGCCCTCGCCGATGAAGACCGAGTTGCCCCACCAGTTGTGGGCGATCTCGTGGCCGAGGCTCGTGGCCTTGATGAAGGGCAGGCGCAGCACCTGCTGGCCGAGCAGCGTCCACGACGGCATGCCGTAGCCGGTGGGAAAGAAGTTCTCCACCACGGCGAACTTGCTGAAGGGGTAGGGCGTGAGGAAGTCCTCGTAGAGGTCCAGGTAGCCCTCGCAGGAGTCCAGGTAGCCCGCGGCCAGGCTGGAGTCCTCGGGGAAGAAGTAGGTCTCGACCAGCGTGTCGCCGTGCTGCCGGCTGTCCACGCGGAAGCGGTTCGCCACCAGGGTGACGCCGTCGCTCGGGTTCGTGGCGTTCCAGACCGACTCGCGCTGTCCGCCCGCCGTGAAGTCCCGGATCAGCGCGCCCTGGGTGAGGCTCGTCCAGCCCGCGGGCAGCACGGCCGTCACCCGGTGGCCGCACATGATCTCCTCGGCGGCATCGCCGCGGTCGACCAGGGGGTACCAGCCGGCGCCGGCCGCCAGGTAGACGCCCTCCTCGCCCACCGTCGCCCGGATCTCCGCGCCCACCTTCTCGCGACCGAAGACGGTGCCGCTCACGTCCTGGAAGACGCGTCCGTCCATGCGGATCACCCAGAGCTCACGGGGCGCGACCGTGTCCAGCGCCCGCCAGCGGCGCAGGCCCTCGGCGGGGTGGTCGGGGTCGTCGGCCAGGGGCTCGAGGCGCAGGCTGGCGTCTTCGAGCGAGGGCTCGAGATCGGCATGAAGGTAGAAGTCGAACTGCCGCACGGGGGCGACGAGCCGCAGGCTGTCCACGCCGGTGACGGTGTGGCCCGCCGGATCCAGGTGGACGCGGATCGCGTGCAGCCTGGCGGCGGGGGCATCCGCGCGGACGGCTTGCGGCGCGGCGCAGGCAACGGCGGCGGCGATGGCGAACGGGAAGAGCAGACGCTTCATGGCGGACCTCGGGCGGTTGCGGGAACCTGGGCAGCCTAGCCCAGGGCGTGCCCCGCGGGAAAGTCCCTTGTGGGGACTGGGTTCCCGGGAGTTGGAAAGCCTCTTTTCCCCAGCTGCGAATCGTTCTCGTTTTGGGCTTGTATTTCGGTCGAACTTCTCTATTTTGCCGGCCAAAGTGAGAAAGGTTCCGATCGAGATGCGGCACACACGGCAGCGACGCGCCATCCTCCAGTTCCTCCGGGGCACCCGGACGCACCCCACCGCGGAGCAGACCCACGCGGAGCTGCGCAAGGAACTGCCCACGCTGAGCCTGGGGACGGTCTACCGCAACCTGGGCAAGCTCGTGGAGGAGGGCCTGGTGCGGGAGCTTCGACCGGGCGTGCGCGGGGCGGGCAGCCGCTACGACGCGGCGCTCGAGGCGCATCACCACTTCTTCTGCACGCGCTGCGGAAAGGTGGAGGACGTGTACCCCGGCCTTCCGTCCACCGTGAAGGAGGCCATGATCCGCAGCATCGACCGGGACGTGAGCGAATTCAGACTGCAGTTCTTCGGCATCTGCGAGGACTGCGCGCATCGAGCCAACGAGAGACGTGAGGTGAACGAGAGATGATCGAGCAGCAGCTGCCCGTCCGGGTGGGCCAGGAGGCCCCGGACTTCAAGGCCGTCGCCGTGATGGCGGACAACTCCTTCAACGAGAGCTTCAAGCTCAGCGACTACAAGGGCAAGTACGTGGTCTTGTTCTTCTACCCGCTGGACTTCACCTTCGTGTGCCCCACGGAGATCATCGAGTTCAACCGCAAGCTCGACAAGTTCAAGGCGAAGGGCGTCGAGGTGATCGGCGTGTCCATCGACAGCCAGTTCAGCCACTGGGCCTGGAAGAACACCCCGGTGGAGCTGGGCGGGATCGGCAACATCCAGTACCCGCTGGTGGCCGACATCAACAAGACCGTCAGCCGGGACTACGGCGTCCTGCTCGAGGGGGGCGTCGCCCTGCGCGGCACCTTCCTGATCGACCGCGAGGGCGTGCTGCAGCACGCCACCGTCAACAACCTGGGGCTGGGCCGCAACGTCGACGAGACGCTGCGCATGGTCGACGCCCTGCAGCACCTGGAGCAGTACGGCGAGGTCTGCCCCGCGGGCTGGACCGAGGGCGAGGAGGCCATGAAGCCCACCTCGACCGGCGTGGCCGAGTACCTGGCCAAGCACGGACGTTAGCGCAGCAAGGAAGCACGCGAGACGAGCCCGCCCGGCAGCGCCGGGCGGGCTTTGTGCTGGGGATCAGTACAGCGCCTTCACCGCGCCGAAGCTCGCGTCCTCGACGGCCAGCAGCTCGCAGCCCACGTCGAGGGCACCCATGGTCCCGCAGCCGTTGACCGCCGCCACGCAGGGCGAGTTGGCATGCAGCGTGAAGTCGCCCCCGGCCGGGTCGCAGAAGAGCGGATCGGCGTCGATGTTGCCCCCGACCCCCAGCCAGCTCTCCGCATAGCCCGCCCAGCCGTGCTGGAAGTTCGAGCAGCGCAGGCTCAGAGTGGACGACGGCGTCGAGTAGAGCGCGGACTGCTGACCCGATGGATCCGCGACGATCACGCGCTCCACGACGGCGCGCATGGAGCTGCTGTTCCCCATCAGCCCCAGCGCGTAGAAGGCCCCGTTGCCCCAGAGGGTCACGTCGGAGACGTGGGCCGCGGCTCCCCGCAGAATGAGCGTTCGGTCGCCCCCCGCGTTGTTCGCCAGGACACAGCGGCTGACGACCAGCTCGGCATACGGCTGCCCGGCCGGAGTGTCGGAACTGAGGCTCAGGGGCGAAGCGTCCTCGACGTCGTGGATCGCGCAGTCCTCCACCACCACGGGCTGGCCAACGGTCGAGCTGACCACCACGCCCGCCCGCGGGTCCCCCTCGAACACCGTACCGCTCATCTCCAGGCCGCCGCCCTCCACCCAGAGCGCTCCACCCGTGTTGCCCCGGAACGTGCAGTCCACCACGCGCTGCGGCCAGGGCCGGCTCGTCCCCGCGAGCGCGACAATGTGGGCCTGGCCCGCGCCCCCGACGTTGCCCGTCAGCGTGCAGCCCAGCAGCAGGCAGGTCGTCGACATGCCGTGCACTGCGGCAGCGAAGTCGTCGCTGCTGTTGCCAGCGAAGACGCAGTCGCGGAACTTCAGCTCGCCCGCGTGGTCGGCGGACACGGCGCCGCCCGCCGTCTCTGCGTGGCAGTTCTCGAAGCGGCAGTGGTCGAAGTGGACGGCCGCCCCTTGCTTGCAGCGCACAGCTCCGCCGAAGGGACCTTCGGAGCCCGCCCCCCCGGCGTAGCCGTTGCGGATCGTGAGGCTCTTGACCCGGGCCCAGTCGTCGAAGTCCTGCAGGGTGAAGGCGCGGTGGGGCGCCCCGGGCGACCCCTCGCAGTCGATGACGCAGCGCGCAGCGCTGCCGGAGGCCGAGCGCAGCGTCACGCTGCGGAAAAAGATGAAGTCCCGATTGCCCTCCCCGGTGAAGACGCCGTCGCCCAGCACGATCTCGTCGCCGTCGGAGGCCGCGAGCATGGCCTCCCAGATCGTGGGAACGTCGCCGCTCCCGTCGGGCTGAACCGTCCAGGTCGCTGCATCCGCCATCGGCGCGACCAGGAACAGCAGGCCAATCACCAGCAGCTGTCTCACGCTCCACCTCCCAGGTTCGATCAGTACAGCGCCTTCACCGCGCCGAAGCTCGCGTCCTCCACGCCGGTGGTGCCGCAGCCCAGGTCGTAGAGGCCCATCGTACCGCAGTCGTTGTTGACGCCGAGACAGGGCGAGCTGGCGTGCAGCGTGAACTCGCCCGCCTCCGGGTCGCAGAACATGGGATCGGCGTCGATGTTGCCATCGTTGCCCAGCCAGTCGGCCGCGCAGCCCGACCAGCCGCCGTGGAAGTCCGTGCAGTGGACGGCATAGGTCGCGCTGGCATAGCAGCCCAGGGCCTCCGTGGACGACCCACCGGCCACGATCACCCGCTCCACCAGAGATCCCACGCCGTAGTCGCTGGACACGGGGCCGTGGAGCTTCAGGGCATGGGGCGCGTCATTGCCCCAGAACGTGAGGTCGTGAATGTGCGACGGCACGCCGACGGCGAAGAGCGTGCCGTCGCCGCCGGCGTTGCCAGCGAAGAGGCAGCGCCTGACCGTGACCAGATCCTCCGCGTGCGCGCCCGTGAGGTGCCAGATTCGCAAGGCGGCACCATTCGTGTTTCCTTCGAACACGCAATCCTGCACGAGCATGATGTGGTAGGCGTTCACGAGGATGTCCACGCCGCCCCGCGAGTTGCCCGCGAAGCGGCAGCCGACCACGTCCGCGGTGCCGATCACGTAGAGCCCGGCGCCCCCGTTGTCGACGAAGTCGCAGTCTTCCACGAGGTAGTGCTGCGCCGCGAGCCAATCCCAGAGCATCAGCGCCGCCGCGTCGGTGTCGCCGGCCTGGTTGCCCAGGAAACTGCAGCGCCGAACGACCATCCCCGCCCCCGAACCGCCGACACCCGCCCCGGAAAGCGCGGAAACGTTGCCGACGAACGCGCAGTCCTCCAGGGTCAGCGTGCCGCACTGGTCGTAGCCCACGGCGCCGCCGCGGCTGGAGGAGTGGCACTGTTCGAAGCGACAGTTCGAGAAGCTCACGTCGACGTCCTGCTCGCAGAACACCGCCGCGCCGTAGCCGTCGCCGGCGCCGCTGCCTTCGAGATAGCCGTTGCGGAAGGTGATGCCTTCGATGGACGTCCCCGTGTGTCCGGCCGCGATGTGCAGCGCGCGGTGCGGGTCGCCCGCCGCCCCGTCGCAATCGATGACGCAGCTCGCCGGGTCGCCCGACTGGGAGCGCAGCGTCAGGGGTTGGTACAGGAGGATGTCGCGGTTGCCGTCGCCCGTGAACACGCCG
The DNA here is from genome assembly GCA_020633725.1 of Candidatus Latescibacterota bacterium. Taxonomy (NCBI): domain Bacteria; kingdom Pseudomonadati; phylum Candidatus Latescibacterota; species Candidatus Latescibacterota bacterium. Next base: position 208,476 of record JACKDC010000003.1, read on the forward strand.
TCGGCGAGCTCGATCACGTCGCCGGGCGCGCTGCCCAGCACCGCGGCCCAGAGCGTCGGGAAGTCGCCGCTGCCATCCGCTTGCAGCACCCAGGTGGCCGCGGCGGCGGGGCCGGCGAGCAGCGCCAGCGCGCAGATCAGCATCAGCAGTTTGTTCACGTGCACCACTCCATGCGTGAAACGCCCGACGCGCTCAATTATAGCACGCCGGGCGTCGGTCGGAAAGCGGTCTCAGTACAGCGCCTTGATCGCGCTGAAGCTCGCGTCGTCCACGCCGGTGCTGCCGCAACCCACGTCGTAGGCGCCCATGGTGCCGCAGCCGCTGTTGATCGCGTAGCAAGGCGAGCTGGCGTGCAGCGTGAAGTCGCCGGCCGCCGGGTCGCAGAACATGGGATCGGCGTCGATGTTGCCCTCCACGCCCAGCCAGTCGGCCGCGCAGCCCGTCCAGCCGCCGACGAGATCGGAGCAGTGGATGGCGAACGGGTGGGGGTCGTCCTCGCAGTGGATGACTTCGGTTGCCGCGCCCGGCTCGATGATCACCCGCTCGAGCAGCCCGGCCCAGTCGAACGAGAACGATGATTCCGCACGCAGGAAGACCGTCTGCGGCGCCTGGTTGCCCCAGAACGTGCAGTCGGCGATCCAGCCGGGGACGTTCCACAGCCGCACGGTACTGCTGCCCCCGGAGTTCTCCGCGAACAGGCAGCGGAACACCTTGACGCCAGGTGTTTGATCGTCCGGAATGAAGGCGGAGAGCTCCAGGGCGCAGCCCCCTGTGTTCGACGCGAACACGCTGTCTTCGATCAGGCCACTGACGAGCCCTCCATACAGTCGAGCGCCCCCCTGCGCATTGCGAAGGAACTGGCAGCGGCGGATGACGCAGGGGCTCGAGCCGACGTACAGCCCGCCCACGCCATTGTCCAGGAACTCGCAGTCCTCCACCCTTGCGATCGTGTTCGGGTGCTCGAGCTCTAGGTAGACCGCCGCGCCGTTGCCGTCGAGTATCTCCGTGGACTCCACCCGGCACTGCCGCATCGCGAACTCGCCAGCGTAGGCGGCGCCCACCGCGCCGCCGTCGTCTCCGCTCGCACAGGCGACGAAATCGCACCCCTCCACGAGGAAGTCGGCACATCGGTCCTCGCCGATGGCGCCGCCCACGTGGAAGGCCGTGCAGTTCTCGAACCGGCAGTCGAAGAAGGCCGCCGCGCTCGCCTCCGCGCAGAGCACTGCGCCGCCCCAGCCATCCTCGAGGTTCGAGCCGTCCGCGTAGCCGTTGCGGAAGCCGATGCCCTCGATCGTCACCGAGGCCTGGGCGCCGCGCAGCGCCAGCGCGCGATGGGGCTCGGCCGCGTTGCCCTCGCAGTCGATCACGCAGGCCGCGGGGTCGCCGGATTGCGACCGCAGCGTCAGCGCCTGACCGACCTCGATGTCGCGGTTGCCATCGCCGGCGAAGACGCCGTTGCCGAGCTCGATCACGTCGCCCGCGGCGGCGCCGGCCACGGCGTCGAGCAGGGTCGGGAAGTCGCCGCTGCCGTCCGGCAGGACAAGCCAAGTGGTCGCGATCGCCGGGGAGAGTGTGAGGACGATGAGCCCAATGGACAGTAGCAGAACCTTCATGCCGTTCCCTCCTGCGCTTGTTGTGATTGACACCCTTGGCAGGGGGCAGGGGGCAGGGGAAGGCGTAGGCAATGTGTGCTGACTCGCCACCGCCTGCAAACCGATTCCTCGACACCGGTTCCCGGCGAGATTCAAGCGAGTCCCGCGCTTTCCGCCATTGATCGCCCGGAACCGAGCCTCTAGGCTCACGACCGTCACCGGCAGGAGGCCGCCCGATGCTCCCACGACGCCCCACGCTTGCCCTGCTCGTCGCGCTGCTCAGCCTCGCCGGCTGCGGCCGGCGGCAGCCGCCGGCGTTGCACTTCTACGCCGCGGCGAGCCTGACCGACGCCGTGAACGAGCTCGTGGCCGACTGGGAGGCCGAGGGCGGCGCGCCGGCCGTGGTTCCCGTCTTCGCGAGCAGCTCGACCCTGGCCCGGCAGATCCGCGAAGGCGCGCCGGCGGCGCTCTTCCTCAGCGCGAACGAGCAGTGGATGGACTACCTCGTCCGCGAGACCCAGCGCGTGCGCTCGGACAGCCGCCTCGACCTGCTTTCCAACCGCCTGGTGCTGGTGGCGCCGCCCGGCAACCCCGCCGGGATCCAGGGGCCGGCGGACCTCGCCCACAAGCTCCACGGCCTCGCGCTCGGCGACCCGGACCACGTGCCGGCGGGCATCTACGCCGCCGCCTGGCTCAAGCAGGCCGGCCTCTGGGACAAGGTCCGCGGCGAGCTGCGTCCCGCCAAGGACGTGCGCGCCGCGCTGGCCTACGTGGAGAAGGGCGAGGTGGACGCCGGGCTCGTCTACTTCACCGACGCGCGCGTGGGCAACGTGGAGGTGCTGGCCGTCCTCGACGACAGCCTCGCGCCGCCCATCCGCTACCCGCTGGCGCTGATCGAGCCCGCAGGCGGTGGCGAGCTGCCCCCGGGGGCGATGAGCTTCTACCGCTGGCTTCGCAGCGAGCAGGCGGCGGACGTGTTCCGCCGCCACGGCTTCCTGCCGGTGGCCGTCCGGGACGGCGGCTGATGCTCGAGCCACCCAGCCCCGCCGAGTGGCAGGCCCTGGCGCTGTCGCTGCGGGTCAGTCTCGCGGCCACGCTCGCCGCGCTGCCGGCGGGCGTGCTGCTTGCCGCCTGGCTGGCGCGCGGGCGGAGCCGTCTGCGCTGGCTGGTGGACGCCCTCGTCCAGATCCCCTTGGTGCTCCCGCCGCTGGTCACGGGCTACCTGCTGCTGCTGCTCTTCGGACGCCGCGGCCCGCTGGGCCGGCTGCTCGCGCCCTTCGGGCTGGAGTTCGCCTTCGACTGGAAGGGCGCGGCCCTGGCCGCCGCGGTGGTGTCCTTCCCGCTGCTCGTGCGGGCGGCGCGGGTGGCCTTCGAGGGCGTCGACCCGCGGCTGCCCCTGGCCGCGCGGAGCCTCGGCGCGGGCCGGCTGGACGCCTTCTTCACCGTCACCCTGCCGCTGGCCCGGCGCGGACTCCTGGCGGGCCTGCTGCTGTCCTTCACGCGCGGCTTCGGCGAGTTCGGGGCGACGATCGTGCTGGCCAGCAACATCCCGGGCCGCACGCGCACCGTGCCGCTGGCCATCTACTCGCTGATCCAGGGCGAGGGCGGTGAGGCGGCCGCGGGACGTCTGGTGCTCGTCTGCGTGGCGGTGAGCCTGGTCGCCATGGTGGCCGTGCAGCTGCTGCAGCCGCGCCGCGGCGGGAGCGCGTGATGCTCGCCCTGGACCTCGGCTTCGAACGCGCCGCCTTTCGCCTTGAGCTCGCTCTCTCCCTCGACTCGAAGGTCTGCGCCATCGTGGGCCCCAACGGCAGCGGCAAGACGACCCTGCTGGACCTGGTGGCGGGGCTGGCGCGACCGTCGCGGGGCCGGATCGCGCTCGACGGCGAGACGCTCGTCGACACGGCCCGCGGCATCGATCTGCCGCCCGAGCATCGGCGCGTGGGCTACGTCTTCCAGGACGGCGCGCTGTTCCCTCACCTGGACGTCGCCGCCAACCTGCGCTATGGCCGGCGCCGGCGGGGCGACGGCGGGCCGGGCATCCCCGAGGTCGTCGAGGTGCTCGGCCTCGGCGACCTGCTGGCGCGGCGAGTGCACGCCCTCTCCGGCGGCGAGCGGCGCCGCGTGGCCCTGGGTCGCGCCCTGCTCAGCGCGCCGCGGCTGCTGCTCCTCGACGAGCCGCTGGCCGGCCTGGACGTGGAGGTCCAGCGCCGTGTCCTTCCCTACCTGGCCCGCACGGTGGAGGCCTTCGGCCTGCCCATGCTCTACGTCTCCCACTCCTCCCGCGAGCTGCTGGCCCTCGCCGAGCAGGCCGTGCTGCTGGCCGGAGGCCGCGTGGTGGCCACGGGAACCCCCGCCGCGCTCTTCGCCGAGGATGGCCCCGCCGGGTCGCTCGCGCTCTATTGACGGTCCAGGAACAAAGTCCTACTGTGGGCCGAACCGCGGCGGCCCCCGAGGCGCGCCCGCCTTCGTGACCGTGCAAGGAGATGGGACATGACATTCCAGGAGAAGCTCGCCGCTTTGCTCAAGGAGCGCGGCCAGGCCGTCCACCACAACATCCCCCGGGCCAAGCTGATCCGGGCCGCTCTCGACAACCACGAGGCCGTGGCCGCCGCCTGCGGCGCGCTCGTCACCTGGACGCCCCCCGAGTCCACGGGCCGCAGCCCCAAGGACACCATGGTGGTGCGCCGTCCCGAGAGCGAGGCGAGCATCGACTGGAGCGCGGCGAACAACATCCCGCTGGATCCGGAGACCATGGACATGGTCCTCGAGGACGCGCTCGCCGCCTTCAAGCGCCTGCCCCGCGTCTACGCGGTGGACCGCCTGGTGGGCGCCGACCCGGCCTACACGCTGCCCGTCAACATGGTGAGCAGCCACGCGCTGCACTCGGTCTTCGCCGACAACATGTTCCGCCCCTGGGACGAGAAGGCCGTGTCCCAGAGCATCTTCAAGGAGCGCCCCTTCACGCTGATCGCGCTGCCCTACGAGAAGCTCGATCCCAAGCGCTACGAGGGCCGCCTGCGCGTGGACCCGAAGCTCGGCCACACCAGCACCATGCTGGTCGCCATGGACTTCGACCGCCGCATCGGCGTGGTCTACGGCTCGGCCTACTGCGGCAGCTGCAAGAAGCTCATCTTCACGGTGATGAACTACGTCCTGCCGCCCGAGGGCATCCTGCCGCTGCACTGCAGCGCCAACGAGGGGCCGAAGGGGGACAGCGCGCTGCTGCTCGGCCTGTCCGGCACCGGCAAGACCACCCTCTCGGCCGACCCAACCCGCGCCCTGCTGGGCGACGACGAGCACGGCTGGAGCGACACCGGCATCGCCAACTTCGAGAACGGCTGCTACGCCAAGCTGATCGATCTCAACCCGGCCAAGGAGCCCGAGATCTACAAGGCCTGCTTCCACCAGGCCGAGCCAGAGCAACATGGGGCTGTAATCGAGAACACCATGATGTGGCCCGACGGCAGCTTCGATCTCTACGACGACCGCCTCACGCCCAACAGCCGCGGCAGCTACCCGCTCTCCTACCTGAGCAACATCAAGCCCAGCTCGATGGCGGGACATCCGAAGACCATCCTCTTCCTCACGGCCGACGCCAACGGCGTCATCCCGCCGGTGAGCAAGCTCACCCGCGAGCAGGCCATGCTCTGGTTCCTCATGGGCTACACCAGCAAGCTGGCCGGCACCGAGACCGGCATCGTCGACCCCGTGAGCACCTTCTCGCGCTTCTTCGGCGCGCCCTTCATGCCCCGCAACCCGGACGACTACGCGTCCATGCTGGGCAAGAAGATGGACGAGCACGGCACCAGCGTCTTCCTGGTGAACACCGGCTGGTCGGGCGGCGCCTACGGCGAGGGGCACCGCATGGACCTGCCCCTGACCCGCCGCATGGTCAACGCCGCGCTGGCGGGCGAGCTGGACGGCGTGGACTACGACGCGGATCCCGTCTTCAAGGTGCTCGTGCCGAAGACCTGCCCCGGCGTCGAGGACACCGCCATGCTCAAGCCCGTGAACACCTGGAAGGACAAGCAGGCCTTCACGGCTCGCGCGCAGAAGCTGGCGGGCGAGTTCGCCGCCCACTTCGACAAGGCCTACGGGGACAAGGGCATCGACCCGGCCGTCGCCGCGGCCTGCCCCGGGAAGTAGGTCCACCGTGGCCCGCTCCGCTCGCCGCGCCGTCGCGATCGCCGTCGCCGCCCTGCTCGGGGCGATGGCGGCCGCGCCGGCGTGGGCGCGGGACGGACGCGAGGACCTCCGCGCGCCGAGCGATCCCCTCCGCTCGAGTCTGGCGCTCGGCTTCGGCGTCCTCAGCCTCGACAACGACGCCCTCGCCGAGTTCTTCAGCCAGCGCGAGCTCAACCTCTGGAGCCTGCGCTACGACTACCGCGTCTGGGGGCCGTTCCGCCTCGGCGCGCGCGTCGACGCCAGCCAGAAGAGCCGGCGGGCGATGGACGTCTCCCTGGGCAGCGAGGCCTACCCGGTCCGCTACACCTTCAGCGCCTTCACGGCCTTCGGCGAGCTTCTGCTGCGCACCCAGCTGCCGCAGGTCGGTCCGCTGCGGCCCCACGTGTCGGCGGGGCTGCTGCTGAGCCGCATCCACGCCGAGAGCAGCGGTTACAGCAACGGCTACGACGCCGATTGGCAGGGCTACAGCCCCGCCACCGAGATCGTGAAATACGGCCACGGCTGGCGGGCGGGCCTCGGCCTGCGCCTGCCGATCTGGGCCAACGTGCAGCTGGTGGCCGAAGCCAGCCGGCAGGAGCTCGACGTCTACGACGCCCCCGCCGACCACGATCCCCCCGTCGGCCGCTGGGACCACAGCGGGCAGGCCCTGAGCCTCGGCCTGCAGCAGCGCTTCTAGTCCCTCGCTTGTCCCCTTCCGGCCCTCCTGGTATGATTTGCGGGTCGACGCACGCCCGGCCAAGACGGCCGCCCGGCCGCCCAAGGAGTCCCCATGCGCATCTCCCTTCGTCTTGCGATCCCCGCTCTCCTCTGCCTCCTGCTGCCCGCGCTCGCCGCCGCCCAGGCCGGCACCGGCAAGGCCCTCGTCCAGCTCCAGCTCTCCGAGACCGCCGGCCGCGCCGCGGCGGAGCGGGACCTGCTCCTCGTCGCCGAGCTGCCCGCCGGTGACGGCTACCTGGCCTTCCTCGACGCCGCCGACCGCGCCAGCCTCGGCGCCCAGGTCCGCGTGCTCGACGCGCTCGACGACGGCAGCCGCGAGTACCTGATCCAGTTCGAGCACGCCGACGGCGCCCACGCCGCCCTGCCCGATCCGCGCGGCCTGCGCGTGCTCCACGAGGGGACGAACTACCGCGTCGTCAGCCTGCCCGCGGGCGAACTGGCCGCCACGCCGAGCTGCCTGCCCGACGTGATGCGCGTCTTCCGGCGGCCGCTCCGCTTCGTGCGCAGCCCCTGGGCGGAGCCTGCGCCCCTGCGCGACGTGGACCCCGTGATCGTCGACATGGTCGCCGGCGTGGCGCAGTCCGAGCTGGAGGCCACGGTGCAGACCCTGCAGGACTTCGGCACGCGCCACAGCCAGTACGCCGGCGGCGCCACGGCCTCCCAGTGGATCCGCGATCAGTTCCTCAGCTACGGCTACACGGACGTCAGCTTCCACGACTACAACAGCTGGAACGACAACGTCGTCTGCGTGAAGCCCGGCATGGTCTACCCCGACCGCTACGTGGTGATCGGCGGCCACTACGATTCGATCAACTACAGCGACTACACCAACGCCCCCGGGGCCGACGACAACGCCACCGGCACCACGGGTGTCCTGCAGGCGGCCAAGGCCTTCGCCGACCATCAGTTCGAGTACAGCACCATCTTCATCGCCTTCAGCGGCGAGGAGCAGGGGCTCGTGGGCAGCGACGCCTGGGCCGCCGACGCGGCCGCCGCTGGCATGGACATCGTCGGCATGCTCAACCTGGACATGCTCTGCTACCGGGCTTCGGGCGACGCCGAGGACCTGGACATCATCAGCAATACGTCGAGCACGCCGCTGGCGGACCTGGCCTACGCCACCATCGCGACCTACGTCCCCGAGCTGGCCGCGGTGGAGGGCTACCTCACCAGCGGCAGCAGCGATCACGCCTCCTTCTGGGGCAACGGCTATCGCGCCATCTTCTTCTTCGAGGACAGCAACGCGTACAGCCCCTACATCCACACCGCGAGCGACGTCGTCGGCACCAGCGCCAACAACTTCGGCTTCATGCTGAAGAACGTGCGCGCCGCCGTGGCCACGCTCGGCGCCATGGCGCGGCCCTTCCACATTGCGATCCAGCACACGCCGCTCGGCCACAGCGAGGGGCTTGGCCCCTTCGCCGTGAGCGCCCTGATCCAGGCGACGGAACCGCTGGACGCGCCCGCCCTTCAGCTCCACTACCGCGTGAATGGCGGCAGCTTCGCCGGCGTCCCGCTCAGCCCCACCGGCCAGCCCGACGAGTACGGCGCCACGATCCCCGGCCAGGCGCCGGGCTCGCTGATCGAGTACTACCTGAGCGCGGCCGACCAGGCCGGCTACAGCGCCACGGCCCCCGACGGCGCTCCCGCCGAAACCTACGGCTTCCGCAACGGCGTCACGCCCGTGCTCCGCGACGACGTGGAGGCCGACCTCGGCTGGACCCTCGGCGCGCCAGGCGACAACGCCACCACCGGCCTATGGATTCGCGCCGATCCCGTCGGCACCTCCTATCAGCCCGAGTTCGACCACACGCCGGACCCCGGTTCGATCTGTTTCGTGACCGGCAATGGCGCCCCCGGGGGCAACGCCGGCGATGAGGACGTGGACGGCGGCCAAACGACCCTGCTCTCGCCGATCTTCGACCTCGCGGGCGCCACCTGGGCCGGCCTGTCCTACTGGCGCTGGTACACGGACGAGACCTCCCACGACGACGACTTCGTCGTGGACATCTCGAACAACGGCGGCCTCACCTGGACCACCCTCGAGATCGTCGGCGACAGCGCCTACCCCTGGGTGAAGGCGGAGTTCGACGACCTCGCGGCCATCCTGCCGCTCACCGACCAGATGCGGCTTCGCTTCATCGCGAGCGACACGGGCTCCGGCAGCCTCGTCGAAGCGCTGATCGACGACCTCGAAATCGTGGCCGTGACCGGCGACCTCACCGCCGCCGACCCCACGACGCCTCTGCCAACCGCCGCCATCGCCGCCTATCCGAACCCCTTCAACCCCAAGACGCGCTTGCGGCTCTCGCTCCCGGACGCCGGCCACGCCGAGCTGGCGATCGTGGACGCCCAGGGCGCGCACGTCGCGACGTTGCTCCAGGCTCACGCCAGCGCCGGCCCGCTCGAACTGCTCTGGGACGCCACCGGCCAGCCCAGTGGCCTCTACTTCGCGCGCTTGAGCGTCGACGGTCGGCCGGTCGCGACCCAGAAGCTCACGCTGCTCAAGTAGCGACGCGCGGGCGCAGCTCCGCCCCGCCCGGCGACCCCGTGTCGCCGGGCTTTTTCGTGCAGCGGCGTCAGTCAGGGCGAGCCGCGCGCGCTCGCCCCGGCGACGACCGTCCGCGCGAGGCCGCGCGCGTGATGGAGCTGATGGCAGGCGCTGCAGAGCGTGATCAGGTTGCTCGGGTCGTTCGTGCCGCCGTTCGCGCGGGGCTTCCGGTGGTGCACTTCGAGGTATCGCGTGCTCGTGCAGCCTGGACCCTGGCAGCGGTGGCCGTCACGGGCGAGGATCTTCCGCCGCAGTGCCGGCGTGAGCGTGCGCGGCAGGTCGCCCCCGGGGGCGGGGAGCTCGCCACGGTTGGTGACGTAGGCCTGCGCCCCGCAGTCCGGACAGCGGCGAATGATCACGGTGGCGGCCTGCTTCACCCGCCCCCGGGGGCGGGCGGCGAGCGCCGCGAGCACCAGCTCTTCCCTCGGGTCGAGCTGGCCGTCCTTGCGGAGCGCTTCGATCAGCGCTTCCCAGCGCGCGTACTGCTCCGGCGTGAAGTTCAGCGTGACGCGCAGCGGCGCGGCGGCCTCGGCCTCCTCGCGGCGCGCTTCGGGCTCGCCCGCCGCGAACAGCGCCGGAGGATCCTGGCGCTTCCTTGGCGGCCGCGGCCGACTCGCCTTCACCTTCCGCTCGAGCGCCCGGCGGCCGAGGCGCTTGGCATCGCTCAACCAGAGGGTCTCGTTCGCGGGAGTCGCCACGGACACGAGCTCCCGCGCCTTGGTCCAGGGCAGCTCGCCGGCCTCGACGGCACGCCGCGTCTCCGGTAGGCGCTCCAGGGCGCCCGCCATGCGCACGAAGGCCGAGAGCTTGCGCTCGGAGAAGCCCAGGGCGTCTCGCCCGTAGGCATGGATCGAGGAGTAGCCCAGCTCGCGGTAGAGCTGTCCTTCCATGATAGAAGCGAAGGAGAGCAGCGCGCCCTTCTCGAGGCGCTGCAATCGCTGAAGTTCAGTCGTCAGAGCCCGGTGCAGTCGCCGGGCGCGGTCGGCTCGAGTCTCCATGATGAAAGTCCCAGGAAAGTGCAGCGGGAGGCTTGCGATGGATACCAATGTATAGTATCCTATGAAGGCCGTCAAGGGCGGCAAGGCAGATAGTCGAGAGAATCTTCCCGCGGCAGCTCCCACCCGCCCCCGGGGGCGAGCGAGACCAGGAGGTCCGATAGCGCAGCAGCACCGAGCGCCGCCGCTGAACAACCCGCCCCCGGGGGCGGGTGCCGGCAAGCCCCCGAGCCGCGCCCGGGCCCCATTGACGCCCCTCGCCTTTTGGCCATAATTGGCCGCGCTTTGTGCGACCTTGGCCACGCGATGGGTCTTCATCGGGGCCTGCCATGAACCACAGGGGGATGAGCGATGAAGGACTTCATGCGCGCGCTGAAGTTGCAGGACGTGAACTCGGGCGCCAGCACCCGCGAGTGGATCGCCAAGCCCGGCGGGGGCGAGCTCGAAGTCTTCAGCCCGGGCGACGGCAGCAAGATCGGCGTGGTCATGCAGGCATCCGCCGCCGACTACGATGTGGTGGCCAGCGCTGCCGTGGAGGCTTTCAAGGAGTGGCGCTTGGTGCCCGCGCCCCAGCGCGGTCTGATCGTGCGCGAGTTCGCGAACGCGTTCCGCGAGTACAAGGAGCCGCTCGGCAAGCTCGTCAGCTACGAGATGGGCAAGATCTACACCGAGGGCCTCGGTGAGGTGCAGGAGATGATCGACGTCGCGGACTACGCCGTCGGCCTTTCGCGCACCATCGGCGGTCCGACCCTGCCCAGCGAACGCGCGGGGCACCGCCTCATGGAACAGTGGCATCCGCTGGGTCCCATCGGCGTGGTGACGGCCTTCAACTTCCCCGTGGCCGTGTGGGCCTGGAACTCCATGCTGGCCGCCATCTGCGGCGACACGGTCATCTGGAAGCCCTCGAGCAAGACTCCGCTCACGGCCGTCGCGATCCAGCACATCTGCAACGAGGTGACGAAGGCGCACGACCTGCCCTCCATCTTCAACCTGGTCGTGGGCCGTGGCTCCCAGGTCGGCGAGGTCATGATCAACGACCGTCGCCTCCCTCTCATCAGCGCCACGGGTTCGACCGCCATGGGCCGCCACATCGGCGAGGCCTGCGCGAAGCGGCTCGGGCGCAGCCTGCTGGAACTGGGCGGCAACAACGCCGTCATCGTTGACGAGACCGCCGATCTCGACATGGCCTTCAACGGTGTCGTCTTCGGCGCGGTGGGCACCGCCGGGCAGCGTTGCACGAGCACGCGGCGCCTCTTCCTGCACGAGTCCATCGCGGACGGGTTCCTCGACCGGCTCGTGGCGGCCTACAAGCGCGTGCCCATCGGCGACCCGCTGGATCCGAAGACCCTCATGGGCCCGCTGATCGACGAGGGCGCGGTGAAGGACATGATGAACGCTCTCGGTCAGGCGAAGGCCCAGGGCGGCAAGGTGCTCGTGGGCGGCGAGCGGGTGGATCGGCCCGGTCACTACGTTCAGCCCACCATCGTGCAGGGCCCTCGCGACATGGCGATCGTGCGCGAGGAGACCTTCGCGCCGATCCTCTACGTCTTCACCTTCTCGGACATCGACGAGGTGCTCGAGCAGCACAACAGCGTGGACCAGGGGCTGTCGAGCAGCATCTTCAGCCGGGACTTCCTGAACGTCGAGCGCTTCCTCGGTCCGGCCGGCAGCGACTGCGGCATCGCCAACGTGAACGCCGGCACGAGCGGCGCGGAGATCGGCGGAGCCTTCGGCGGCGAGAAGGAGACCGGTGGTGGACGCGAGTCCGGCAGCGACAGCTGGAAGATCTACATGCGACGGCAGACGAACACCATCAACTCCAGCCGCTCGATGCCGCTGGCGCAGGGCGTGCAGTTCGATCTCGAATAGGGTCGGAGTTCCCGATCCGCTCTCATCACGGCCCCCGCGCACATCCGCCGGGGGCCGTTTTCGCGCCAGCAGGACGCGGCTTAGCGCACGCCGATAACCCGCCATTCCCATCCTGATAGCAGGTTTGAAATCTCAAACGCTGCAGGGAGTTGAAGCGCCTCGCGTCCGATGGAGAAGATGTGCGATACGGCCCGAATTTCGAGGATTCGCTATTGATCCAGCGCGATTGCCAATGGTACAATTGCCCTCGCATCCGAAAGGTGGGGTCTGGGGTGTCTTGGTTTCCTACACTTGCTGTTTGCCCAAGCCTCCGTGCCCTGCTCGTAGATTGAGACAACCCTCTGGAGGAACAACATGCTCAAGAAGGTAATGTTCGCTCTCGCCCTCATGGCGATCGCCTCCTACGCCGGCGCCATGACGCTGACCGCCGATGGTTTCACCGCTCAGGGTACCCCGGGCACCCCGGCGACCCACGATCGTCTGGGCCTCGTGAACGACGGTAGCTTCGAGTTCGGCGAGTGCGACCTGGGCTCCGCCTGGACCTGCACCACCAACACGACCTGTGCCTGGATCCTCGATCCCATCGCCGTCTGGGGCTACCCCGCGTACGATGGTGTGCTGGTTGCCTGGCTGGGTGGCTTCTGCGGCACCCCGAACAGCAACAGCTTCTGCCAGGATCTGTTCATCGATGGCATGTACCTGGACTGGTACTGGATGGGCTATGTCAACAGCGGCTGCGGCACCGTGTACGTCAGCGTGGACGGTACCTACGTCTTCACGCACACCATGCTGCTGTCCGAGCACACCTACGGCACCTGGAACACCGCTTCCAGCTACTGGGGTGCGATCGACCTGAACGCGTACTGCGGCACGACCGTCAACCTCTGCCTCGAGGAGACGGACTGCGGCGACGGCGCGAACAACGACAACATGCTCGTTGACTACGTCACGCTGGACACGGCGTGCGGCGTCGCGACCGAGGATGCCTCGATCTCGACGGTGAAGGCCCTGTACTAGTCTCCAGAGGTTGCGGCGCGTGACGCGGCGCTGGCCGGCCTCTCGCGCGTTCTGCGTATCCTACCACCGTTCCTCATTGGGTCGGTTGCTGCGGGCCTTCACGTGGGTGTTCGTGGGAACAACAGCTCAGGTTTCCTCGCCCTCATGCGTCGCCTGCCGCTGACTGACCGCCGATGTTCACCGCACACCGATCGTCTGGCCCGAACGACGGTAGCTTCATCGCGTGACTCCGACCCGACCGTGCATCATCCATCGCCGTCGGGCACCGCGCGATGGTGTTTGCCGCTGTTGCACGCAACTTCGCGATCGTCATCATGCCCTGGTCTGAGGCTATCGCGGCGCGGCACCTGGGGCCCCTTCCGGCACTGGACCGCTTCCAGCTACGGCGATCACGTGGCGACCGTCAACTCCCGAGGACGCGGAACACGCAGCGTTACGCCGCTGAGTGGCGTCGCACCGGAGACGGTGAGGCCCACAGTCTCGACTAGGTCTCTGCCTTTGGCGCCGCGGTCTTCGGACCGCGGCGCTTTTCTTTGGGCCAAGCCGGCCGCTCCTCCGCCAACGCGTGGCGGTTCAAGGGCTTCTGCGCCGATGCATCCCTATTGAATCCCAGAAATCCCACATGCTACAATTGTTCCCACATCGATTGGTGGGTCGCCTGGTTTGCGTGCCTGCCTGCGAGGAGCGCTTCACGACCTGGTCGGCCCCGCGTTGGTTTGACTGTCTTCGTGGAGGAACAACATGCTCAAGAAGGTAGTGTTCGCGTTCGCGCTGTTGGCGATGGCGTCCTATGCCGGCGCCATGACGCTGACCGCCGATGGTTTCACCGCTCAGGGTACCCCGGGCACCCCGGCGACCCACGATCGTCTGGGCCTCGTGAACGACGGTAGCTTCGAGTTCGGCGAGTGCGACCTGGGCTCCGCCTGGACCTGCACCACCAACACGACCTGTGCCTGGATCCTCGATCCCATCGCCGTCTGGGGCTACCCCGCGTACGATGGCGTGCTGGTTGCCTGGCTGGGTGGCTTCTGCGGCACCCCGAACAGCAACAGCTTCTGCCAGGATCTGTTCATCGACGGCCACAACCTGGACTGGTACTGGATGGGCTACGTCAACAGCGGCTGCGGCACCGTGTACGTCAGCGTGGACGGTACCTACGTCTTCACGCACACCCTGCTGCTGTCCGAGCACACCTACGGCACCTGGAACACCGCTTCCAGCTACTGGGGTGGCGTTGACCTGACCGCGTACTGCGGCATGACCGTGAATCTCTGCTTCGAGGAGACGGACTGCGGCGACGGCGCGAACAACGACAACATGCTCGTTGACTACGTCACGCTGGACACGTCCTGCGACATCATCGCGACCGAGGATGCCTCGATCTCGACCGTGAAGGCTCTCTACTAGTCATTGGAGTGCTTGGCACGAAACGCCGCGGCGCAGGCCGCGGCGTTTTTGTTGCCCCCGGCCGAGGCGAGGCGCGCTGCTAGATCCCGAAGCGCAGCGTGACAGCCGCGAAGGGGCCGTTGCCGTCGCCGAAGTCCAGGCCGTCGATGAGATCGCGCTCGCCCTTCAGTGTCCAGTCGCCGCTGGTGAGCTCGTAGCCGCCCTCGACGAGGATCCCCACCCAGCGCGCCAGGCGCAGGTCGATCCCCGCGTGCGGCCGCGCGAGCAGGAAGACCCGGTCGCCGCGCAGGTGGACGTTGATGATGCCCGTCCCCGCATCCGTGCGCTCCACCAGCACGCTGCTCGAACCTGCGCCCAGCGACAGGCCGCCCTCCACGAAGACGCGCCGGTGCAGGGGCAGGATCCCCTTCACGCCGAACCAGCCCGCGCCGCGCGTGAAGCGGCTGAGGTCGTCGCCACGCTCGGACTCGCCCCCGCCACCGTAGCCGCCGCCCCCCAGCGCCACGAAGAGCCGGTCGCCGGAGTGCACGCTGTACCAGCCCTGTCCGCCCCAGTAGAGCGACTTCTCGGGCAAGGCGAGCAGACCGGCGGCCTCGAGCGCGGCGTTCACGTCGTCGAGGTCGCGCTTGAACCACTGCATGCTGGGGCCGCCGCCGGTCCCGGTGCCGTCCAGCAGGTCGTCGTGGTACTCCTCCTCCTGCCAGAAGGCGTCGAAGTCCTTCTGGAGATCGTCCTGGGACGGCGTCTGGGCCATCGCCCCCGCGGTCAGCGCGAACGACAGGGCGGCGGCGAGAATCAGGCTGCGGCGCATGGGTCGACTCTCCTCACTTGAGGTGGATCTCGAGGACGTCCCCGTCGGCCACGGGGTGGGCGCGGTCGACGGTCTGCCCGTCGAACTTGCCCGAACCCCATAGCTTCGCCGAGGCGAAACGTTCCACGAACTCGCGATGGACCTTGGCGGCCACGTCCAGGACCGTGGCGCCCTCGGGCAGCAGGTAGGGCGCGTCCATGGCCGCCGGCTTCCCCGGCACCTTCGTGTAGACGCGCGCCAGGCGCAACGCGGCGAAGACCGTGTGCGCGAAGTTGTCGAGGCCAGTGCCGGCCTTCACGGACACCAGCACGCGCGGCCAGCGGCCGCCGATCAGCTCCGTGAGGAACTCCAGGTTGACGGGCGCGTCCTGGTGGTCCGCCTTCGTGGCCACCAGCAGGGTGGGCCGCTGGTTCTCGGCGCGCAGCGTGTCCTCGCTGTCGACGCGATCCACCAGGTTGAGGCCGCGCTCCTCGAAGCCCTCGGCGATGGTCTCCACCATCTCGCAGCAGTCGGGCGCCGAGAGGTCGGCCAGCACGAGGATCAGGTCCGCGGCGCGCGCCTGGTCCAGCAGCCACGACTCCAGCGGGCGCTGCATGACCGGCGGCGTGTCCACCAGCTCGAGCTGGACGTCCTCCCAGCGCATCATGCCGGGCTGGGGCAGCGTGGTGGTGAAGGGGTAGTCGCCGATGGCCGGCTCGGCGCCGGTGAGCGCCGCCAGCAGGCTGCTCTTGCCCGCGTTGGGCGCGCCCACCATGAGCACCTGGGGCGAATCGCCATGGGGCAGGAAGTAGGGATTGAAGCCCTTGCCCTTGCCGCTGGCCTTGGCCTGCTCCACCTGCTCGAGCAGGGCGGAGAGCTTCTTGTTCAGCTCGGCACGCGTCTTGTCGGTGCCCTTGTGGTGGGGCATGATCGCCATCATCTCGCGGAGATGGGCGATCTTCTCCTGCGGATCGCGGGCCGCTTTGAAGCGCTCCTCGGCCTTGTGATAGTGCTGCGGCAGGTTGGTGGGCACGGGCGTCTCCGGATGCGGGGACGGCGCGCGCCGCCGTCCCCGGGCCGGAGTCTAGATGTAGAGGTGCTCGGGGTCAATCTCCTCGCGGAGCACCCGCAGCTCCTCGTCGGTGGGCGGCGCGTTCTCCTCCACGTGCGCGGGGATCACGAGTTCGAAGCCCGTGGCGGCGACGACCTCGTCCACCGTGACGCCCGGATTGACGGCCAGCAGCATCATGCGCTTGCTCGTCTCCTCGTACCCCAGCGTGGCCAGGTTGGTGACCACGCGGTAGGGCCCCGAGCCGGGGAAGAGCCCGGCCTCCTCGCGCGCGCCGGGTCCGGACAGGTAGCCCGGCGTGGTGACGAAGTCCAGCGTCGGGATGAAACGCTGCGGCTCGTGACGCATGATCGCGATGGTGTGCCAGCAGAAGCTGCCCACGTCGTTGCCGCCGCCGCTGCCCGGCAGGCGCACCTTCGGATGCTCGTAGTCGCCGATCACCGTGGAGTTGAGGTTGCCGTACATGTCGATCTGCGCGCCGCCCAGGAAGCCGTAGGTGACGAAACCCCGCGCGGCCGTCTCCATGACGTCGCAGATGCCCGTGGCCACCAGGGCGCGGTAGAAGGTCTTCGACTCCCCCACGCCGCGCGGCAGGTACTCGAGGCTGGAGCCGATGCCCCCGAACTCGAAGACGCTCACGAGGTCGGGCGCGTAGAGGCGCTTGGCCAGCGCCGCGGCCAGCATGGGCACGCCGGTGCCGATGAAGGCGCTGGAGCGGTCCTCCATCACGCGGGCGGAGAGGCAGATCAGCAGCTCGGTGCCGTTGTAGCGTTCGTCGGTCATGGCGGCTTACCTCCCCACCGCGAGCTTGCGCAGCGCGTCCTGCCGGGCCTTTCCGCCCACCTGCTCGAGGTAGGCGGCGTGAGTGTCCACCTGATGGATCGTGCGGTCGAGGTAGGCCGCCGTGGTCTCGGGCTTCTTCGCGGCCTCGAGCCACTCCATGATGAGCGGCTCGTCGCGCCCGTAGAGGTAGGGCATCTCGCCGGGATGGCTGCCGAAGGGCGCGTGCACCACCGCGTCCACGAAGAAGTAGGGGATCACGTTCCGCTCGGGATAGCGGCGGATCGTGTCGGTGTCGACGATCTCCTCGGCGCTGATCAGCACCTTCTTGCTGGCGCGGGCGATCTCGAGGGCGAAGCCGCTGATGCCGTCGAGCTGGCAGTTGCCGTAACGGTCGGCGCGATGGACGTGGATCACGGCGCAGTCCACCACCAGCGCCGGCAGCAGCATCACCCTGCCGTTGCCGAAGGGATCCTCGGCCACCTTGCCCGCGGAGCGCGTGAAGGTATCCGTGCCCAGCATGCTCTTGATCGGCAGGAAGGGCACGCCCATGGCCGCCGCCTTGAAACGCCAGGCGATGCCCGCGTTGCTCCACTCCACCAGTTCGAGCCCGCCCTTCTCCACCGCGCGGCGCAGGACATTGGAGAGACCGTGCACCTCGTAGGCGTTGTAGGTGATGTCCATGGCGTCCACGAGCCCGGACGCGACGAGGAAGTCCACGTCCTGCAGGCCCTGGCCCACCAGCCGCAGGTGCTTCGGCCCCTGGCGGACGATCTCGCGCACGATGCTCAGCGGCGCGCGACAGGTGCCGTAGAGCTCGAAGCCGATGTAGTCGCCCTCGGCGACGCAGCGGCGCACGGCCTCCCGCTCGTCCACGAGCTTGTCCTCGAGCGCCATGGACTTGTGCTCGCGATTCCAGCGGCGCAGACCGTCCAGGTCCGGCGTCTGCAGAAGTCGTCCGCGCCCGCTCTCCAGTACCTTCATGCCGCCTCCGGGCCCCCGGCCCACGAATTCAGGACAGATTCATCTTGCATACTGCCCAAGTGAACCCCCAGCGTCAAGGCCGGGGGTGCGACCCACGGCGTTAGGGAAATCCTCCGTTTTCCTTCAATTGTTCGCGATCTTGGAGGAATGGCCGCAGTTTCGATCTCGCGGGCTTGTTCTTGCCGAACTCATCTGGTTTACTGATGCAGGACCCCGAACCGCCGGAGGCGCGCATGAGCACCAGCACCACCCCCGATCTCAGCCAGTACTCCCCGGGCGTGCAGGACTACGTCCGCCGGGCGCAGGCCCTCGTCGCCGAGCGGGACGAGGCGCTCCGCCGCATGCGGAACTGCCGCTTCGACACCCTGGCGGTGCACGGCCTCTACACCATGCAGGAGGCGCTGGATCGCAATCAGGGCAGCATCATCGAGCCGGTCTACCAGTCCACCAGCGAGCACTACGCCAGCGCCGACGCCATGGAGGCCGCGCTGGCCTACCTGGTCCCGACCTGGTGCTACGCGCGCATCGCCAACCCCACGACCTACTACCTCGAGTGGATGCTCGCGCTGCTGGAGGGCTACGGCACGGGGCTCGAGACGAACGCGGTGGTCACGTCGAGCGGCATGGCCGCCATCATGACGGCCGTGGACCCCTTCCTCGTCAAGCGCACGAGCGACCCCGCCGAGCGGATGAACTTCGTGTCCAGCTGCCACGTCTACGGCGGCACCTTCCAGCAGTTCTCGATCCGCCGCGATCGGGACCGCGGCCACGAGGTGCGCTGGGTGAGCGACGTCATGAACATCGACGCCTGGGCCGCCCGCATCGACGCCGACACGCGCTTCCTCTACGTCGAACTGCCCAGCAACCCCACGATCAGCTTCGTGGACCTGGAGTCGCTGGCGAAGCTCGCCCACGCGCACGGCATCCCGCTCATCGTGGACGCCACCGTGGCCACGCCGGCGCTGATGCGTCCGCTGGCCCACGGCGCGGACATCGTGGTGCACTCGGTGTCCAAGAGCATGACCAGCAGCGGCATGGGCGTGGGCGGCGTGCTGGTGGCGCGCAAGGACATCGTCAGCAACATCGACAACCCGGAGATGAAGGCGGACTTCGCCAGCTGGGTGAAGTTCCTGCCCTATCGCGACAACGGCCCCAGCATGAACCCCATGCAGGCGATGCTGGTGCTCAACGACCTGCGCACCCTGCGCAGCAAGATGGACCTGGTCAGCCGCAACAGCCAGACCGTCGCCGAGTACCTCGCCGCCCACCCCAAGGTGGAGCGCGTGGACTATCTCGGCCTCCCGGACAACCCCAAGCACGCCGTGGCGAGCAAGTACATGACGCTCGTGGACGCGGAGCTGGACAACGGCGGCGCGCCCGTGAATCGATACGGACATCTCTTGAGCTTCCGCGTGAAGGGCGGCGGCGAGGCGACGCGGCGCGTCTTCGACGCCTTCACCATGATCTGGCGCGCGACGGACCTGGGCCGCATCAAGTCCGTGGCCACCATCCCCGCCATCAGCACCCATCAGCAGCAGGGCGAGGAGGCGCGGGCCATGGCCGACGTCCCCCCCAACCTGATCCGCCTGAACGTTGGCGGGGAGCACCCGGACGACATCATCGCCGATCTGGAACGGGGGCTGAGGAAGGCGTAAATCGTTGTGTTTTTGACGCTTGGCTGGCGGCGCCGCAGTCCCTCGAATCCGGATCTACTACTCTTGCATAACCGGGTGCCAGCGTGTTTCTTCCTTGAGTTCCCGGGGGCCGAACGCGGTTCCGCAAACGACCTCTACTCTAGCCTATGCGTTAACCAAAGGAGTACGCGATGTCCGTCGATCAGCACGTGATGTCCGTCGAGCGCTTCATGGAAGGCGTCATCGCCAAGAACCCCGAGCAGAAGGAGTTCCACCAGGCCGTTCGCGAGGTCGTGGAGTCTGTCTGGGACTTCGTTCAGGAGAACCCGCAGTACCGGGAAGCCAAGATCCTCGAGCGCATGGTCGAGCCCGAGCGTGTGCTCATGTTCCGCGTCCCCTGGCTCGACGACAAGGGCGAGGTCCAGGTCAACCGCGGCTTCCGCATCGAGATGAGCAGCGCCATCGGTCCCTACAAGGGCGGCCTGCGCTTCCACCCCACCGTCAACCTGGGCATCCTGAAGTTCCTGGCCTTCGAGCAGGTCTTCAAGAACAGCCTGACGACCCTGCCCATGGGCGGCGGCAAGGGCGGCTCCGACTTCGATCCCAAGGGCAAGAGCGACAACGAAGTGATGCGCTTCTGCCAGAGCTTCATGACCGAGCTCAGCCGTCACATCGGCCCGGACACCGACGTCCCCGCGGGCGACATCGGCGTGGGCGGCCGTGAGATCGGCTTCCTCTACGGCCAGTACAAGCGCATCCGCAACGAGTTCACGGGCGTTCTGACCGGCAAGGGCCTCAACTGGGGCGGCAGCCTGATTCGCCCGGAGGCCACCGGCTACGGCCAGGTCTACTTCGCCGAGGAGATGCTGAACCGCGTGGGCGACAGCATCAAGGGCAAGACCTGCACGGTGTCCGGCTCCGGCAACGTGGCCCAGTACGCCACCGAGAAGGTGCTGCAGCTCGGCGGCAAGGTGGTCACCGCGTCCGACAGCGGCGGCTTCATCCACGATCCGGACGGGATCACCCCGGAGAAGCTCGCCTACATCATGCACCTCAAGAACGTGAAGCGCGGCCGCATCAGCGAGTACGCCGAGAAGTACGGCGTCAAGTACTACGCCGGCCAGCGTCCCTGGGGCATCAAGTGCGACGTGGCCCTGCCCAGCGCCACGCAGAACGAGGTCAACGCCGACGAGGCCAAGACCCTCATCGACAACGGCTGCATCTGCGTCTCCGAGGGCGCCAACATGCCGAGCACGCCCGAGGCGATCGACGTCTACCAGAAGGCCAAGATCCTCTACGGTCTGGGCAAGGCGGCCAACGCCGGCGGCGTGGCCACCAGCGGTCTGGAGATGAGCCAGAACAGCATGCGCCTCAGCTGGACGCGCGAGGAAGTGGATCAGCGCCTGCACAAGATCATGCGCGACATCCACGCGGCCTGCGTCGAGCACGGCACCGAGGGCAAGTGGGTCAACTACGTGAAGGGCGCGAACATCGCGGGCTTCATCAAGGTGGCCGACGCCATGCTGGACCAGGGCCTGGTGTAAGCCGCGAGGCGACATCGATCCTGACGATGACGGGCGGGGCGCCGAGGCGTCCCGCCCTTTCTCGTGCCCTGCGGCCTAGGGCTCCAGCACCACGCCGCGTCCATGGCGCCCATCGAGATACACCGCCAGCGGACGCTCGAGCCGCAGATGCCGCAGGAAGCCCGTCTCCTCGGCCACCGGCTGCTCCAGCAGCCAGTCCCAGTTGACCAGCGCGCCCGCCTTGCCCTCGTGGGCCGTGAAGTAGCCCACCTCGAAGCTGGTCAGGTTGTGGAAGAAATGGCTGCCCTGGCTGGGCTCCACGGCGATGTCGGCCATGCCAGTCTCCACGATCACCCGCGCCCAGCTGATGTCCGCCCAGGCCACGGGGATGCCGAGCCAGCGGTCGCGCGAGCCCCAGCGCCCCGGCCCGAGCAGCAGGTAGTTGCGTTCCTCGGCGGCCAGCTTCTCGTTGAGGGCGCGGATCTCGCGCGCCACGTCCGGCGTGCGGCCGCGGTCGAAGCGGTCGGGGTGGACGAAGATCAGGTCGCGCACGCCCTCCACCGCCCCGTTGCCCATCACGGCGTCCGAGCGGATGATCGTGCGGCCGCCCTCGGCGAGGCGGGCGTCGATGTCGATCTCCTCGCGCCCAACCACCAGCGGACGAATCTGCAGCAGGGCGAACTCGGCGGGCGCGCCCCCGCCGCCGGGCTGGGCCGCGAACTCGATCTCCACCGGCGAGGCCATCCCCCGGCTGCCGAGGCCCAGCAGCTCGCCGAGCAGCGCGGGCAGCGGGAAGCGGTCGGTCTTCAGCACGCCGGCCATGGTGATGAGCCGCACGCCGGGCCGGGAGATGCCGTCGTAGACCGCGTCGTTGTCGGCCATGTATGTGGACGCCACCATGCCCAGCGTGCCGTCGCGCTCGGCGCGGTCGAGATCCTGACGCACGAGGCCGGCGTTGCCGTCGGTGCTGGCGAAGGTGTCCGGCTGGCTGAGATCCAGCGCCCAGAACTCCCGCTGACTGCTCCTCAGGATGTCCGCCGTGCTCCCGAACTGCGGCAGCTTGCGCGGGTGCGCAGGGGAAAACCAGAGGCTCCGCTCGCCCTCCACCACGCCCTTGCCGAGGCCGAGCACGACGGTCGCCGAACCCTCCTCGGGCTTCTCGCCGAACACCGGGTAGAAGTTGTAGGACTGCGCCACCCCCGCGATGGTGGGGTAGAGCAGATCGTCGTGCCGCTCGCCCACCACGCGCTGGACGATCACCGCCATCTTCTCTTCCTCGATGCGGTTGGGCGTGCCGCGCAGGTAGGCCTTCGCGCCGGCGAAGTAGGTGGAGGCGTAGATCAGCTTCACGGCGTGGCAGAGCTGGTCCAGGCGGACGTCGTCGTCGGGATGGTTGTTGCAGAGCATGTGGCTCGTGTAGACGCCCGCGAAGGGCTGGTGCTGGCTGTCCTCCAGCAGGCTCGACGAGCGCACGGCCAGCGGGTAGTGAACCTCCTCGAGGAAGGCCGTCAGGTCGTCGCGCACCTCGAGCGGCAGGCGCGCGCGGACGAAGAGCTCGGCCACCTCGGCGTCGTCCCTGGCGGCCAGCGCGCGGGACAGCAGCCCGTTCTCCTCCATGAACTGGTCGAAGACGCCCGTCGCCAGCACCGCGCTCTCCGGCACGGTGATCCGCACGCTGGGATAGCGCTCGCGGAAGTCGTAGCGCGAGAGCAGGGCGTCGACGAAGGCCAGGCCACGCCCCTTGCCGCCCAGCGAGCCCGCGCCGATGCGCACGAAGCTGCTGCTGGTGTCGAAGTGCTGGCGGGAGAAGTCGGCCACCCGGCCCCGGGCCATCAGCTTGCGGTACTCGCTCAGCGTGGCGCGCAGGTAGTCGCGCAGCTCTTCGTTGTCGGCGAACTCGCTCACCTTCACCGGACGGATCCGCAGCGCCAGCTCGAACTCGGTGCGGGCCATGAACCAGTTGGAGAAGTGGTTGCGTCGGGCGTGGTAGCGGATGCAGTCGCCGGGCACCTCCTTGAGCAGTCGCGACATGGCCGTGAGATCGCTGGCGCGTCCCACCACGCTGCCGTTGGGCAGCGTGAAGACGAAGTCGCCGAAGCCGAGGTTGGCCTTCATGAAGCCGCGCAGATCCGCGAGCAGGGTGGGCGAGCCCTTGTGCAGGAAGCCCACGCCCAGCGCGTAGGCCTCCTGGGCGCGGTTCTCGTCCGAGGACTGGAGCAGCACCGGCAGGTCCGGGTCCGCGTGACGCACCCCGCGGATGAACTCCACCCCCGCGCGCGGGTCGAGCACGCCCTCGCGCTCGAAGCCGGCGTCGGTGATGACGCAGAGCATGTAGTCGGCGAAGAGGTCGTAGAGCCGCTGGGCCTCCTCGAAGTTCTCCGCCAGCAGGATCTTCGGCCGCGCGCGCATGCGCAGGAGCTTGTCCATGAGGTCGATGCCGTCGGCCATGAGCCCCTGGGTCTGGCGCATCAGCTCCGTGTAGATCATGGGCAGGTAGCTGGAGTAGAAGCGCACCGAGTTCTCCACCAGCAGCATGCAGCGGACCTGGCCCTCGAAGGCGTCGCCGGCGGCGTTCACCGAGTCCTCGATGCACTTGATGATGGCCAGCAGGATGCGCGCGTCCCCGCGCCAGGCGAAGACGCGGTCGATGTCGGGCTTGAGCTCCTGCTCCCCGAGGATCGCCAGCTCGCGGGTGTTGTAGACCAGCAGCACCACGGGGATGTCCGGGCGCGCCAGCTTGGCCCGGCGGCCGAAGTCGCGAACGGCCATGTCGCCGAGCCGGGTCATGGTGATGACCAGATCGAAGCGCTGGTCCCTCAGCCGCGCCAGGGCCTCCTCGCCCGAGGAGACGCGCGTGACCAGCGGCGCGTAGCTCAGGTTGAGCTGAGCGTACTCGCTGAGCAGGAGTTCGGTGAGCCGCCCGTCCTGCTCGATCACGAATGAGTCGTAGAGGCTCGAGACCAGGAGGATGTCCCGGATGCGGAAGGGCATGAGCCGATCGAAGCCGGCGAAGCTGAAGGCGCTGGGCAGGGTGTCCCGCGGCATGTGGACCTCCGGAAGGGCCCCCATCCTAGTCTGCACGCCCGCCGGGGGAAAGGTCTACCTTGTGCCGCCGATGTTGTAGCTGGCCCGGGTCCTGCCGGGGCCAGGCCATGAACAAGCCCACGATTCTCCGCCAGAGCTGGCAGCCGCCCTTCTGCCCCAATCCCAACTGCAAGTACCACCGGATCTTGGACGGCCGCTGGCCCTTCAAACGCCAGGGCGTCTACTACCGGGCCGTCAAGCCGCACTGCATCCAGCGTTTCCAGTGCACCGACTGCAGGCGCTCCTTCAGTACCCAGACCTTCTCGACCCGCTACTGGCTCAAGCGGCCGGACGTCCTGCCCAGGCTCTTCATGAAGACCGTCGGCGGCATGGCCAATCGGCAGATCGCCCGGGATCTGGGTGTGGCGCCGAGTACCGTGGATCGCCAGCTGGCTCGATTGGGGAGGCACTGCCTGCTCTACCAAACCAGGCTCCTCGAGCGCTGTAGACCGCGGGGAGCCGTTGTAGTCGACGGCTTCGAGACCTTCGAGTACAGCCAGTACTTCCCCTTCCACCACAACCTGGCCGTCGAGGCCGAGAGCAGCTTCGCCTTCGGCTTCACCGACAGCCCGCTCCGCCGAAAGGGTCGAATGCGCTCGGATCAGAAGAAGCGCCGCGCGGAACTCGAGGAGCGCTGGGGAAGACCCGACCGGAAGGCCGTGGAGAAGGGCGTTCGCGAGCTGCTGCGGATCGTCTGCCGGGGTTTGGATCGGCTGGAACTCCGCAGCGACGACCACCCGGCCTACCCGCGGGCCATGCTGCCGCTGAAGGTGAGGTTTGCGCACCACATCACGCCCTCGACGGCGCGCCGGGACGCCGACAACGACCTCTTCGAAGTCAATCTGCTGGACCTGCTGATCCGCCACAGCAGCGCGAACCACCGGCGGGAGACGATCGCCTGGTCAAAGCGGCGGAACGCCTCAGCACTGCGGCTTTGGATCCTGGTAGTCTGGCGGAATTGCGTGAAGCGTCGGCACGAGAAGGGGCCGCCGGTGAGCCCGGCGATGCTGAAGGGGCTGACCGACCGCTTGCTGCGTGTGCCGGAGATCCTATCGGAGCGGTTGTTCAGGACCCGGATCGAGCTGCCGGCGAGTTGGGCTACGACCTACGCCGGCGAGGACGAGACACCGGCGCTGGGCGTCAATCGGCGGCACTCGCTTGCGTACGCGGCCTAGGGTGGAAGATGCAGTCGGTGAGAGCATCGGCCTTGAGCAGATACAGAATCCGCGGCACAAGGTACCGCTTGCCAGCGTCCGAAGCCAGGCTAGACTGGGAGATGGCGGAGGTGCGGTGATGCGGAGCTACCGGACTCCCGACCTGGACAAGATCGTCGGGCGCCATCTGCAGAGCTGGGAGCTGCGCCGGGAGGTGAGCCAGCGCCGCCGCCGCGAGCAGGGCACGGACGCGGCCCAGCTCGGGCCTTACCTGAGCGTCAGCCGCCTGCCCTACGCCGGCGGCGACGCGGTCGCCGCCCGGGCGGCCCAGCTGCTGGGCTGGGAGCTCTTCGACCGGGAGATCGTCGATCACATCGCCCGCGACGCCAGGGTGCTCGGCAAGTTCGTCGCCAGCCTCGACGAGCACAGCCGCAGCGCCATGGACGACCTCATCCAGACCACCCTCGACACTAGCTCCCTGGGCAACGTCGGCTACCTGCGCCACCTCAAGCGCGTGCTGCTCACGCTGGCGCTGCACGGGAACGCGGTCATCGTGGGGCGCGGGGCGAACTTCATCCTGCCGCCGTCGGCGGGCCTGCGTGTCATGGTGACGGCCCCGCCCGGGCACCGCCTGGCCGCGCTGGGGCGTCACCAGGGCCTGGAGCCCCGCGAGGCCGCGCGGGCGCTGCGCGAGCTGGATCAGCGCCGCCGTGACTTCCTGCGCACCCACTTCCTCCAGGCGGGGCAGGAGCTGGACCACTACGATCTGATCGTCAACATGGAGCAGATGGACACGGAGCACGCCGCCACGCTGATCGTGGACGCCTTCTACACCCTCGACCGCCGCGCGGGCTGACCCGCGGCATTTTCGTTGCAGGCTCGCCGCTCGCGGCTACACTGGGGCGGCCCGCGGCCGTCCCGCCGCGGCGGGACGGGACCCGCATGATCCGCATCCTCCACGTCATCACCCAGCTCGATCGGGGCGGCGCCGAACGCCAGCTGCTCGCGCTCGTCCGCGGGCTGCCGGCCGGCCGCTTCGAACAGGAGGTGGTCGCGCTGAAGGCGGGCGGCGCGCTGGCGCCGGCCTTCCAGGAGGCAGGCTGCGCCGTGCGCGCGCTGGACCGGCGCGATCACGGCGGGCCCATCGGCCAGTTCCTGGCGCTCGCGCGGCTGCTGCGGCGGCGCCCGCCGGACATCCTCCAGACCTGGCTCGTGAAGGCGAACCACGTGGGGCGCCTGGCGGCCTGCCTGAGCGGCCAGACGCCGGTGCTGGCCACCCTGCGCGACATGGGCTATCAGGTGGGTCCCGGCGACGCCCTGCTGGAGCGCCTGCTGGCGGCGGGGACGTCACGGGTCATCCACAACTCCGTACAGGGGCGAAACGCCTACCTGGCGCGGGTGCACGACCCCGGCCGCGCGTGGCAGCTGCTGCTGCCCAACGGCGTGGACGCCGAGCGCTACCGCCCGGACCCCGCGGCCAGGGAGCGCGTCCGGGCCGCGCTGGGCGTGGGGCCGGACGATCCGGTGGTGATCATGGTGGCCAGGCTCCACCCCATAAAAGATCCGCGACTTTTTCTGGCGGTGGGACGAAAAGTGCGTCAGAATCTGCCTGCTGCTCGGTTTTGGCTGGTGGGAGACGGCGACCTGGGGCCCGACCTGCGACGGTGGCTCGCCACCGAACCGGACCCCGGTCTCTGGATGGCAGGCGACAGGGACGACGTCCCCGCGCTGCTCGCCGCCGCGGATCTGGCGCTGCTCACCAGCCGAAGCGAAGGCCTCTCCAACATGATCCTGGAGTCCATGGCCGTCGGTCTGCCCGTGCTGGCGACGGCCGCCGGGGGCAATGCCGAGCTCGTCCGCGAGGGCGAAACCGGTCAGCTGCTGCCAAGCCGCGATCCCGACGCGATCGCCGAGCGGGTGGAACAGCTCTTGCAAAATCCAGGGCTTGCCAGAGAGCTGGGCAAGGCGGGCCGACGGAGGGTGGAAACGGATTTCTCCCTCGCTCTCCTGGCCGAGCGAAGCATCGGCATCTACGAGCGACTGATCGAGGGAGCCTAGCAGCATGCCTCAGGACATCCGTGGCGACGGTGGCCGCGAGCCGGTCATCGCCTTCTTCCGCAACGACGACGTCAACGAGCTGACGCCGGAGCTGATCGCGCTCAGCGAGCTCTTCTTCGCGGCGGAGATCCCGATCATCCACGCGGTGGAGCCGGGGAACGTCACCGACGACTGCGTCGACTGGCTGCTCGAGAAGAAGGCGCAGCACGGCCGGCTGCTCGAGATCATGCAGCACGGCTACAACCACACCAAGCACTACGACGGGGAGTTCGGCGGCAAGCGCGGTTACCGCGAGCAGTACGAGGACCTCAAGCGCGGACAGGACATCATGGACGCGCGCTTCGGCGACCAGTGGTTCTCGGCGATGAACTTTCCCTACGGTCCCTACAACCAGGACGCCATCCGCGCGGTGGACGCCCTGGGCTACAAGGTCTTCAACGGGCACTACAATCCGCGCCGCTCACGCCGCCTCTTCTACGCCCTCGGCCGCCTGATGGGCAAGGGGCAGATCATGAATCGCCACATCAGCCACCACCTGGAGATCTACCCGGGGACGAGCACCTTCACCATCGACATGGCGATCACCTACATCGACAGCTACTACGGCCACTACGGCAGCCAGGAGTGCACGTTCTTCTCCGTCGACGAGCTCATGCAGCGCTTCGAGGAGGCCAAGCGGCACATCAACGCCATCGGTTGGCTGCTGCATCACCGCTACCACAACAGCGAGGCCAGCCTGCGCCTGGTGCAGGACACCATCGACGCGGTCCGCAAGAGCGACCCGGCCATCGAGTTCTGGAACTTCGAGGAGATCCACGCGGCCTACGCGCCCGGGGCGTCGGTGCGGCGAGCCGGATGAGGCGCTAGCGACCGCCGTCCTGCTCTCTGCCACGCAAGCGAGACTTGTGTCCGGGTCGCGCCCCTCTGCTCTGCCACGCAAGCGAGACTTGTGTCCGGGTCGCGCCCCTTCGAAGCGGGGCGCGAGAGGACACAAGCTCGCTACTTCAGGAGCACCATCTTCCCCGTCACCTGACCGGCCGGGCCGGCGACGCGCAGCAGGTAGAGACCGCTGCTGGCGCTCGCGCCGCGGTCGTCGAGTCCGTCCCAGCGCAGACGCTGCGTGCCCGCCTCCAGCCAGCCATCCGCCAGCGTGCGCACTCGCCGCCCCGACGCGTCGTAGACGAGCACGTGCCAGAGCCCGGCCTGGGGCAGGGTGAAGGCGATCTCGGTGCTGGGATTGAAGGGATTGGGGCGGTTGCCCAGGAGGCGCAGCGCGAGCGGCGCGGCCTCGGGCTGCTCTTCGGTGGCGGTGAGGTCCATCAGCACGATCAGCGAGTCGTTCTCGCTGGTGGTGTAGCCGAGTTCGGTGTTGCTGACGTCCCGCACCTTCTCCAGCGTGAAGGTCAGCGGCGAGACGCCCGTGGCCACGCCCCTGAAGATCAGGCGCGCCAGTTCGCCGACCTCGCCGCGCGTGCCGTCGAGGAAGGCCATTGAGAAGTGGGCCACCGTGCTGTCGCTTGCCGTGTAGTCGAAGAAGTAGTCGGTGAGGCCGGAGCTGCCGATCCAGTCGCCGGGCTCGATGCCCTGCAGTTCCACCAGGCTCTCGTCGAAATCGATGACCACGTCGACGCCCTTCACCGGGATCTGGCTGGGGTCGATCACCACCTGCAGCGTGCACAGCTCGCCGGGGTAGAAGCTGCAGACCGACGGCTCGATGCGAAGCTGGCCCACCAGGTCGTTCAGGCGGCCGCCGCTCGCCTGCCAGATGCGGCGGCTGTTCGCGTCCTGCAGGAAGACGGTCGCGTTCATGTTGCGGCGGATCCAGAAGGACTCGGGGGTGATCACGGTGCTGAAGGTCTGGATGCCCGTCTCGGGCTGAACCGGCAGCCCCGACAGATCCACGGGGAAGATCCGCCGCAGCGCCTGGTTGTGGACGTTGTGCCCGTTCCCGCCGGCGAAGTAGATGCTGTCCTCGGTGACGGCCACCTGCAGCCGGTAGTCGCCCGCCGGGTCCAGGGGCTCGATCAGGTCGAGGCAGGTCACCAGCGTGGAGTCCGCCGGGCGCCAGTGCAGGCCGATCAGCCCGGGGCTGAGCACCGCCTTGCGTGCGTCGAAGGGCTCGATGTAGTCGGGCGGGTTGGTGGAATAGCCCGCGTCCACGATGCCGTCCACCCAGAAGTGCGGCGTGTAGTCCGCCCCGTAGTCCAGGATCAGCGTGTGATTCTGGATGACGTTCTGCAGGTACATGATGTCGCCGCCGTTGGGCCACCAGGTGTGGCAGCGGATCATGGCCACGGAGTCGCCCTGGCTGGGCAGCCAGTCGTCGAAGCCGTACTCGATGGGCGCGCAGTAGCTGCAGCCCGCGTTCGTGTGGATCCAGCCCAGCGGCGTGTGGCGCTGCGTGTAGCTGTTGCAGACCCGGTCGAGGACGTTGTCCTCGGGGTGCTCCTCGCTGGCGAGCTGCGCCTCGGCGTGCAGGCGGTAGTAGTTGCCCGCCGCGACCAGGAAGTCGGGAAAGCTGACGTCCTGCCCCTCGCCGATCTCCAGGTGCAGCGACTGCGTCTCCTGGTAGACGAGCGCGCCGGACTCCTCGATCTGGAGGACCAGGTCGAAGTCCTCGGCGTTCGTGCCCCGGTTGAGCACGTGCACCTGCGGCTGGAGCGGGTCGCCATCGCCGAACTGCGCGTCGCCGGGAGCAAGCGTGGCCAGCACCAGGTCGTGGTCGAAGGGTTCGTAGACGCGCACGTCGTCGATGTACCAGTTGTCGGCGTAGGTGCCCTGGTAGCGGAAGCAGACGTAGACCGTGTCCTCGCCCGCGTAGGCGCTCAGGTCGACCACCTCGGGGTCGCTGGCGAAGCCGTCGATGGCGTGGTTGGCGGGCGTCCAGTCCACGAGCATCGTGAACTCGGCGGGATCGGTCTGGCTGGTGGTGCTGACGCCGATGTAGTGGTGCTCGCCGTAACCCGGCCAGTACTGCTGCTGCTCGTAGAACTCGAGGTAGGCCGAGGCGAAGGCCGAGAAGTCGAGCGCCGGCGTGACCAGGTACTCGTCCTGGGGCGAGCCCTGGGGGCCGTAGCGCACGTAGGCGGAGAAGTCGCCCGAATGGACGTAGTTGCTCGTCGCCTCCCACGTGTTGCTGCTGCCCAGCTGGATGATCGCCCATCCCGTCGGCGGCACGCCGGCCTCGAAGCTCTCCTGGAGCAGATCCGTGCGCGGGAAGTTCGGCACGGGGCCGTGGGCGGGATCGGGATTCTGTGAGAAGGCCTCGTGGGCCAGTGAAGGCGCTGCCCCAACTGCGAGGAGCAGGGCCGTGACAAGCGCGTGAAGGGCAAGCCCGTTCCGCATCGTCAAGCCTCCCGCAGGCATCCTGCCAGTTCCGGTATACGTGGCCAGTGACCGGTCGATTATAGCAGATGAAGCGCAGGTATAGGGAGAATGTCGTTTACCGATTCCTCCCTTTTCGCGATATGTCATCTACGGGCGACACTCGCGGCAGGGCGCCGCGCTAGGAGAGCAGCCGCGAACCCAGCTGGAAGATGATGAGCGACAAGAGGTAGGCCATCCCCGTCAGGCCCAGCCACTGCGCGGCGGCGAAGGCCCAGCGCCCCGACTCCCGCCGGGAGATCGCGAAGGTGGCCATGCAGGGCGTGGCCAGCAGCGCGAAGACGAGGATGGACAGCCCCTGCAGCGGGCTGTAGTGGCGCGTGAGCGCCTGGCGAAGTCCCGCCGAGCTCTCGTCCACCTCGCCCATGGAGAAGATGATCCCGAGCTGCGCGACGAAGACCTCCTTCGCCGCGAAGGCGCCGAGGAAGGCCGTGTTGATGCGCCAGTCGAAGCCCAGCGGGGCCATCACCGGCTGGATCGCGCGGCCGATGCGCCCGGCCAGGGAGTACTCCAGCGCCTCCGCCGCGCGCGCCGCGGCGAGTTCGCTCTGCCCCATCGAGGCCGCCGCCCCGCTCGTGTCCACCCGGAAGCTCGCCGGCCGGGGAAAGCTCATCAGGAACCAGAGCAGCACCGAGATGCCGAGGATGATCGTCCCCGCCTTGCGCAGGTACATCCACGCGCGCTGCCAGACGTGGATGCCGATGCTGCGCGTCGTCGGCCGCCGGTAGGGCGGCAGCTCCATGACGAAGGGCGTCGCCAGCCCCGCCAGCACGCTGCGGCTGAGGATCCGCGCCACCACGAGCCCCAGCAGCAGGCCGAGCAGGTAGAGCCCGAAGAGCACCGGCGTGTGCCAGGCCCGCGGGAAGAACGCGGGAATGAGCAGCAGGTAGATGGGCAGACGCGCGCCGCAGGAGATGAAAGGCAGGATCATCATGGTCACGAGACGGTCGCGCCGGCTGGGCAGCGCCCGCGTGGCCATGATGGCCGGCACCGTGCATCCGAAGCCGATGAGCATGGGGATGAAGCTCTTCCCGTGCAGGCCGAAGCGGTGCATCACCCGGTCCATGATGAAGGCGGCCCGCGCCATGTAGCCCGTGTCCTCGAGCAGGCTGATGCCGAGGAAGAGCAGCACGATGTTCGGCAGGAAGACGAGCACGCCGCCCACGCCGCCGATCACCCCGTCCACCAGCAGGCTCCGCAGCCAGCCGCCGTGGCCGACCGGCCAGGCGCCGCTGACGACGCCGGAGAGCCAGCCGAAGGCCGCGTCGATCCCGTCCATCAGCGGCGCGCCCAGGGTGAAGGTGAGCCAGAAGAGGCCGTACATGAAGAACAGGAAGATGGGCAGGCCCAGCAGGCGATGGGTGAGAACGGCGTCGATGCGCTCGCTCTCGGTCACGCGGTCCACGCGCGCCGGGCGCCGGGTGACCTCGCGCGCGAGGCCGGCCGCGAAGCCGTAGCGCCGGTCGGCGATGAGCACCGCGGCCGTGTCCTTGTACTTCCGCTGCAGGCGCTCGTTCACGCCGTTCAGGTGCTCGCGCAGGGCGTCGCGGTCGGGGACGCGCGCCTCCACGGCGGCGAGCACTTCCATGTCGCCTTCCAGCAGCTTGATCGCCGCGTAGCGCAGGGGGAAGCGCAGGTCGTCCAGCCCGGACACCCAGTCCTGCAGCAGCTCGATCTCGCGCTCCAGGTCGTCGCCGTAGTCCACGCGGGGCGAGCGCGCGGGGCGGGCCGCGGCGTCCCGCAGCCTTTGCTTCAGCGCGTCGATGCCCCCGCCCCGGTGCCCCACCGTCTCGGCCACCACGGCCCCGGTGAGTTCGCCGAGGCGGGTCAGGTCCAGGCGCTGGCCCTGGGAGTGGGCCACGTCGGACATGTTCAGCACGAGCGCCAAGTTGACCTCCAGCTCCATGAGCTGCACGGCCAGGTGGAGGTTGCGCTCGAGATTGGAGCTGTCGACGACGTCCACCACCACGTCCGGGCGTTCGTCGAGCAGGAAGCGGCGGGCGACGCGCTCCTCGTCGCTGCGGGCGTTGAGGCTGTAGGTGCCGGGCAGGTCCACGACGTTCATCGGCCCGCCCACGCCGCGCAGACGCCCCCACTTCTTCTCCACCGTCACGCCGGGGTAGTTGCCCACGTGCTGGTGGCCGCCGGTGAGGCGGTTGAAGAGGCTGGTCTTGCCCGAGTTGGGGTTGCCCGCCAGGGCCACCGTCAGCTCGCGATTGCGCAGGAGTTCGCTGGGGATGCCCGCCATGTTCAGACCCGCTCCACGCCGATGGTCGCCGCCTCTGCCTTGCGCAGCGACAGGTGAAAGCCCTTCAGCTTGATGTCGATGGGATCGCCCAGCGGCGCCACGCGGTGCAGCGCGACCTCCACGCCGGGCAGCAGGCCCAGGTCCAGCAGGCGCTGCCGGATTTCCGTGGCCGCGCGGACGTTCACCACCCGGCCGCGCTGGCCGGGCTGCAGACGGTCGAGCGTGGTCACCTCGGCGTCGCGGCTGAAGAGGCCGACGGCATCCGGGCCGAAGCCCTCCAGGCAGGCGCCGCTTCGGCAGGACAGCGGCACGCCCCCCTGCCCGTTCAGCTCACGGCGGCCCGCGTCGTAACAGTCCTTGAAGCGCTGCACGAGCCCGTCGCCCGCGCGCGGACAGCCGTGCAGGAACTCCACGAAGCCCGCCAGCCGATCCAGCGTCTCCAGGCTGATGACGTGCTCGATCGAGCAGGCGTCGCGACCCGCCGTCTCGCGGCTCACGCCCAGGATCTCCGTGAAGAAGCGCGTGATGAACTCGTGCCGCTGCAGCACCCGATTGGCCAGCTCGTGGCCGGACTCGGTGAGCGTGGCCGTCTCCCGCGCGCGGTAGTCGATGAGCCCCTCGGCGGCCAGGCGCCGCAGCGCGCCGGTGACGCTGGCCATGCGCACGCCCTTGGCCCGGGCGATGTCCTTGGCCCGCGCCTCGCCCTTTTCCTGCACGAGCTGCAGGATGATCTCGAGGTAGTCTTCGAGGCTTTCGCCGAGGTCGCCAATGTGGGCCATCTTGCCGTCCGGTGAGGGGTTCGAGGCGCTGCGAGAGGGAACTTAGCCCAAGCTAACTCGGAGGACAAGCCCCGAAATTCGCCTGTTTGCTGATTTCTTTTCCGGGTTCAGGGAGGGGCCGCTTGCCCGGCGCGCCCGGGATGACTACCCTGCGGCCATGCTCGAAGCGCGCCAACGTCGCGGGGGCCTCGCCCTCGCCCTGCTCCTGCTGCTGTCCCTGTGGCTGGCGGGGCAGGGCACCCACGACCTGCTGGTGCATGCCGGCCCGCCGGAACACGGCGAGAGCGGTCACCACGCCACCTGCTGGCTCTTCCACGGCTTCCAGGTCATGGACGCCGTGCCGCCGGTGCTCGTCGCGCCGCTGAGCGCGCCCCGCGAGGTCCTGCCCGAGGACGCCACCCCGCGCCTCGCGGCGCTGCCCCTCTCCCGCCCCAGCACCCGGGGCCCTCCCACCGCCTGACCCGATTCCACGCCAGACATCACGCCCCGCCGGCCCCGCCGGTGGATGGCACCTGCGCGCACCCTGTGGTCACGGGAGGTCCCATGTCCATCCAGGCCCGCGGCGTCGCCCTTGCGGCGCTGCTGCTGCTCGCTCCGTGCGTTCGCG
This sequence comes from Candidatus Latescibacterota bacterium, assembly GCA_020633725.1. Lineage (NCBI taxonomy): Bacteria > Pseudomonadati > Candidatus Latescibacterota > Candidatus Latescibacterota bacterium. The sequence continues at coordinate 242,903 of JACKDC010000003.1, forward strand.
CCGGAGTCGTCAATCCGAAGCTTTCGGTCATCGGTCAGCCGCAGTTCACGATCAGCGACGAGGAGGGTCCCGACAGGGGACGCGTCCGCCTCGACGTGGGCGAGACCGAAATCGTCGTCGAGGACTATCTCAATCCATACGCCCGCGGCAGCTTCACCTTCGCCTACGCCGAGGAAGGGCTCGAGCTGGAGGAGGGTTACGTCGAAGTGCTCCGCGGCGTCCCGCTCGGCCTCGCCCTCAAGCTGGGCAAGCACCGGCTGGAGTTCGGCAAGCTGAACACCCAGCATCCCCACTCCCTGCCCTTCGCCGAGCGTTTCGGCTTGCTGGCCGCGTTCCTGCCGGGCGAGGAGTCGCTCAACGATACGGGCCTGCAGGCGTCGTTGCGCCTGCCCGCGCCGGGCGAGCTGTCGGTGGTCGCGACCGCCGAACTGCTCCAGGGCGACAGCTTCCGCCGCGGGCTCGACGAGGTCGAGGAGGAGACCGAGTCCCGTCCGGCCGTGCTCGCCCGCCTCAGCGCCTTCTCGCTGCTGGGAGAGCGGTCGGGACTGGAACTCGGTCTGTCGGCCACCGAGGGCACCAACAACGTGGCGGCGGGGACCCGCACGCGGGTGCTCGGCGCCGACGCCAAGGCCAAGCTCTGGCGCGGCGAACGCGCCTACCTCCTGCTGCAGGCCGAGGCGATGGCGCTACACCGCGAGGACGCCAGCCTGGATCCCGACACCGGCCACTACGCCCACGACACCGTGGATCCCTGGGGCTGGTACGCCTTCGCCGACTACAACTTCGCGCTGCGCTGGAACCTCGGGGCGTCGTTCGAGCGCTTCCAGCAGGACGACGCCAACAAGGACTGGAACGCGTCCGTGGGCCTCTTCGGCGGCTTCGCCGTGATGGAGGAGACCACGCTGCTGCGCCTCGACTGGCGTCGCGTGCAGCCCGCCACGTCGCCGGGTGAGGAATCGCACGACGCGGTGAACACCCTCACCCTTCGCATCATCTACTCCATGGGGCCGCACAAGGCCCACCAGTTCTAGACGGGAGGAACAGCATGAACACGAACCGACTCCGCGGCCTCCTGCTGGGGCTGCTCGCTCTCGCGCTGGCGACGCCGGCGGCGGCCAAGCTTCGCGTGGTGGCTTCCACCACCGATCTCGGCTCCATCGCCGCCAGCGTGGGCGGCGACCAGGTGGAGGTGGCCGCGATCGCGCGGCCCGGCAGCGACCCCCACCGCGTGGAGGTGTTGCCTTCCTACATGGTGCGGGTGTCCAGGGCGCAGCTCTACCTGAAGGTGGGGCTGTCGCTGGATCAGTGGGCCGATCAGATCATCGACGGCTCGCGCAGCGGCAAGCTCACGGTGCTGGACTGCTCGGCGCACGTCTCACCGCTCGAGGTCCCCACGACGCGGGTGGACGCCCGCCAGGGAGACGTCCACCCCAACGGCAACCCGCACTACTGGCTCGACCCGCACAACGAGGGCCTCGTGGCGCTGGACATCGCCGAGGCGCTGGCCCGTCTCGACCCCGCGCACGCCGGCGACTACCGCGCCCGCGCCACGGCCTTCGCCGCCGACTGCGAGGCCGCGCGCGCCGACGGCATCGCCCGCCTGGCGTCGCTGCCCACGCGGCAGATCCTCACCTACCACGCCTCGTGGATCTACTTCACCGACGCCATGGGCCTCAGCGTGCCCGCGCACGTGGAGCCGGTGCCGGGCATTCCGCCCACGGCCGGCCACCTGCAGGAGCTGGTGACGCTCATCCAGCGGCAGGGCATCCGCGTGCTGCTGCAGGAGCCCTACTACTCCGACGACGCCCCCGCCTTCCTCGCCCGGCAGACGCCGCTCCGCGTCGCCAAGGTCTCGCCGTCCTGCGACGACGTGACTCCGGGCAGCACCCTGGACCACTTCCGCGCGGTGGTGTCGGCCATCGCCGGCGACTAGCCAGGAGGAGCCAGCATGCTCGAGATCATGAGCCTTCCCTTCTTCCGCACGGCCCTCCTCGCCTGCTTCCTGCTGGCCGGCATCCACGCCTACCTGGGCTTTCACGTGGTGCGCCGGGGCGTGATCTTCGTCGATCTCGCCCTGGCGCAGATGGCCGCGCTGGGCGTGGCGGTGGCCGTGATGCTGGGCCGCCACGAGCATCCCGTCGAGACCTACGCCATGGCGCTGGGCATGACCCTGGTGGGCGCCGCCTGCTTCGCCTGGCTGCGGACGCAGGCGCGGCGGCAGGTGCCGCTGGAGGCCTTCATCGGGATCGTCTTCGCCACGGCGCAGGCGGCGGTCTTCCTGACGCTGGAGAAGAGCCCCGCCGGCCCCGAGCACCTGAAGGAGACGCTGGTCGGCGCGCTGTTCACCGTCGACCCGCGGCACATCACCAAGACGGCCGTGCTCTACGCGGCGATCGGCGTCGCGCACTGGCTCCTGCGCCGGCCCTTCTTCGAGATCACGAGCGCGCCGGAGGACGCCCGCCGCCGCGGCCGCTCGCTGTTCTGGTGGGACTTCCTGTTCTATGCGCTCTTCGGCGTGGTGGTGACGTCCAGCGTGCAGATCGCGGGGGTGCTGCTGGTCTTCGGGCTGCTGGTGATCCCCGCGGTGGCCGGACTGATGGCGAGCGAGCGCACGGGCCGCGCGCTGGCCGTGGGCTGGACCTTCGCCTTCGCCGCCTGCTTGCTCGGCCTGATGGGTTCGGTGCGCTTCGACCTGCCCGCCGCGCCCAGCGTGCTCGTCGCGCTGTCGACGCTGCTGGTGCTGCTGGGCGTCGCGCTGAGCCGCCGCGGCGCGGCGCGCGGCGCCTAGTCCAGCTGCAGGCCGAGCACCTTGAGGTAGCGCGTCTCGGGCATGCCGGGCAGCTCCGGGTGATCGCCGCCCTGCCCGCCGGTGTAGATCACGCGGGCCTGGCGTCCGGCCTTGCCCACGGCGCGCAGCACGCGCCCGCGCCAGACACGCTCCTCCACCGGGTAGGTGCAAGAGCAGGTGAGGAGGATGCCCCCCGGCGCCACGCGGCCCGCCGCGCGCCGGTTGAGATGCTCGTAGGCGCCGAGGGCTGACTCGGCCTCGTCGCGCTCCTTCGCGAGGGCCGGCGGGTCGAGCACCACCAGGTCCCACTGGCCGTGCGGCCAGCCGGGACCGCCCTTGCCCGGGCGCATGAGCTCGAGCGCCTGGAAGCGGCAGCGCTCGCGGAGGCGGTTGGCGTCGGCGCTGGCCCGGGCGAGCGCGAGGGCGGGCTCGGAGCGATCGAGGCCCAGCACCTGGCTCGCGCCCCCCGCGGCGGCCTGCAGCGCGAAGCCGCCGCTGTGGCAGAAGATGTCCAGCACGCGCCGTCCCCGCGCCACGCCGCGCAGCCAGGCGCGGTTGTCGCGCTGGTCCCAGAACCAGCCGCCCTTGAGGCCGCCCACCGGATCGAGCACGAAGCGCAGGCCGCCCTCCTCGGCCCAGGCGGGGTCGGGGATCTCGCCCAGCAGCTCGGGCTCCTCGCGCGGGAGCTTCTCCTTGCGGCGCACGGAGCCGTCGCGGCGCAGGATCAGCCCGCGCACGCCGGGGACGGCCTCGAGCGCGGCCACCAGCGCGGGCGCGTGCGCCTCGCTGACGGCGCTGGCAAGCTGCGCCACCAGCAGGGGTCCGTAGCGGTCCACGGTGAGGCCGGGCAGGCCGTCGGACTCGCCGTAGATCAGCCGGTAGTTGGGCGAGCCGCCGTAGAGCAGCTCGCGCAGCGCCAGCGCCTTGCCCACGGCCTCGCCCACGTGCTCGCGATAGTCCACCGCGCGCCGGGAGAAGAGCCGCGCGCGGATGAGCGACGCGGGGTTCCACAGCGCCGATCCGAGTTGCTGCCCGCGGTCGTCCACGAGAATGACACTGTCACCTGCCCGAAGGCCACCGGGGGCACGGTGGATCTCGGCGTCGTAGGCCCAGCAGTGGCCGCGGCGCAGGCGCCGCTCCTCGCCGGGCTTGAGCGTGACCACGGGGAGCGACGAGGTCGTCTTGGGCATTGCACTCCGTCCTGGGATGGAACCGGCGCCGAGCATAGGGCGGGCGAGCCGCGATCGGCAATAGCCCTCCGCCACGCGCTTCAATCCTCAGCGCGAATCTGCTAGAATGGACGAGGAAGCAGGCCGGGCCGTCCCCAGGACTCCCCGTGGAGCACCGGCCATGACACGACTCCTCGCGATCCTTCTCGCCCTCAGCGCGCCCCTCGCCGCCCAGGCGGCCGAGCTTCGCGTGCCCGGAGACTTCTGCCGCATCCAGCAGGCGCTCGACGCCGCCGCGCCCGGGGACACGGTGCGCGTGGCCGCGGGCATCTACGCGGGGCCCGGCAACCGGGCGCTCGACACCCGCGGCAAGGCGCTCACCCTGCTCGGCGCCGGGCCCGGCGCCACGGTGCTGGATTGCGAGGGAGCGTCGCGCGGCTTTCTGCTGCGCGGCGAGGCCGGCACGCGCTGTCTCGTCCGCGGCTTCACCGTGCTGCGCGGCGCCGCCGAACGGGGCGCGGGCGCGCTCTGCGAGGGGGCGTCGCCGCGCTTCGAGAGCTGCCAGTTCCTCGACTGCGAGGCGGACTACGGCGGCGGGCTGGCCGTCACCTGGGAGGCGACGCCGCGCCTGCGCGCCTGCGTGTTCAAGGGGAACCGGGCGCGGCTTGGCGGCGGGGACGTCTACGTGGTGGGCGGCGAACTGCTGCTGCGCGACTGCCGCGCAGGGGACGTGCTCGCGCTCGCGGGCGCGCGGCTGCGTCGGATCGACAGCCCTCAATGAAAACGGGGCCCCGGGAGAGGGGCCCCGCGTCAACCTTCGGGAATGGTGTCGGCTTATTTCGCTGCGTCGAAACGCTTCGCTACTTCGCTCCAGTTGACAACGTTCCACCAGGCGCCGATGTAGTCCGGTCGCCGGTTCTGGTAGTGAAGGTAGTAGGCGTGCTCCCAGACATCGAGGCCGAGGATGGGCGTACCCGAGCCGTCCATGAGCGGGTTGTCCTGGTTCGGCGTGCTGCTCACCGCGAGCTTGCCGCCGGCCACGGACAGCCACGCCCAGCCCGAGCCGAAGCGCGTGGCCGCGGCGGTGCCGAACTGCTCCTTGAACTTGTCGAAGGAGCCGAAGGCCGCGTCGATGGCCTTGGCCAGCGCGCCGTCGGGAGCGCCGCCGCCCTTGCCGCTCATCACCGTCCAGAAGAGGCTGTGGTTCCAGTGGCCGCCGCCGTTGTTGCGCACCGCCGTGCGCTGGGCCTCGGGCACGTCGCCGAGATGGGCGAGCAGGGTGTCCAGGGGCTTGTCCGCGGAGGCGCCGCCGGCGGCCTCGAGGGCCTTGTTCAGATTGGCGACGTAGCCGGCGTGGTGCTTGTCGTGATGGATCTCCATCGTCCGCGCGTCGATGTGCGGCTCGAGAGCACCGAAGTCGTAGGGTAGATCAGGAAGCTTGTGCATCGTCTTCATCTCCTTCCACGGAATCCCAATGCAGGTCCTTGGTCTTGGGGACCAAGGTAGTCCAATTTCGACGCGGGTCAAGAACCCCGCAAATCTTAACGAGTTAGGAGATTTCAGGAGCGACAGATCCGCTTGCGGGCCGTGCGATTCGGGTGACAAAAACAGGCCCGAGCGGCGAATCCGGCCCGACCGCGTGGACATGTTGTTGAGGACGCGCTAGACTCGAATCGTGGGAGGGAGGGGCACAATGAAAATGAAGCTGATGTTCGCCGCGATTCTGTCGCTTGTAACGGCGGCGCCCGCACTCGGCGTCTGCACGCCGACGGTTGTGGGCCTCTACGGGGAGCCGCAGGCCATCCTGTGTTCGATCGATTCGGACATCTACACCACAACTAGTGTCTACCTCATCCTGACCCGGGACTGGCAGTCGCCGCCCCTGGAGTCGCTTGCGCTGGATCTGGTGGGCTGGCCGGGCGATGGGGAAGCGATCGTCACGACGGTCTGGGAGCACGCGCCGGTGTCGGGAGCTCCGGGCAGCACGATGACCTGGTCCTGGCCCGAAGGGCTCAGCGGCGGCCCCGTGCTGCTGCTGGGGCGGATCGACGTCTTCCCGCTCATCCAGGACTGGCCAGGCGAGAACTGGTTCGTGCGGACGGAGATCCAGTCGATCCAGGACGTCTACCAACAGACGCCGCCGCACGCCGGTCTCGAGTTCGTCTTCAACTGCGCGGGAAGTGTCGACTGCAATTGTGTTTGGGACCTCTCCCTGTACAACGCACCAGATCTCGAACTGGCCGGCTTCTCGCCCGGACCGGGCGACGTGGTGTCAGGAAGCTTCGAATTGAGCTTCCACGTGCGGAGCCTGCTCTGCGACAACTACGGTGGCGGGGAGCAGCTGCCCTATACCGGCAGTGTACTGGTGAACGACGAGCTCGTCGCCGAACTCGCGGGTGACGAGAGTGGCATCGAGCAACTTACGCTCAGCACAGGGGACTTACCGGGGGGCTCATCTTTCACCGTGCGCGTGCTGCTGGACAACGGCGCCAGCACAGAGGCCCAGCTGGAGTACACGGTGGGCACGAGTACGGGCGTTCCGGATCCGCCCACGGCGAACGACGCCAGGAGCTTCTCCGCGATCAAGGCGCTCTACTGATGCAGCGGATGTGATGGCCGGAGTGGGGACGTGGAGGAGATCATGAAATGCGCGGCTTTGCTCGCCGCCGTCTTGCTGGCGGCCTGGCCTGTTCCAGGGCATGCCTGGTGCGGGAACTCGACGGTCGGCATCTACGCGGAAAACGCTGGCGTGCTGTGCAACGCGGACAGCGATTCCTCGGATGAACTCACCCTCTACCTGCTCCTGATGAGGCGCCAGGCGACGCCGCTGCGTGAGCTCCGGATCCTGATGACCGGCTGGCCCGACGGTGGCGACGCCCAGATCGATGCCGACTGGATTCACGAACCTGCTACCGGCGAGCTTGGCGGAACCCTCGTCTGGGAATGGCCCGAGGGCGTGGACACTGCGCCGATGCTCTTGCTCGGCACCATCCACGTGTCCCCACCGAACGGCCTCTGGCCGGGCTGGGACTGGCTCGTGAACGTCGAGACGGAGAGCCTGCTGGACATCTACCAGCAGTCGACCCCCGTCGGGCCGACGCACTTCGTCTTCAACTGCACGGGCGTCGACGGCAACTGCGACTGCTCGCCGGTCGACCACGAGCCCGAGTCGACCGCCGCCATCGAGGTCGAGGGAGTTTCCCCGGGTCCTGGAGCGATCGTGGGCGGAACCTTCGACCTGAGCTTCCACGTGTGGAGCCGCTGGTGCGACGGCTACGGAGGCTGGGAGCTCCCCTACACCGGCAGCGTGCTGGCGAACGACGAGCTCGTCGCCGAACTCGCGGGTGACGAGAGCGGCATCGAACAGCTCACCCTCGACACCGGCGACCTGCCCTCGGGGTCCATCCTCAGCGTGCGGGTGCTGCTGGACAACGGCGCCAGCACCCAGGCGCAGCTCGATTACGTCGTGGACACGAGCACCGGCGTCCCCGACCCGCCGACGGCGGATGGCGAGATGAGCGTTTCCGCGATCAAGGCGCGCTACTGAACGGCGGGAGTGATGAGCAGGTCGTCACAGGGAATCGTGGTCGAGCTGCTGGCGACAGCGGTCCGTGCGGCGATCGTCAGCCCTGCGAGGCCCCGTCCGATCGACGGGGTGGGCCTCTGCACCCAAGGACTCGAGTGCGGGTGGCCATGACGTCGCCGTCGATCGAGACTCTACGCGTGGGAGGTGGCAAATGACAGTCAAGCTGGGGCTCGCCGTACTACTGGTCGTCGCCTCGTTCACGGTCGCGCACGGAGCCTGTGGCAGCGCCGTGGTCGGACTCTTCGGGGATGATCAAGCAGTTCTCTGCCAGGCCAACACCGCGCTGTACAGCACGACGACGGTGTACCTGTTCCTGTTCTCATCCGCCTCGGCACCGCTGCGTTCGGTCGAGGTGAACCTCGCTGGCTGGCCCAGCGGCGAGGGGGGGCTGATCACCCCCCACTGGGAGCACTTCCCCGATTCGGGCGATCTGGGCAGCACCCTCCGCTGGGAATGGCCGGAGGGCCTGGACGATGCGCTGTCTCTCTTCCTGGGCTCCATCGACATCTTCGTGCTCGAAGAGGGCTGGCCTGGCCAAGACTGGATCGTGGACGCGGAGATCCAGTCGATCGAGGACATCTACCACCAGATTCCGCCACACAGAGATCTGCAGTTCGTGTTCAACTGCACGGGACAGGTCGAGTGCGAGTGTGGCTGGGGCTTTCCGGCCTACAATGAGCCGAGCATCGAGGCTTCGAGCTTCTCCCCGGCGCCGGGGGCCTCCGTGGCAGGCAGCTTCGCCTTCAATTTCCACGTGATGAGCGTGCTCTGCGAGCCCTATGGCGGACAGCAATCGCTCCCTTACACCGGTAGCCTACTTGTGAACGACGAGCTCGTCGCCGATCTGGCCGGCAATGGCAGCGGGGAACAGCTGCTCACCCTCGACACGGGTGACCTGCCGGCAGGGTCGACGATGAGCGTGCGCGTGCTGCTGGACAACGGCGCCAGCACCCAGGCGCAGCTCGATTACGTCGTGGACACAAACACCGGCGTCCCCGACCCGCCGACGGCGGATGGCGAGATGAGCGTTTCCGCGATCAAGTCCCGCTATTGACCCGCTCCGCGCGGCCCTGGAAGTAGAGCCGCAGGCTGAGCGCCAGGCTGGACAGCTTGGTGAGCGCCGTGTCGCCCCGGCTGGTGAGGACGACGGGAATCTCGCAGCCCACGATCACGCCGGCCGCGTTGAGACCGCTCGACACCGTGAGCGACTTGTAGACGGCGTTGCCCGCGTCGATGCCCGGCATGATCAGGATGTCCGCCGTCCCGCGGATCTCGCCGTGGTAGCCCTTCTCCTCGGCGATGGCCGCGTCGACGGCCACGTCGAAGCTGAGTGGGCCTTCCACCAGGCAGTCCTTGCGCTCGGCGAAGCCGCGCGCGATCTCGGCCGCCTCCACGCTGCTCTCGATGCGCGGATTGACCTTCTCGATGGCGCTGATCACGGCCACCTTGGGGCGGGGCAGGTTCAGGCTGCGGGCCACCACCAGGGCGTTCTCGAGGATGCGTCGCTTCTTGTCCTGGTCGGGATCGACGTTGATGCCCGCGTCGCTCAGCAGCAGCAGCTTGCCCTGCTCCGAGCGCTGGAAGACGGCCACGTGGCTGAACAGCGCGCCTTCGTGCAGCCGTCCCCGCTCCTTCAGCCAGCGGAAGACGGGGGCCAGCAGCTCCTCGGTCTTCACGGAGCCCTTCATCAGCACCTGGCAGCGATCTTCGGCGTAGAGCTCGAGGCAGCGGGCGACGGGATCGTCGGCCTCGACCAGCTCGAAGTCGCCGCGGCGCAGGTCGAGGCCCACCTTGGCGGCCATCTTGCGCGTGGCGGTGATGTCCCCCACCAACATGAAGCGGGCGATCTTGAACTCGCCCTCCTCGGTGGCGCGGCGCGCGGCCTCGAGGGCGTCGTCGTTGTCCGAACCGGCGATGGCGATGGTGGGCAGGAAGTGTCGATTGACCTGGCTGCGTGTGGCCTGGATCAGCTCCTCGAGGCTGCGGATCGGGCTGCCCGGCCGCCGCCGCATCACGGGCTTCCTGAAGACGGGCTGATCCATGAGACGGTTCTCGTACTGGCGGTAGGCCGCCAGCATGTCGCGCTCCTCTTCATAGCGTCGCAGACTGTCGGGCTCGAGCAGCGCGCGGGCCATGCCGGCCGCCAGGCTCTCCTGCTCCACTGATCCAGGCAGCCGCACCACCGGCAGCAGCCCGCCCACGCGCTCCTCGATCCGGTCCGCCAGTTCGCGGCTGCGCGACAGCCCGCCCGTGATGACCACGTAGTCGGGCCGTCCCCAGCCCGCCGCGCAGGACAGGATGCCCTCGCTGATCTTCTGCGCGAAGAAGCGCAGCAGCAGGTTGATCTTGTCGGCCTGCGCGCGCGTGGCGCCGTGCTCCCTGAAGTCGAGGAGCGTCTTGAAGTCGTTCGTGCCGGCCAGCGAGAGCAGTCCGCCCTCGCGAAAGACGCCGCGGCTCAGTTCGTCCAGCGCGACGTGATGCCCTTCCAGCGCCAGCAGCAGATCGTGGATGGGCAGCGCGCCGCTGCGGTTCATGGACGGCAACCCGCTGAACGCGTTGATCACCCGCACGGCCTTGCCCCGGTGGAAGCGGATCACCGAGATGCCCCCGCCCAGGTGCGCGCTCACCACGCTGGCCTCGTCCGGATCGATGCCGAACTCCCAGGCGCTCAGCCGCAGCACGGCGCGATGGTTGAGGTAGTGCGCCGCCGTGCCGTCCGTCTTGAACTCCCGGAGGCCCGTCATGCGGCTTTCGATCTCCACCTCGTCGATCATGGGCGGGTCGGTGATAACGACAGGTGTCCCGCGGGCACAGCGCTCCCTGAGCGCCAGCGCGATGGGCACGCCGAGGCTGGACGCATGCTTCAGCCGGGGGTGAGCCAGGTCCTCGAGCAGGGCGTCGCTGATGGGATAGACCCCGCTGGGCACCGGCTTCAGGACGCCTCCTCGCGAGGCGATGCCGTCGAGGCGGCTCAGATCGATCCCGGTCTGGGCCAGCCAGCCGCGGATCAGCTCGGCGCGGCTCTCGGGGCTGTCCTCCTGGTCCGGGTCGAGGTGCACCTCGAAGTCCGCACGCTTTTCGATGCCCTCGAAGTAGGCGACCTTCGTGGAGGTGGAGCCGGGATTGATGACGAGAATGCGGTAGCCGGCCTCCGCCAAGCGCTCGGCCAGCGGCGCGCCCAGGAGCCGCCGGAAGATCTCCAGCGGCGGCATCTTGCGCAGTAACAGGGTCTTCACGCCCTCAAGGTAGCCAGGACCGGGCCACCCGCAATAGAGGAAAGGCCCGACGGAGATCCGCCGGGCCCTGTGCAGACGAGAGATGGCCCTGCGCCCCTTCCCGCGAGCGACTTCGAAGTGGAGTCGAGCGGGAAGGGGCGCGGGGACTTACTTGAGGAGCAGCATCTTCTTCGTCTCGCTGAACTGCCCCGCGTCCAGGCGATAGAAGTAGACGCCGCTGCCCACCGGGCGGCCCGCCGCGTCGGTGCCGTTCCAGACCACCTGCTGCGAGCCGGCGGGCATCATGCCGTCGGCCAGCGTCACGACGTACTGACCGGTGGCGGCGTAGACGTCCAGGCGGACATCGGCGGCCTCGGGCAGCGCGAAGCTGATCGTGGTCTTCGGGTTGAACGGGTTCGGATGGTTCTGGCCCAGGGCGAAGGCGTTGGGCGCAGTGTCATCCACCGGCGTGAGGTCGGTGAGGACGTCCACCTGATCGATCACGGCGAAGCGGTTGAAGTTGGTCACCGTCACGGTGATGTAGGTGTCCGGCAGCGCGTCCACGAGGGCGACCACGGCCGTGCCGCTGATGTCGCAGGTCGCCGCGCCGAGGAAACGGCCGGCGTCGCTCAGGCCCACGAGGGCGCCGGGCTCGGCCATCACGGTGAAGGTGGTGGCGTCGCCCAGGATCTGCGCGTCATGGGTCACGGTCATCGCCGTCGGCGTGTCCGTGCGCACGCGCAGGGTCGGATCGCCGAAGACCGTCCAGCACTTGTACTCGGTCTGACCGGTGGTGCCGTACTCGTCCATCATCTGGCAGGAGCCGTTGAAGCAGAGCGCGCCGAAGCTGCGCTTCGCGCCGGCGATCATCAGGTCGATGACCTCGTCCTGCGCGCTCATGGGCGGCGCCCAGCTCTGGTTGATGGTGGAGCCGTAGAAGCCCACGGCGCCCGTCGGCTCGCCGTTGTGGCTGGCGCGCAGCCAGGCCTCGGCGAAGCAGGTCGTGGTCATGAACTCGCCGTTCACGCAGGCCACGCTGACGATGAAGGGCAGCATGTTGTCGTTCACCAGCGCGTTCACGTTCGTGTTGCTGAAGCCGGAGGTCGTCCACGCCGTCGTGCTGCCGTGGCCGGTGTAGTTCATGATGCCGCGGCCGGCGTTGACGGCGGTGGTCACGCGCGCGGCGTTGGCGCCGTTGGTGTCGTAGATCTGGTCGACTTCGTCGTAGGTGAAGTTCAGGAGCTTCTGGCGGATGACGTCCTGGTGCTGCCAGTCGGCCTCGCCGTCGTCACCGATGCCCGAGCCCTGGGACGAGCCGAGGCCCGTGCCCTTGTGGTACCAGGCCGCGCCGGCCTGGGCGTCGCGCTCGTACTCGATGAACTTGGTGATCTGGAGGGTCACCTCGGCCGTGGTGGTCGCGCTCAGACGGCCGATGAAGCCCTCGGGATAGCTGTCCGTGCCGGCCAGCAGCGCCAGGGACGGATCCGACGCGCCGCCGCTCCAGGTGATGTAAGGCACCTGCGGGCCGTCGCCCACCAGCAGCACGTAGCAGAGGTCGTCGTTGTCGTACATGCCCTGCACGTAGGTCTTCAGGGCCGCGCCCGTGGCGCCGGCCTCGGAGACGGGGATCATCGTGGTCTTGATGCCCATCTGGTTCTTCCAGTCCACGAAGGGCTGCATGGCGCCCATGAAGGCGTCGTAGGCGATGACCAGCAGGCATCCGCCCTCGGGCACGCTGCTGTAGCGGTCGCCGTCGGCTCCGAGCTCGGCGTAGTTGAGGTAGTGGTCCCGATAGATGCGCTCGAAGTCGGCGACGCGGGTCGACGGCCGGTGCGTGAGGACGTTGGTCTTGCCCGGACCCGCGGCGGACACTTCCACCGTGAGATCCGTGTAGACGCGCAGCGTGTGGCTCGCGGCGTTGTACTGGAAGGGGTTCACCTCGACCACCAGGCCGCGCGTGTCGCGCATGATGTAGGGCTCGTCCAGCATGGCCGGCTTCGCGGGATACCAGTCGTTCGACGCGTAGAAGGCGTCGAAGTTGTGGCGGACCAGCGCGGGGTCGACGTTGCGGGTCAGGTTGCCCTTGGACGGGGCCACGTCGATGCCCGGCAGATCCACGTAGTTCGCGCCCACGATCCGCAGCTGCATCGCGGCGTCGTCGGGGATGACGATGGACTCGCGCAGCGTCGGCAGCTCCGGCAGGCCGGCGTCGAGGTGCTTCGCGCGACGGCCCAGGTCGACGGTGCTGTACTCACGGCCGCCGATCCACACCGACTCGAGGTCGAAGGCGTTGACGCCGTAGTGGATCACGGTGCGCTCCGGCGTCGCCTGGAGCACCTGGATGTCGTAGAGGTCCTCACCGTTCTGGAGGACCACCTGCTGACTGGCGAGAGCAGCGCCGGCCACGGTCAGGAGGAGCGCGAGGCTGAGCAGCGTTGACAGACGTTTCATTCCAACCCCCGGGGGCAAGTGCGTGGGTACCGGGCGCCGAGCCGTCATGGCGGCGAAACGGCGCGACGGGCAGTCGCGAGGAAAGTCAGAGTCTATCAGATATCGGGGTGGACGACAACCGAAGACTGAGGCAGGACAGGGACTTACGAGAAAGCGCCGGGCATTGTCCGCCCGGCGCCCCTGAAATAATCGTGCAAAGTGCGGCTACTCCTTGGGTCCGTGCAGCACCCGGTCCATGTAGAGCACCTTGATCAGGCTGAGCGCGGCGTCCTCGGTGCTCTTCACGGTGACGATGTCCACCCAGCGCCAGAGCCGCCACTCGGTGGTCCCGGCGACCGTGATCGGCACGCAGTAGAGCATCAGGCGGTCCTGGACATCCCAGGCCGTGATGTTGTTCGAGCCCTGGATCGCCGACTTGAGCGTCACGAAGATGTGGGTCTCATAGGGCCTTGTCCGCGCGCCGTCCGGACAGATCACCCCATCCACCAAGTCGCCGGCCGCGTTCGCCCACAGGGCATTGGCAGTCAGCTGGAGGGAGATGCTCTTGATGCCGGGGTAGTCGTGCCCGGCGCCGTCTGACCCTGCATTCCCCGCGAACATGTGCCCCATGCATGCGAGCTCGGCCGCGCGGTCGAGATAGTCGGGCAGGGTGGGTCCGCCGGAGACGTCGGCAAAGATGAAGCGGTACTCCCCATGGGCCAGGCCATCAGAGGCAAGCGGCTCGCCGTCGTAGAGCAGGGCTTCATAGCCGTCGATGTCCAGGGCTTCGATGGCGAGCTCGAAGTTGTGCGCCAGGTTGTCCTCGCTGTCGTTCGCCAGGTAGTCGGGGCCGTCGGGCGGCGTCAGTGTGTGCTTGGCGTCCTCGGAGCAGCCGACGGCGAGAAGGGCAACGAGCAGGGCGGCGGCGGCACGATGAATCATCTGTTTCACTCGGATTCTCCCCTCAGTAAAGCGCCTTGATCGCGCCGAAGCTGTCGCTCTCCGACTTCCCGGTGACGACGTCCCGCCACTTCCACAGCCGCCAGCGCGGCGCGTCGGGCGAGCCCGTCGGAATGCAGGTGAAGAGGGCGCGGTCGTTCACAAGCCAGGCGTTGATGTTGTTGGAGCCCTGGATGGCGGACTTCAGCGTGATGAGGATGTGCGTGTCCATGGCCAACTGCTGCGTACCCTCGGGGCAGGCGTCGGCCTCGACGCTGTCCGCCACGCTTTGCCAGGGGCTGAGCTTGACCAGGTCCAGCTGGATCGCCTTGATGCCCGGGTAGACCTTGCCGGAGAGGTCCTGCCCGGGGAGGCCGGCGAACATCGTCACGACTCGCTGGAGCTCGCGGGCGTAGTTGTCGTCCGCGACGGGGAGGTTCGGATCGGCGCTGCTCCGGTCGTAGTAGAACATGAAGGGCGCGTAGACCTGGCCATCCGCAGCCGGCATCACGCCGTCGTAGAGGATGCTGTCGCGGTACTCGGCCAGGTCCATGAACTCCCAGGCCGTGATCAGGTTGTCGATCAGGTTGTCGGGGCTGTCGTAAGCGAGATAAGTCGGTTCCAGGTCCTGTGGGACCGGCATTGGGTCGCTGAGCAGGCTGTTGCATCCCCCCAGCGCCCCCGCCAGGGCGACCGCCAGCATTGCCCATCGAACTCGCATCACAGCGTCTTCGGGGGAATGGGATACAGCGCCTTCATCTGCCCCCAGGTAGGCTGCGCGCTGCCGGGGATCGCGAAGTCGCCCCAGCGGAGGAGTCGCCAGTGTGGCCCGCCGTAGGCGACCGTGGGCGCGCAGGTCATCAGGCCGCGGGACGAAAACGCCCAGCTCAGCTCGCCGTCGTCGGTGGCTTCTTTGAACGTGAGCACACCCTCGACCAGGTACTCGCGCCGCACGGCATCGGGTGGGCAGTCGTCGCAGTCCGCGGCCGGTTCCCAGTCGCCGAAGGGCGTGAAGCTCAGGTCGATCGACTTCACCCCGGGCAGGCTGTCACTCGGAAGTCCGGAGAGGAGCCAGGCAGCTCTCTGGATTTCCAGATCATAGGTGTCGCAATCGGGGAGCTCCGGATCGTCGCTCTGGTCGTACCAGAAGCCATACGGCTCGTGGACCCTGCCGTCCGAGCAGAGATTCGTGCCGTCGTAGAGCACGCTGTCGCGGTACTCCGCCAGATCCAACCCCTCCCAGCAGCGCTCGAGGTTGGCGATCACGGCGTCCGGGCTGTCGTAGGCGACGTAGGCCAGGGCAGGACCCGGGTCGCCCATCGTCCTGGCGCTCTCTCCGCAGCCCACCAGCAACCCCATCGCGAGTGCCGCCAGCGCGCAGGCCGCGATCCCGCGCTCAGTTGGGTGACGCATAGCACCTCCGAACGAAGCTGAGTGTGACCAGTTCCGTGTTGCCGGGGCCGCCCCCTTCCGGAGGATGCTGGATCCGCAGGTTGCGATCGTCCCACTTCCAGAGTCTCCAGCGCGGCTGGCCTTCCACGGACACCGGCACGGCGTAGATTCCCGTCGGCCGGGTGGCCGCGAGCGCGATGACCGTGCTGCCGGCGATGAGATCCTCCAGCGTGATCACGACCTGCGTGTCGAGGGTGACACGCAGGCAACCCTTGGGCGTGCGGTCGCCGTCCACCGTGGAGGCCTCCACGAACTCCCAGGCATCGCGCGCCGCCAGCGTGGCCTCGATCTTCACCACGCCGGGGAACACCATGCCCGAGTCGTCCTTGCCCTCGCCGCCACCGAACAGGCAGTCGGCGAAGACGAGTTCCTCCGCGCGTCCCCAGAAGGACGGAAGTCCCGGCAGGTCGGGATCGAAGTAGAAGGCGAAGGGCGCGGCGATCACGCTTTCCTCGGCCGTGCGCTCCCCGTTGTAGAGCAGCGCCGCGTAGCCGGCACGGTCGCGGGCCTCCCAGGCCGTGGCCAGGTTGGCGACGAGGTTGTCGGCCGAGTCGAGCGGAAGGTAGGCGGGGCCTGGATCCGCGCCGGCCTTCGTCGGGTTGTCCGAGCCGCAGCCGGCCAGTGACGCCAACGCGAGCGCGGCGAGCGCGAAGCGCTCAATCCTGCGACGAAACTTCGGCCACATCGTCGTCACCCTGGGTTCGGACGCGGCGCAGGTAGGCCACCAGGCTCGCCCCCGCCGCGAAGCCGCTGGCAAACAGGGTCACGATGTCCACCGCTCGCGCCTCGCGGCCGAGGATGATCGCAGCGCCAAAGATGGCCACCGTGAGCGAGACGAGCAACGCCGCCCCAGCCAGCTTCTTCTTCATGACTAGAAACTAGCACAAACGAGTCTGGAAATCCCAGGAAAACGCAAATGGGCGCTACTTGAGCACGATGAGCTTGCGTCCCGCCACACCGTCGGGGCTGCGCAGACGGGCCAGGTAGACGCCGCTGGCCATGCGCCGCCCGTCGTCGTCGCGGCCGTCCCAGCGCGCCCGATGCTCCCCCGCCGGCAGGACGGCGGCGGTGAGCACCCGCACCCGGCGGCCGGAGGCGTCGAGGATCTCCAGGCGCACGGGCCCGGCGTCGGCGAGGGAGAAGCTCAGCAAGGTGCTGGGATTGAAGGGATTGGGCCAGGCGTCGAGCGCCGGTCCGGGGGCGGGGGGCGGCGCGACGCCGGTGGCCCCCATGTGCAGCCGCACGGGCACCAGCACGTCGCCCAGCGGGTCGTTGGAACTGAAGCGGAGGGTGGCGTCGAGGTCGTAGTCCGGCGAGACGCCCGTGGCGTCCACCGTGACCAGCAGGGTGTCCACCTCGCCGCCGGGCAGGTCGCCGCCCAGGATCGAGAGGCTCAGCCAGTCCACGGGGCGGTGGATCGTGAACGCCGTGCTGCTGGTGTCCTCGCAGGCACCGTCCACGTCGGCCACGCGGAGCAGGCAGTCCGCGGACAGGGGCCCTTCCGTCACCCAGTCGAAGGGGATTCCGGCGGGCTGGCTGCGGGCCAGCGCCTCCCAGTTCTGGCCGCCGTCGCGGCTCAGATCCAGGTCGACGTAGTAGAGCGTGCCCCAGCTGGTCCAGCGCACCTGGTGCGTCTCGCCGACGGCGTAGATCTCCCCGCCGTTGGGCTCGAGGATGTCCACGCCCGCGCCCCAGGGGCCGAGCAGCGTGAGCTTGCCGGGAAGGACGTGCGGCTCGCCGCCGTAGCCGTCGCCGGTCAGGGTCCAGGGCACGAGGATGTTCGCGTAGAAGGACGCGTCGAAGGCCACGGTGATCGTGGCGCTGGCGGACTCGCCACCGTAGATGTTCCCCCAGGGCCCGTTGGGATCGGACCAGGTGACCATGGCGCCGTCGCCCGTGCTGTAGTCGCTGACGAGAATGCCCCCGCTCCCCCCCACGAAGTGGGTGGAGCTGATCACGTTGCAGCCGGGCGGGAAGTCCAGCGTGATCCCGCTGATCCACTCGTAGTCGATGCTGCCGTTGGTCACCGTCAGCAGGTAGACCTGGGTGCCGCCGGGCGGGTAGTCCTGGGGATCGCTGACGAAGGTGCTGCCATCGATGCTGCGGCCGCTGAGGTAGGGATCCTCCACCGACACGCTCCAGCTCAGCGGGCTGCCGGCGTCGCCCAGGTTGCCGACGTGCACGGGCAGCACGGCCACGCCGCCAGGCGAGAGAGCGACCTCAAGCTCGGAGGGCTGAACGTCGATGACAGGTTGGGCCGATACGGGCAGAGCCGCCAGCGCCATGCACAGCGCCAGCGGCCCGCGCCCGAGCCGGGCCGGGATCCGGATCTTCATCCACGTCGTCCTTTCAGGCTGGGGAACGCGGATGCAGGTGTAGCAGCAAAGTATAGCACTCGCGGGGCCCTGGGGCCACGGAACCTTCAATAGACGTTGCGGGTACGGGTCCCAGCCGCTACGTTGGCGACACCCGCCGACCGAGCGGGACCGCGAGCCATCTCTCGAAGACAGCGAGGTCTGCAATGTCACTGCGCGTCGGAATCATGGGCTTCGGCCGGATCGGCCGCAATCTCTTCCGACAGGCCGTCGAGCGTGAGGACTTCGAGATCGTCGCCATCAGCGACCTCGGCACGCCGGAAGCGATGGCCTACCTGCTCAACTTCGACACCATCTACGGGCGCTTTCCGGAAGAAGTCACCCTCGACGGGAAGTACCTGGCCGCCGGTCGCCAGCGCGCGCGGCTGCTGAAGGGCGTCGCGCCCGAGGACATGCCCTGGGATGCCTACAACGTGGACGTGGTCGTGGACTCCACCGGCGTCTACCGCAAGCGCTCGCAGCTCGAAGGACACCTGCGCTCCGGCGCGCACCGGGTGATCCTCACGACGCCGGCGCTGGACAGCATCGATCGCACGGTCGTGCACGGCGTCAACGAGCAGAGCCTGCGCCCGGAGGACCGCATCGTCTCCTGCGCCAGCAGCACCACCCACGCGCTGGCCCTCATGCTCAAGGTGCTGGACGAGGCCTTCGGCGTGGAGCGGGCCATGATGACCACCGTCCACGCCTACTCCAGCGACCAGAAGCTGTCGGACACCATCACGCCCAACCTGCGCCGCAGCCGCAGCGCCGCCGAGAACCTGATCCCCAACTGGACCTGGTCCCCTGGCGTGGTGGAGAAGATGATGCCCCACCTGAAGGGCAAGATCGACGGCATCGCCGTCAACGTCCCCGTGCCCAACGGCTCGAACCTGGACCTCAGCGCGCAGCTGCGCGGCGCGCCCGACCGGGACGCGGTCAACGCCGCGCTCCGCGACGCGGCCGGCGGCGCGCTGAACCGCTATCTCGAGTATGCCACCGAGCCCATCGTCTCCAGCGACGTCATCGGCAACGACCACTCGGCGGTCTTCGACTCCCTCGCCACGCTCGCCCTGCCCGGCGGCCTGGTGAAGACCATCACCTGGTACGACAACGGCTGGGGCTACGCGGCGCGAATCATCGACACGGCGCTGACCCTCGGCGCCTTCGCGGTGGAGGAGGTGCAGCGATGAGAATCGCCATCAACGGCTTCGGCCGCATCGGACGCAGCGTCTTCCGCATCCTCAACGGCATGCAGGGCGTGGAGGTCGTGGCCATCAACGACATCACCGACAACGACGCCCTGGCCTACCTGCTCAAGCACGACACGGTGATGGGCCCCTTCCCCGGCACGATCGCGGTGGAGGGCGACACGCTGCGGACCCGTCACCAGGTCGTCAAGATGACCGAGATCCCGAACCCCGCCGAGCTGCCCTGGGGCGAACTGGGCGTGGACTTCGTGATCGAGTCCACGGGCCGCTTCCGCAAGCGCAGCGAGATCGAGCAGCACCTGTCCGCCGGCGCGCGCAAGGTGGTGCTCACCGTGCCCGCCAAGGACGAGATCGACTGCACGGTGGTGCTGGGCGTCAACGAGGGCGACCTCAAGCCCGAGCACAAGATCGTCTCCAACGCGAGCTGCACCACGAACTGCCTCGCGCCCATGGCCAAGGTGCTGCACGAGAACTTCGAGATCGTCAGCGGCGTGATGACCACGGTGCACGCCTACACCAACGACCAGCGCCTGGCGGACGTCCCCCACAGCGACTGGCGGCGCAGCCGCGCGGCGGCGGAGAACATCATCCCCACCACCACGGGCGCGGCCAAGGCCGTGGGCAAGGTGCTGCCCGCGCTGGCCGGCAAGCTCGACGGCATGGCCATGCGCGTGCCCATCCCCGACGGCTCGATCGTGGACCTGGTCGCGGTGCTCAAGGAGAAGGTGACGGCCCAGGAGATCAACGCGGCGATGCGCGCGGCGGCCAAGAGCGAGGGGCTCAAGCGCATCCTCAAGTACTCGGAAGATCCCATCGTCTCCAGCGACATCGTGGGCGACCCGCACTCGTCGATCTTCGACGCGCCCTTCACGCGCGTGGTGGACGGCCACTTCGCCAAGACCATGTCCTGGTACGACAACGAGTGGGGCTACTCGAACCGCGTGGTCGACCTGCTCGGCCTGCTCTCGACCATGAACTGATCCCGGCACCCCTGCACAGCGTAGCGAGACCCGCCGTTCACCGCGGCGGGTCTTCGTTCAAGCGGGCCCGCCGTCATGCCGATACCCTCCTGGACCCCCGTCCCCGGCCAGGAGGCCCCCGTGACCACGACCGCCGACGCCCAGATCGCCTCGCGCAAGCAGCTGGACGACTTCGCCACGCGCGCCTGCCAGGCCCTGATCGCCGGCCTGGACAGCCGCCTGCCCCAGCCGCTCGCGCTACTCGAGGCCTCTCTCGAGGACGACGACCCCGCCGCCCTCGCGGCCCACTTCGCGCCGCCCAGCGCCCGCGTGGACCTGCGTGCCGGCGACCTGGACGGCGCGCCCTTCACCTGCCTGCTCGACCAGCGCGCGGCGCACCTGCTGGCCGGCGGCCTGGTGCCCGTGCTGGACGAGGACCTCTGCGTCATGATCCAGAACGGCGACTCGAGCGACGAGCTCAAGGGCGCCCTGGACACCCTCGCCGAGGCCGTGAAGGACGCCCTGGGCGCCGCGCTCGAGGGCCTGGGCATCGGCAGCGAGTTCAGCGTGGAGCGCGCGCGCTTCGGCGGCGCCCTGCTGAACGCGGAAGCGGAGAACGCGACGCGCCTCCGCGGGCTCTTCGAGTACCGGGGCGTGCGGCTCCTGCTCCTGGTGGAGCTGCCCGACGCCGTGCTCGAGCGCCTCGGCGCCGCCTGACCCCTGCGAAAAGGGGCGCCGGCCTCGCCGACGCCCCGCCAGCCGCACGCGCCCACTCCCCGCGAGGGGCGCGCCGCTGAAGACTCAGAAGCAGACGTCCCCCGACCCCCGCGACGGCAGCAGCTCCGCCCGCCGGTAGCTCCCGAGGACGAGCATCCAGGCGCCCGCCAGCAGCAGCAGCGCCAGTGCCCAGCGCACCGCCGCGCCGCCGGGAATCGCCTGCACGGCCAGCGCGCAGAGCTCCGGCCACACCTCGTCGGGCACCGCTCTCCCCCCGATGGCCACGAAGAGCACCAGGTGCGCGATCAGCAGCACGGCCAGGATGATGCCGAAGACCGCACGCCGCCGCCGATCGGAGATCTCCGCGCGGAAGAGGCGCAGGAAGGGCGCGACGAGCAGGAGCGACACGGCGAAGGGCAGCAGGAGCAGCGCCGGCAGCGCGGGCGGAGCCACCGGCCCCGCGGCCACGGCCCGCGCGAGCTGGGCCTCCGCGAAGTCCCGGGGCGCGCCGGCGGGCACGTCGTAGGGCCAGTAGAGCCGAGGGCGCGCACCCCGCAGCAGGGGCGCGCTGCGCGGCGGACTGCCGTCGGGAAGCGCGGGCACCCGGCCGTCCCAGGCGACGCGCGCGAGTCCGGGCGCGGACTCCACGTGGAAGACGCCGTCCTGCTCCACCAGCCGCGGTACGTCCTGCCGCGCGAGGAATCCATGCCCCGCCACGGCGCCGATCCCGTAGCCCGCCAGGGGTGAGAGCAGGCTCGGCAGCATGAGGATCAGGAGCGTGCGGCTCGGCCCGATCGGGAGCGCCATCAGATGCCCCAGCTTCATCAGGGGCCCGGCGAGCATCGCGAAGAACATGTAGACGGTGATCGGCCCCAGCGCATAGCGGAGGACCTCCAGCACGGGGAAGCCGCCCGAGAGCGCCACGCCGAACAAGCCCATGAACACCACCCCGACACCGAAGGCGAAACGGTTCTTCGCCGTCTGTCGGAGCAGGGTCCTGGCCAGCAGCCAGCCGTGGCCCCCGCGCGACTGCGATGGCGCGGACCGCGCCGGCGTCCGGGCGGGCTGGAGCGCGGCGTCCGCAAGGAGCAGCGAGGGCGGCAGGCGGCGTCGCACGACGTCCAGGGCCAGGGCCGCGCCGGCCAACATCAGTAGGATCGTCCAGTGGGCGGGCAGCGGCACGATGAGGAGAAGCAGCACGGCCAGCGCGGCGAGGACGTCCAGCGGCCAGGCGAGGCGGCGGGCGGGCGGTTCCAGGGTCCGGCCGCTGGTCAGCTCGCGAAGGCCGACGAAGAGCAAGAGGCAGGCGATCAGCTCCGCGACGATCGGGAGCCCGAGCGGGGCGGCCGCGATCCGCCCCCGGGTCTCGTGCTGGACGAACGCGATGCCCACGGCCGAGAGGCCGAGCGCAAGGCCGAGGACGAGCGCCCCGGCCAGGAACTGGGTCAGCAGGTGGGCCGCCCAGATCCTCCCCGCGCCAATGGGCAGCGTGAGTCCCCAGGGATGGCCCCGCCGGCTGCGGCGCTCGCCGAGGAAGAGCATGGCCAGCAGCAGCCAGCCGAGAGCGAGCAGGGACTCGTCCGGCAGCGCCCGGCGTGTCGCCGCGTTCCAGGTGATCAGGCCGAGGGCCGTCGCGCCCACGGAGGCCGCGACCACGAGCAGCCGCGGCAGCCGCCGCAGGGTGTCGTGCGATCGGATCAGGGTCGCGATCATGACCGCCCTCCCACGAGCTCCACGAACATCTCCTCGAGCGGCAGGCCGGAGGCGCGCACGGCGCCGTCGCCGAGCCCCGCGCTCACCGCGGCCCGCGCCGCCTCCGGCTCGAGCTGGAAGACCGCGTGCAGGCTCTCGCCCACGCGCCGCGCCGCGAGGCAGCCCGGCAGGCCCTGCAGGGCCGCGGGCTCGTGACGTCCCGCCGGCAACAGCACCAGCGAGAAGCTCTCGCGCAGGGCGTCCAGCGGCTGGTCGATCAGCACCCGCGCGCCGTGAAGCATGAGCACGCGGTCGGCGAGGCGCTCCACGTCGCCCATGTGGTGCGAGGAGAAGAGGATCGTCGAGCCCGACTCGTTGAGCAGCTGGATCGCCGTCTCCAGGAACTCCCGGCGCACGGCGGGGTCGAGGCCGCCGGCGGGCTCGTCGAGGACGAGCAGCGGCGGCCGGTGCGCCACGGCACAGAGCAGCGCCACCTGCCGCGCCTGTCCCTTGCTGAGCTGCTTGATGCGCGCGCCGCCGTCGAGGCCGAAGCGGCGGAACAGGTCGGCGGCGAGGGCGTCGTCCCAGTCGGGGAAGAGGCCGCGGTGAAGGCGCAGCACCTCGTCCACGCGCAGGAACTCGGGCAGCACCTGGTCCTCGGCCACGAAACCGACCCGGCGCTTCACGGCGAGGGGATCCTGCCGCGGATCCACGTCGAAGACGCGCAGCGCGCCCGCCTGCGGCGCGAGCAGGCCGAGCGCCAGGCGGAGCAGGGTTGTCTTGCCCGCGCCGTTGGCGCCGAGCAGCCCCACCACCTCGCCGGGCTCGACCGTGAAGCTCACGTCCTCCAGCACCGGCTGGCCCTTGCGGTAGGCGCGCGTGACGCCGTCGAACACCACGATGCTCATGACTGCCCCTCCGTCGGGTCGTCGCCGGCGGGGTCGTCCTCCGCCGCCAGCAGTTCGCTGAAGAGTTCGAGCGCCCGCGCGGGCGCGATGCCGAGCTGCCGGGCCACCGTGGCCGTGGGCGCGAGGGCGTCGCGGAGCTGGTCCAGGCGGCGCGCCTCGGACTCCTCCGCCGCCTGGGCGCGCACCACCAGGGGGCGTCCCGGACGGCGCTCCACCACGCCCTCGCGCTCGAGGTAGCTGTAGGCCTTGCTCACGGTCATGGGATTCACGCCCAGCTCGGTGGAGAGCGAGCGGGTGGAGGGCAGCTCGTCGCCGGGCTGGAGCAGTCCGCTGGCCACGTGGAACTTCACCTGGTCCATCAGCTGCCGGTAGACCGGCACCCCGCTGCGCGGGTCCACCACGACGAGCAGGCCGCTCACCGCGGGGCCACCACGCCGTGGTCCAGGGCGTGTTCCACCAGGCCGAGGGCGACGTCCGTCAGGATCCGCGCCACCCGCACCCGCTGGAGGATGTCGGCGCGATAGCTCTGCAGCAGCGCGCCCCCGCGCTCGGCGCGCGGCCCTCCCACGATGGCGGCGGCGCCCAGCAGGAGTCCCGTCAGGATGAGGGCGGGGATTCGCGATCGTCTCATGGTCCACCTCGTCGCTGGCCCGGCGGGGCCGGGCACCCATCTGCATTAGCTACCTAATACACCTCCAGTCTAGGGCGCCCTAGTGTATATGTCAAGTGATACGCTCGGGTTTCTTGCACTTTTTTGTAACGTATTCAGAAGCAAGCCCTTGGCGTTCCACGAAGATTTCAGGTGATTGAAACGGCGTCCCCCGCCATACTGATGGGAACCCCGGCGGGAGGTGCCCGTGGCCCCGAGACTCCCCTCCGTCCAGCTCATCGCCAGCGACGCCGCCCTCAGCGCGCGCCGCTTCCCCGAGGTGCTGGCCGCGGCGCTGGTCGCCGCGGTGGCCGCGGTCCTGCTGGTGGACGGCCCCGGCGCCGAGCGCGGGCTCGTCCGCCTCCTGCTCGCGGCGCAGCTGGGCATCCCCTTCTTCCTGCTCCTCGTCCTGAGCGCCGAGCGCCTGGGCCGCGAGGGACGCCCCACGGCCGGGATCGTCCTGCGCCTGCTGGGCGTCGCCGCGCTGGTGAGCTACGGCCTGTCCCTGCCGGCGCGCGTCGATGGCGTGCCCATCGTCCGCTGGGTCCAGCTCAACGTGGCGCTGCACCTGGCCGTGAGCGCCCTGCCGCTGCTGGGGCTCGCCGGCGAGAACGCGTTCTGGCAGTTCAACCGGCTGCTCGCCCAGCGGATGGCGGCGGGTCTCGTCTTCGCCGGCGTGCTGATGGCCGGACTGAGCATCGCGCTGCTCGCGCTGGACAAGCTCTTCGGTGTGCCCGTGGACGGCGAGCTCTACCCGCGGCTCTACGTCGTGATCGGGTTCGTCTTCACCACCTGGTACTTCCTGGGCGGCGTGCCGGCCGAGCCGCTGGCGCTGGAGTCGCTCGAGGAGTTCCCCGGACTGTTGCGCATCCTCGGCCAGTACATCCTCGCGCCGCTGGTGGCCGTCTACCTGAGCCTGCTCACGGCCTACCTCGTCAAGGTGCTGGCCACGACCCAGTGGCCCAGCGGCTGGATCGGCTGGCTGGTCTCGAGCGTGGGCGCGGCGGGGCTCCTGTCGCTGGCGCTCCTGCGCCCGCTGGCCGAGCGGCAGCGCTGGGTGCGCGTCTACGCGCGGCTCTACTTCCTGCTGCTGCTGCCGGCGGTGGTCATGCTGCTGATGTCGGCCGCCAAGCGCATCGGCCAGTACGGGCTCACCGAGAACCGCTACTTCCTGGTGCTGCTGGGCCTCTGGCTCGGCGCGGTGGCGCTGGCGGGCGCGCTGGGGCGCCTGCGCAGCCTGCGCCCCCTGCCGCTGACCCTCTGCGTGCTGGCCCTCGCCTCGAGCCTGGGACCCTGGGGCGCCTTCGCGATGAGCGAGCGCAGTCAGCGCGCCCGACTCGAAGGGCTGCTCGCCGCCGGCGGAATGATCGTGGACGGACGGCTGGCCCTCGCCGCGATCCCCCCGGGCGAGGACGCGCGCCGGGAGATCAGCGCGACGCTCCACTACCTCGTGGACACCCACGGCGTCCGGTCCCTCGACCCTCTCGTGGACGATACCCTCCGCGACGCGCTGCGCGAGCAGGCCGCAACCGGGCGGCCGGACCGCCAGGACACCCCCGCCCTCTGCCGCACGGTGATGGCGCGGCTGGACCTGGAGTATCGCGAGGACTGGCGCTACGCGGGCGGCGGCGCCGTCGCGCACTTCGTCTCCCGCGAGCGGGGCGGCGAGGCGGTGGACGTGCGCGGCTACGCCTGGTGCACGGACGTCAACCTGGGCGAGGGCCAGCCCACGGCGGACTTCAGCGCGGGCGGACGGTCCGGACGGCTCGCGCTGCGGCGGGATCGCGTGCTGCTCAGCGTGGATGGTGTGGAGCGTCTGGCCTTCGACCTCGCCGCGCTGCGCGCGTCACTGGGCGGGCCCGGCGGGCGGCCGGGCCAGAGCGCACCCGCCGCCGACCTCAGGATGGCGAGCGAGGGTGACGGCTGGCGGGCCCTGCTCCTGCTCGACCAGCTCTCCTGGCGCCAGGATGGCGATTCGCTGCGCGGACAGGAAGTCGCGGGCCAGCTGCTGCTCGCGCCGCCCGACACCGGACCCTAGCCAAGCCCTAAAGCTGCCGAGAAACGAGGAAATCGCGCCAGTCCGTCCGCAGAGCCCGGGTCAACGGGATTGACTTGCTGCCGGTCGGCCGCCTCGGTAGAGTTGAAGACCCATGCGAAGAGGTGCCCAGCGATGGTTCGCTTCGAGGTCCACAGCGCCCTGAACCTGGTGGTCGCGACGTTCACCGGTGAGGTCTCCGCGCAGGACATCTTCGGATTCTTCGAACGCATGCAGGGCGACCCCCTGTACCAACCCAGCATGAATGGTGTCGTCGACATGCGCGCCGCGATCACCCAGCTCGTCAGCGAGGAGGTGCGCGCGCTCGCGGAGTTCGCCGTGGAGGGGGGCTTCAAGCAGGGCAGGTGGGCGCTGCTGGTGACCGATCCCAAGGCCACCGCCTTCTCCATGCTCTACCGGCAAGGGGTGGGCGAGCACTATCCGGTGCAGGTCTTCTCCTCCGTGGATGGCGCGTCGGCCTATCTGGGCCAGAACCTCGCCGCGCTCCTGGGCTAGCGCGCGTGCGGCGGCTGATCCGATTCCCCCTGGCCGCCCTCACGCTCTCACTCGCCTGCGCGGCCGGCCCCCGCGCGCCCTTCACGGTGCCGCCCGACGGACAGCCGGCGGCACTGGTTCCCGACGCGGCCCTGCCGGCGCCCACGGCGATCGCCTTCGACAGCCACAATCGCCCCTACGTCATGAACGCGCGTGATCCCGAGCGCTACGGGATCGTCAGCACGCTCGAGGACGGACGCTGGGTCGACCGACCCTGCCTCGACGCGCTACGCGCCAAGAGCCCCGGCTTCGCGCGGCCCGGAAAGCGCGTGCCCCATGCGATGGGCGAACTGGTGCTGGACGACGACGACGCCCTCTACGTCACCCTCGACGGGGTGCTGCTCTACTCCACCGACCGCGGCGAGCACTTCCGCGCCTACCCGCTGCCCTCGCGCGCGTCGAGCCTCGAGCTGCGCGTGGGCCCGGGGCCCTTCGCGGGGCCGCCTGCCATCGCCGTCGTCACCGAGCCCCGCGGCACGCCGGGGGTGCGCTGGGGCAAGCTGTCGACGCTCGCCGTGATCCTGCCGGAGAAGACCGGCGACGGACTCCGCCTGGGCGAGCCGGTGCACATCACCGACCGCTGCCTGGTCGCGGGCAGCGGCGGGCACTCGGGGGGGACGTCCTTCGCGGTGACGCGGGACGGCCTCACGCATCTGGTCTGGGCGGAGATGCCCGATAGCGTGGATGGCCAGCTGGCGGTCGCAGGCAATCCCACCTACGTGGGTACGGTGGACCGCCGCACGCGCCGGCTCGTGACGCGCCGCCATCTGGTGAACGCCGAACCCAAGGTCCCCGACGTGCACTCCCGCCCCACCATTGCCCAGGACAGCGCGGGCTACCTGCACGTGATCGCCGGCGCGCACGGTCAGCCCTTCACCTACCTGCGCTCGCTCGCGCCCAACGACATCGAGGGCGGCTGGACCGCGGCCCTGCCCATGGCCGAGCGGCAGACCTACGCCTCCCTCGTCTGCGACGCCGGCGACCGCCTGCACTCCGTCTTCCGGCAGTGGCTGCCCGAGGCGACGCTCGGCTACCAGTCCAAGGCCGCCGCGGCGGAGACCTGGAGCCCCTCGCGAACGCTGGTCTTCGGCGCGCTGGAGCGCGGCAAGTCCGACTACGGGATCTTCTACCAGCGTCTGGCGGTGGACCGGCGCGGCAACCTCTACCTCGCCTTCACCTTCTGGGAGACCCACACGGAGAACGCGGGGGTCTATCCCGAGGCGCTGGCCGTGTCCACCGACCGCGGCAAGAGCTGGCGCCTGGCGGCCACGGCCGGCATGGCCGAGATGATCGCCCGGCCGTGGCCCCAGCGCTAGCGGGCCCGCAGGATCCCGGCTGATCGTCAGGATCGCTGGTCGGCCGGTTTCTAATGATTCGACGCCGGCTCGGCCCGGAGTTCGAGCACGCGCAGCGTGCCGCGGCCGTCGATCAACAGCCCCACCCGGCCCGCTGGTAGCGCTGGTGTGTGACCGTGTGCCACCGTCTCGCTGCCGAGGAATCCCTTGACATGCGATCCGACGCTCGAAACGGCGAGGGTCACCTCGCCCTGGCCGCGGGTCCCACGTCCCTCGTCGAGCACCTCAAAGCCGTCACCGCGACGCACGCTCAGGCGCGAGGCGGCACCCACCAACGCGAAGGCTCCGTAGGAACCCTCGTCGTGAAAGTGGTGCAGCACGCCCACCGTCCCCACGAAGTCCGTGGGGTCGAAGGCGGCCTCCACCTGGACGTCCGCGAACTCGCCCGGCAGCAGCAGGAAGGCGAGGCCGTCCGCGCGCAGCGCCAGGCCCGCGGCTGTCTCCCCCGTGGCGGTCTCGGCCGTGATCACGCCGGCCCCGGCGATCACGGTCACGGCATCGTTCAGACTCGCCGCGTCGCCCGGCTCGGGCGACCAGCGCAGACCGCCCCCGGGCACCCGGGTGAGGGGAACACGCCGAGGCTCGGAGGCGGCGGGCGCGCTCGGCGGTTCCGGCTTCGTCTCTCCCGGTGCGGTCACCGCCGCGCCGTAGCGGTAGACGAGCGTACCGCCCCGGTCCGCAGTGAAGCCGACGAGAGCGACGACGGCGAGTCCCAGGCCCAGCTTGCCGGCCACTCCGACCCGCGGGTGGATCCTGGTGCCGACACGGGGCCACAAGAGGACGAGACGCAGGAGCGCCATCGCGCCGGCCGCCGCCACAGTCCACAGGGCCAGGTTCGCATGTCGGGCCAGCGCGGCCTGGACGTCGGGGGAGACGAGCCCCAGGCCGTCGCCCGCGGCGCGTCCCGTCAGAAAGGCGGCGCCCGACCCCACCGCACCCAGGATCCACAGCAGGCTCGCGGTGCGATCCAGCCAGCCGTGATGCGTCAAGCGGAGCGCAACGAACTCCACGGCGAGGGCCGTCAGCAGCAGCGCGATGGGGAAGTGAATGACGGCTGGATGTGCATTGGGCAGAGAAGACACGGTGAGAACTGGCATTGCTTGGGTCCTCCGTTGTGAAGCGCTCTAGGGCCGGCGGCCGGCGAGGGCCTCCGGACCGCTCTGGCCCGTACGTATCTTGACCAGGTGCTCCACCGACGACACGGCCACGAGACCGTCCCCCGCCTCGCCCGTCCTGGCCAGGCGGGCGATCAGATCCACGGCGCGTTCCGCATCGTCGTCCCGGCAGATGATTTCGATCTTCACGCTGCGGCTGTAGCGCTCGATGAGCACCGGACTGAATCGTAGTTCGCGGGGATCCGCGAGCATGCCTAGGGCCTGCACGGGGATCACCGTCATCGCGTCGAAGCCCTCGGCTTCCAGGGCATGGACCACCGGATCGAGACACTCCGGCCGCAGGTAAGCCTTGATCTCCTTCATGCATCGCTCCCTTCGTGGGGCATCCGGGGCGCGGTGGCCGCGGACTTCAAGCGCAGCTCGGCGATCATGCTGTAGAGCACCGGCACCGTGAACACCGACAGCAGCACGGCCACCATGCCCCCGAAGGACGGGATCGCCATGGGCACCATGATGTCCGCGCCGCGCCCCGTGGACGTGAGCACGGGCACCAGGGCCAGGATCGTGGTCCCCGCGGTCATCAGCGCCGGACGGATGCGCCGCTGCGCGCCCGCCAGCACGGCGGCGCGCACCGCTTCCCGCGAGGTCGGCCGATCGCGCTCGAAAACCTGGCCGATGTAGGTGGCCATGATCACGCCGTCGTCTGAGGCGATGCCGAAGAGCGCCAGGAAGCCCACCCAGACGGCCACGCTCAGGTTGATGGTGTGCATGCGGAAGAGCTCGCGCAGGCCCACGCCCAGCACGCTGACGTCCATGAACCACGGCTGGGCGTAGAGCCAGAGCATCAGGAAGCCGCCGGCCCAGGCGATGCCGATGCCCGAGAAGACCAGGGCCGTGGTGGAGACCGAGCGGAACTGCAGGTAGAGGATCGTGAAGATGATGGCCAGCGCCAGCGGCAGCACCACCGCCAGCTTCTTGGCCGCGCGCACCTGGTTCTGGTAGCTGCCCGCGAAGGTGAAGCTCACACCGGCCGGGATCACCAGCTCGCCGCTGGCGATCCTGGCGTTCAGGGTGTCGCGGGCCTGCCGGACCACGTCCACCTCGGCGTTGCCGGGCATCATGTCGAAGAGCACGTAGCCCGTCAGGAAGGTGTCCTCGCTCTTGATGACCTGCGGGCCGCGCACCGTGCGGATCCGCGCGAGCTGCTCAAGCGGGATCTGGCTCCCGCCGGGCGCCGCCACGAGGATGCGTCCCAGGCTCTCGATGCTGTCGCGCAGCTCGCGGTGGTAGCGCACGCGCACGGGGTAGCGCTCGCGGCCCTCCACGGTGGTGGTGATGCGCTTGCCGCCCACGGCCACCTCGATCACGTCCTGCACCCGCTGCAGCGGGATCCCATAACGGGCGATGGCCTCGCGGTCGATCTCGATCTCGATGTAGGGCTTGCCCACGATGCGGTCGGCGAAGACGCTGGCCGGCTCGATGCTGGGCACCTGCTTGAGGAGGCGCTCGAGGTCGAGTCCCACCTGCTCGATCGTCTCGAGATCGGGCCCCTTGACCTTGATGCCCATGGGCGCGCGCATGCCGCTCTGCAGCATGACGATGCGCGTGGCGATGGGCTGCAGCTTCGGCGCCGAGGTGGTGCCGGGGATCGTGGCCGCCGCGAGGATCGCGTCCCAGATGTCGTCCGGGCTCTGGATGCCGGCCCAGGCCTCGCGTCCCTCGTTCAGCGCCGGGTCGAGCGCGGGCCGCCAGAGGCGGAAGGGAAGGCCGTGGCGGTCCGGGATCAGGCGGCCCGCCTCGTCGCGCTCGAAGCGGCCGCGCACGCGGTACGGCTCGCCGTCGGGCGCCGGCACCGGGGCGCCGTCCGGATCGCGGAAGAAGTCGTCCTCGCCGCCGTCGTAGCGGAAGGTCAGCGCGTGGCCACCCTTGTCCGCCAGGTACTTCGGCCGGTAGTTGATCACGGTCTCGATCATGGAGATCGGCGCGGGATCCAGCGGGCTGTCCGCGCGTCCCAGCTTGCCGACGGCCGTCTCGACCTCGGGGATGGCGTCGATGCCCATGTCCTGCTTGCTCAGCACGTCCTGCACCTCGCCGATGGAGGCGTGGGGCATGGTGGTCGGCATGAGCAGGTAGGAGCCTTCGTCCAGCGGCGGCATGAACTCCTGGCCGAGGCCGGGGAAGGCGTGGGCGAGAGACGTCACCGGTCCCCAGTGCCGCATGGGGCGCGGCACCCAGCCGAAGACGCGGTCGAAGCCCAGCCAGATCGTCCCCCCGAGCAGCATGAGGGCGACGGGCAGCGCCAGGAAGGCCGCCTTGTGGTCGAGGCACCAGGCCAGCATGCGGCCGTAAAAGCGCTGCAGAGCGAAGAGCATGAGCATCAGGCTACCGACGAGCAGCGCCACGAAGAGGGCGTTCATCAGCAGGCCGCGCTCGGGCCCCAGGGGCTCCCAGTGCCCAGCCAGCAGGAGGCCGACCACCAGCACCGCGAAGCCGTTGGCCGCCAGCGGCGTGTGCCGTCGCCAGCGCTCGGGCACCCGCTTCGCCAGCAGGTGGTAGACGCCGATCAGGGCGATCACGGCGCCGATCCACCAGGGCAGCAGGAACGCGAGCACCAGGCCCGCGGCCACGAGAACGACGAGGCCGGCCCGCCGCAGGCGCGCTTTGCCGATCCGCGCGGTGAACAGCACCTCGGCGAAGGGCGGGATCACCACCAGCGCGACGATCACCGAGGACACCAGCGCGAAGGTCTTGGTGAAGGCCAGCGGCTTGAAGAGCTTGCCCTCGGCGGCCTGCATGGTGAAGACGGGCAGGAAGCTCACGACCGTCGTGGAGACCGCGGTCAGGACGGCGCTGCCCACCTCGCTGGAGGCGCGGAAGATGACGGCCATGGGATGCTCGTCCGGCCTTCGCTCCGCCAGCCCTCGCACGATGTTCTCGCTCACCACGATGCCCATGTCCACCATGGTGCCGATGGCGATGGCGATGCCGCTCAGCGCCACGATGTTGGCGTCCACACCGAACTGCTTCATGGCGATGAAGCTCATCAGCACGGCCAGGGGCAGGAGCCCCGCGATCAGTAGCGAGCTGCGCAGGTGCATGAGCAGGAGGATCACCACCACGATCGTGACCAGGATCTCCTCCAGCAGCGCCGTGTTCAGCGTGCCCAGGGTCTCGTAGATCAGCCCCGTGCGGTCGTAGAAGGGCACGATGCGCACCTGGCTGACGGTGCCGTCCGCCAGGGTCTTGCGCGGCAGCCCCGGCGCGATCTCGGCGATCTTCTCCTTCACGGCCTGGATGGTGGCGAGCGGGTTCTCGCCGTAGCGCACCACCACCACGCCGCCGACGGCCTCGGCGCCGGCCTTGTCCAGCGCGCCGCGGCGCAGGGCGGGTCCCTCGGTCAGCGTGGCCACGTTCTTCACGTAGATGGGCACGCCGTCCACGGCCTTGATCACCGAGCTGCCGATGTCGCCCAGGGTCTTGATGAAGCCGATGCCGCGGATCACGTACTCGGCACGGTTGATCTCGATGCTGCGCGCGCCCACGTCGAGGTTGGCCATCTTGACGGCGCCGAAGACCTCCTCGAGGCTCACGCCGTAGGCGCGCAGGGCGTCCGGATCCACGTCCACCTGGTACTCGCGCACGAAGCCGCCCACCGAGGCCACCTCGCTCACCCCGCGCGCGCCCATGAGCGCGTAGCGCACGTGCCAGTCCTGGATGCTGCGCAGCTCGTCGAGGTCCCAGCCGCCGGTGGGGTTGCCGTCCGCGTCCTGCCCCTCCAGCGTGTACCAGAAGACCTGGCCGAGGGCTGTGGCGTCCGGGCCCAGCGCCGGTTGCACGCCCGGGGGCAGCGTGCCCTCGGGCAGGCTGTTCAGCTTCTCGAGCAGGCGCGAGCGCGACCAGTAGAACTCCACGTGTTCGTCGAAGATCACGTAGATGGTCGAGAAGCCGAACATGGAGTAGCTGCGTACGGTCTTCACGCCGGGCAGTCCGAGCAGCGACACCGTGAGCGGGTAGCCCACCTGGTCCTCGATGTCCTGCGGCGAGCGCCCCGGCCAGCGAGTGAACACGATCTGCTGGTTCTCGCCGATGTCGGGGATGGCGTCCACGGCCACGGGATCCCGGGGGATTCCCCCGAGGTGCCAGTCGAAGGGCGCCACCATCACGCCCCAGGCGATCATCAGCAGCGTGAAGAGCAGCACCAGCAGCTTGTTCTGCAGGCAGAAGGCGATGATCCGGTCGACGAAGGACCGGGCGGGAAGATCGATGCGGCTCACGGCGTGACCTCGCCGCCCAGCGTCTCCTCGAGGGTCCCGCACTTGAACATGGCCGAGCCGAAGTAGGGATTCTCCGTGCCCTTCGTCTCCTGCACCCAGTCGGCGCCCGCGTTGTCGAAGGCCATGGGGCAGTGGTAGACGAGCACCGGCGCCCCCTTCGCCCGACCGAAGCGCTTCGCTGCGTCCAGCATGGCGGCGGTGAGGTCGGGCAGGGCGGCGCGCGCCGCCTCCAGGTCGGCGCGGCCCGCAAGCGCGGCGGCGGCCTCGCGCAGCGGCGCCAGCAGCTCCATCCAGGCGGCATGGGTGTCGGGCGCCAGCGATTCCATGTCCACGGCCTTCAGCGCCGCGCCCAGGCGGCCGGCGGCCGCGCGGGCGGCGGCGGCGTCATCCCGGCTCAGCGCCGTGTGGACGTCGAAGTAGGCCCGGTAGACCCCCTCGAGCTGCCCCAGAAAGGCGGCGTCGGTCGAGATGGCCGGTGCACTCTCGCTATACCCTTCCGGGCTATACCCTTCCGGGTCGGCGCTCATCAGGCTGGGCTTGGCGAGGATCTGCAGCGCGCTGTCGATCTTGAAGTTTCCGCGCACCACCACGCGCTCGCCCTCGGCGAGCCCCGACTCCACCACGTAGTCGTCGCCCGCGCGCGGGCCGAGCACCACCTCGCGCCCGCCGTAGACGCCCGGGCGGTCCGGATCGGCCACGTAGACCACCGCGCGCCGGCCCGTGACGAGCGGCGCCGTGGCGGGAATCACGAGGGGCGGCCGGACGGCGGCGGACTCCTCGCCCACGTAGCCCAGCGACTCCACGGGCACGAGCGGCATGCCGCAGACGTCGCAGGTGCCGGGACCGTCCTTGATCACCTCGGGGTGCATGGGGCTGATCCACTTGCCGATCAGGTCGGCGTCGTAGACCTGGCCCGACGCGGTGAGGCGCGCCTGCACCCGGCCGTGCACGTACATGCCCGGCTTGAGG
Organism: Candidatus Latescibacterota bacterium; assembly: GCA_020633725.1. Taxonomy (NCBI): domain Bacteria; kingdom Pseudomonadati; phylum Candidatus Latescibacterota; species Candidatus Latescibacterota bacterium. The sequence goes on from JACKDC010000003.1 coordinate 277,272, forward strand.
CGGCCGTCCGGGTTGGCCACATTCACGCGCAGCCGCACCGTGCGCGAAGGCTCGTCCAGCACCGGATCGATGAAGATGATCCGCCCGCGGAACACCTCGCCCGGCCAGGCCTCGGTCTCGAAGTCCACCGGCTCGCCGTAGCGCAGCCAGGGCAGGTCGGCCTCGTAGGCCTGCAGGTTCACCCAGACCTGCGAGAGGTCGGCGATGGTGTAGATCGGCGTGCCGGTGTCGACGTAGTTGCCCTCCACCGCGTTCTTGTGGATCACGATGCCGCCCACCGGCGCGAGGATGGTGACGTGGTCGTCCACCGTCTGCCGCTTCTCCAGCGACGCGATCTGCCCGTCGCTGAGCCCGAGCAGGGCGAGCTTGTCGCGCGCGGCGCGCACGGTGGCGTCGGCGCGGCGGCGGGCCTCGGCGGGCTGCTCCACCCGGGCGGCGGCCAGGGCCTGCAACAGCTCCTCCTGGGCCGCGATGAGCGACGGGCTGTAGAGATCCACCAGGTGGTCGCCCGGCTCCACGCGGATGCCGGTGAAGTCCACGTAGAGGCGGTCCAGCCGTCCCGGCACCCAGGCCGAGATGCGGCGGATCCGCGTCTCGTCGTACTCCACGTGCCCCACCAGGCGCACCTCGCGCGCCGCGTAGCGCCGCTCCACCGGCGCGGTGGCCACCTCGGCGAGCTTCTCGGCGCGGGGCGAGAGCTTGATCTCGCGCGGGCCGAGGGCCTCGCCCCCGTCCTCCTCGCCGACGGGAATCAGATCCATGCCGCAGATGGGGCACTGGCCCGGCCCCAGCTGACGGATCTGCGGATGCATGGAGCAGGTGTACCAGGTCTCCGCGGCCGGCTTGCCCGCGTCCGCCGTCGCGGCGGGCGCCTGGTCGTGGCCCCCGCCGCGCACGAGCGCGCCCAGCGCGAAGGCGGCGACGAGGAGGACGAGGAGCATCAGACCCTGGCGGCGAGTCAGGCGCCGCAGCGGTGAACGTGCACTCATGGCGTGGTCCTTGGCGTGGGTTCTCCGGTCAGCTGTTCGATGTCCGCCAGCGCGAGGGCCCGATCGGCGCGCGCCCGCTCGAGGTTCAGACGGAACTCGAGCAGCAGGCGCTCGGCGTCCACCAGGCCGTCGAAGCCGGCGCCGCCGGCGCGGAAGGCCTCCTCCGTGGCGGCCAGGGACTGCCGGGCCTGGGGAATGAGCTCGCCGTCGTAGAGCGCGATCTTGCGCGCGGCGTCGCGGTGGTCGTAGAGCGCGCTCTCGAGGCGCGCGTCGAGGCGGTTCAGCAGATCCTGCCGGGATGCCTCCGCGGCCAGCCGTCGCGACGCGGCCTCCCGGCGCCCGGCGGCCACCTTGCCGCGCCAGAGCGGCAGGCTGAGGGCGATGCCCCCCACCACCGGATCCTTGCCGCTGTCGGCCACGTCGGGCATGACGGCGGGATCCGTGCGGATGCGCTCCACGCTCAGCGTGATCGACGGCCAGCCCGCCTTGCCGGCCAGCGACTCGGCCGCGCGCTGGCGTTCCACCTCGGCGGCCAGGGCCAGCAGCTCGGGGTGATCCGCGCCCAGCCGCTGGCGGAGGCTGTCGGCGTCCAGCGCGACCTCCATCGCCGGCAGCGCGTCCGGCCAGGGCAGGGGCTCGCCCTCGGGCCGGCCCAGGCTCGCGTTCAGCGCGGCCGTGAGCGGCCGGCGGCGATCCTCGAGGCCGCGCAGGCGATCCTGCAGCTTGCCCCGTTCCACCTGGACGCGGATCAGCGTCGAGTAGTCCGCGGCCCCCGTGCGGTAGCGCGAGCGCACGACGCCCTCCAGCCGGTCCAGCAGCGAGACGTTCTCCTCGGTCACCTGGATCGCGCGGTGCAGGTAGGCCAGCTCGACGTAGGCGCCCTTCACGGCGCGGACGATGCCCCGCCGCACGCCCTCGCGGCGCGCCCCGGCGGCCCGGGCGCCGGCCGACGCGGCCTCGCCCTGCAGGCCGAGGGTGCCGAACCAGGGCAGTGACTGGCGCAGGCCCAGGCGGTCGCGCTGGGGACCCACGCGCGTCTCCACCGGGGTGAAGAAGTAGCCGTAGCTGAGCACGGGATCGGGCAGGGCGCCCGCGCCGGCGGCCGCCTCGCGGGCGGCGCTCCAGCGCTGGTCGGCGGCGGCCAGCTCGGGGCTGTTCGCCTCGGCGAAGGCCAGGTAGTCGTCCAGGGTGGGCGCGTCGGGCAGCGCCGGCTGGGCCGGGGCGGGCGACGCGGCAAGACCGAGCAGCAGTGCCGCGGCGGCCCAGCGGCCGCGCTTCAGCCTGTCCATCCCCTAGCCCTCCCCGTCGGCGGCGTCGGCGTCACGGACCACGATGCGGCCCTTGAGCATGCCCATGCCGCAGGCGAAGTCGAAGGTGCCGGTCTCGTCCGGCTGGATCTCCACCTCGGTGGTCTCGAAGGCAGGCAGGAAGACGTTGCGGCCGAAGCCGTCGAGGATCACGCGCTCCGAGCAGGGGTCCTCCTCCTCGCGCTGGAACTCCAGCACAGCCGGCAGCCCGGCGCGCAGCGTGATGACCTCGGGGTCGTAGCCGCGCTCGACGCGAATGCGCACGCGCTGTACGCCGCCGTCGGCCGTGGCCAACGCGGTCTGCTCGCGCCGGCCGAAGAAGAAGACCGCCGTGCCGGCGATGAGCGCGAGGCCGGCGATCGTCACGAGGATCTGGAGGGCATCCATGGCGTCATCTCCTCACTGGATGGCCTGGAAACGCTGGAGCCGGAGGCTGTTGCTCACCACCGACACCGAGGACATGGCCATGGCCGCCGAGGCGATCACCGGCGACAGCACGAGGCCGAAGACGGGGTAGAGCGCGCCCATGGCGATGGGCACGCCCAGCACGTTGTAGACGAAGGCCCAGAACAGGTTCTGCTTGATGGTCCGCATCGTGGCGCGGCTGAGCGACAGCGCGCGCAGCGCGGCGCGCAGATCGCCGTGGACGAGGGTGAGATCCGAGGCCTCCATGGCCACGTCGGTGCCGGTGCCGATGGCGATGCCCAGGTCCGCCTGCGCGAGGGCCGGCGCATCGTTGAGGCCGTCGCCGACCATGGCCACCCGCTCGCCCTTCTTCTGCAGTGCGGCGATGTGCGCGGCCTTGTCCGCGGGGAGCAGCTCGGCCTCCACCGCGTCCGCGCCCACCGCCTTCGCCACGGCCTCGCCGGTGCGCCGGTTGTCGCCGGTGAGCAGGATCACGCGCAGGCCCATGGCGCGCAGCGCGGCCACGGCGTCCGCCGAACCCTCCTTGAGCGGATCGGCCACGGCCAGCGCGCCCAGGTAGTCCCCGTCGGCGGCCAGGTGCACGACGGTCTGGCCCTCCGCCTCCAGGGCAGCCGCGCGCTCGCGGCCCCCCCGCAGCGCGGCGGCGTCCACGCCCTCCTCCTCCAGCCAGCTGAGACGGCCGAGGCGCAGCAGGCGGCCCTCCAGGCGGCCGCTCACGCCCTGACCCACTGCCGCGTCGAAGTCCGCGATCCGGGGCAGGTCGAGCGCGTGCTTCCTGGCCGCGTCGCGGAAGGCCTCCGCGAGCGGATGCTCGCTGTCCGCCTCCAGGGCCGCCGCCTGTCGCAGGAGCGCGCCCTCGCTCTGGCCCGCGGCCGGCAGCAGCTGTCGCAGGCGGGGCTTGCCCTCGGTGAGGGTGCCGGTCTTGTCGAGGACGATCGCGTCCAGATGCTGCGCGCGCTCGAGGCTCTCGCCGCCCTTGATGAGCACGCCCAGCTCCGCGCCGCGCCCCGTGCCGGCCATGATGGCCGTGGGCGTGGCGAGACCCAGCGCGCAGGGGCAGGCGATGATCAATGTGGTGATGAAGGCCGTCAGCGCGTGCAGGAAGCGCGGGTCCGGACCGAGGTCGAACCACAGCACGAAGGCCGCCATGGCCAGCATCATGACCACGGGGACGAAGACGCCCGCGATGCGGTCGGCCAGGCGCTGGATCGGCGCCTTGGAGCCCTGGGCCTCCTCCACGAGCCGGATGATCTGGGCGAGCATCGTGTCGCGGCCGACCTGGGTCAGCTCCACCTCGATGCTCCCCCGCTGGTTCAGCGTGGCGCCGACGACCCTGTCCCCCTCGACCTTCTCCACGGGGACGGGCTCGCCGGTGAGCATGGACTCATCCACGAGGGTGCGACCAGCGACCACGCGGCCGTCGGCGGGGATCTTCTCGCCGGGTCGGACGCGCACGCGGTCCCCGGCCTGGAGCGCATCCACCGGAACGTCGCGCTCGGCGCCGTCCTCCAGACGGTGGGCGACGCGCGCGGCGAGATCCATGAGCTTGCGCATGGCCGCGGAGCTCTGCCCGCGGGCCCGCGCCTCGAGCAGGCGCCCCAGCAGGATCAGCGCGGCGATGATCGCCGCGGTGTCGAAGTAGACGTCCTGCCCTGCGAAGCGGCCCGTGAGCAGCGGGACCAGCGTGGCCACCGCGCTATACGCGAAGGCCGCGCCGGTGCCCAGGGCCACGAGGGTGTTCATGTCGGCGCGCCGGTGGCGCAGCGCCGCCCAGGCGCCGGTGAAGAACTCGCGGCCGGCCCAGCCGAGCACGAGGAGCGTCAGGGCGAGCTGGACGAGCCGCAGGCCCGTCTCCGGCAGCGCGCGCAGGCCGGGCAGGTGGCCGGCGAAGCCCAGCAGGAAGACCAGGGCCGCCGACGGAATCGCCACCGCGAGACGGCGTCTGACGCTCGCCAGCTCCCGGTCGCGCGTGGCCTGCTCGCGATCCCTCTCCTCCACCGCGGGGGCGTCCGGCGCCGGGATGTCGAGCCCGTAGCCCTGCTCCTCGACGGCGTGCACGAGCGCGTCCTCGCTCACCTTCGCCGGGTCGTAGCGAAGCTGCACCTTCGAGCTGGCGAAGTTCACGCTCGCCTCGGCCACGCCGGGCACCGCCGCCAGGCTGCGCTCCACGGTCAGAGCGCAGCTGGCGCAGTGCATGCCGGTCACGGGAAGCTGGCGGAGCTGCAGACCGTCTTCCCGTGCGCGGGGAGTCGCCTTGCTGCCCTGGACGCTCATGCTAGTTCTGCTCCGTCGCCGCGTGCGTGGTGGAGCTCTTCACCGGCTCCTTGTCGGCCTGCTTGGTCGGCACGGGGATGGGCGACAGCTTCATCCCGCAGACGGGGCACTTGTCCTGATCCTTCGCCATGGGCATGACGATGGGGTCCATCGGGCAGCCCACGAGCTCGGTGGAATCGAGCGCCTTGCGCTGCTCGGCGGTCATGGGCTTCAGGTGCATGCCGCAGATCGGGCAGTCCTGCGTGGGGTCCGCGCTGACCACCTCGGCGTGCATGGGGCAGGTGTAGAGGCTGTCGGCGGTGTAGACCTTCATCATCGTGGCCTTGGGCATGGTGCCCTTCTGCATGTCGCCGGACTGCATCTGGCCGTGCTGCATGTGGCCCTTGTTCATGGGCTGCGTGTCGGCTTCGCCCGCGATCACGGGGATCGCCACGAGCAGCGCCACGGCGATGGCGGCCAGTCCGAGCAGGGTGAGGGGAGTCTTCGCGCGCATGGATGTCTCCTTTCGAGTCCCGGCATCCCGCCGGGGTCGTGGGGGCCACCGCATCCGGCGTGCCAGCGGGGCGCGAGTGTCAAGCTGTTTTATTTCAATGGATTAAATAGCGTCGTGCCCGGGGGAAGGCCCCCGGGATTGAAAGCCCGTTTCAACGGGATTGAAAGGATCTTTCAATCCTCGCGCAGGCCGTAGTCCGCGATCTTCTTGCGCAGGGTGGGCCGGCTGATGCCCAGCACGGCGCAGGCGCGGCCCTGATTCCAGCCGCAGGCGTCGAGTACGCGGCGGATGTGCTCGGCCTCCACCTCCGCCAGGCTGCGCTGCCAGTCTCCGGCAGGAGTCGGCGCGATCGGCGCGGCGTCGGCCGCCAGGTCGAGCACCAGGGATTCGCCCGGACTCGCCATGATGCCCGCCTGCAGCCTGTTCTCCAGCTCGCGGACGTTGCCCGGCCAGTCGTGCGCCTCCAGCTGCGCGAGCGTGGCGCGCGAGACCTTGCTCACCCGCCGGTGGAAACGCGCGTTGTAGAGCGCGAGGAAGTGCTCCACCAGCAGCGGGATGTCCTCCCTGCGCTCGCGCAGCGGCGGCACGACGATCTCCACCACCCGCAGGCGGAAGTAGAGGTCCTCGCGGAAGCTGCCGTCGGCGACGCGGGCCTCGAGGTCGCGGTGCGTCGCGGCGATGGGCACCGCGCGGAAGGGCAGGCTGCGGTTGCCCCCCACCCGCTGGAACTCCCTTTCCTGCAGCACGCGCAGGAGCTTGGCCTGCAGGTCGAGGGGAAGGTCGCCGATCTCGTCGAGAAAGAGGACGCCCGCGCCCGCCAGCTCGAGCCGCCCCTCGCGCCGGGACGACGCCCCGGTGAAGGCGCCGCGCTCGTGGCCGAAGAGCTCGCTCTCGAGCAAGGTCGGCACCAGCGCGCTGCAGTTCACCGCCACGAAGGGCGCCTCGGGCGCGATGGCCCGGTGCAGCGCGCGCGCCACCAGCTCCTTGCCCGTGCCGCTCTCGCCGCGGATGAGCACGCTGGCCCGTCCGCGCGCCGCGCGCCCGATGGCCTTGTGCAGCTCGAGGATCGCGCGGCTCTTGCCGATGATGCGGTGCGGCGGGCCGCTGTCGGCGCCGCCCGCGTCCAGGGCGGGCGGGCCCGCCGCGCGGCGCTGGGCGAGGGCGGCGTCGAGCACGGCGTCCAGGGCGTCCACGTCCAGCGGCTTGCGCACGTAGTCCACCGCGCCGGCCTGGATCGCCAGCGCCGCCTTCTCCATGTCGTCGTGGCCGGTGATCATGATCACCGGCGCCAGCGGCGGCTCGAGCTGCATGCGCTCGAGCAGGTCGAGGCCCTCGCCGTCCGGCAGCTTGAGATCGAGGATCACCGCGTCGGGGCCGACCTCCCGCCAGAGCGCCTCGCCCGCGGCCAGGTCGCCGGCCTGGTGCACCCTGAAGCCGCGTCCGGCGAGGTGCAGCTCGAGGCTGCGGCGGATGGCGCGGTCGTCGTCGATGATGAGCAGCTGGGTCACGGCGTGCCTCCGGGCGCGGGGCCGTCTTCGGGAATCAGGATGCGGACGCGCGTGCCTTGGCCCTCGTCGGACTCCACCGCGAGACGGCCGCCGTGCAGGTCGACGATCCGCTTCACCACGCTCATGCCCAGGCCCACGCCCTCCTCGCGCGTCGTGAAGAAGGGGTCGAAGAGCCGCTCGCGCACGGCCGGCGGCATGCCGCGGCCGCGGTCGGTCACCTCGAGCACGAGACCGTCCGGATCGCGCGTGAGGCGCAGCTGGACGCGCCCGTCGGCCGGCGCCGCCTGCGCGGCGTTCACCACGAGGTTGACCAGCGCCCGGGCGAGCAACTCGCGATCGCCGAGGAAGCGCAGAGGCAGCGCGGGCAGCGCGGTCTCCAGGCGCACGCCGCAGTCGGTCAGGGCCGCCGCGCTGGCCTCGTCCACCTGCTGCGCCAGTTCGGCGGCCACCACCAGGCCCGGCATCGCCGTGACCGGCCGGCTGTAGTCCAGGAGTTCGCCCAGCATGCGCTCGAGCCGCTCACCCTGCTCGCGGGCGAGGGCGAGCTGCTCGGCCTGCACGGCGTCGAGTTGCGCGCCGCGCGCGAGGCTGGAGAGGTTCATCTTCACGGCGGCCAGCGGATTGCGCATCTCGTGGACGAGCCCGCCGGCCAGCAACCCCAGCTCCGCCTGCTGCTCGGCGCGGGCCAGCTCGCGTCCGCTGCGCGCCAGCGCCTCGCGGCTGCGGGCGAGGGCGGCGACCATCTCGGTGAAGCGGTCCCCGAGCCCCCCGATCTCGCCCGGCCCACGGGGTAGCGATGGCACGGCCAGATCCCCGGCGGCCACGCGTTCGCTGGCCTCGGCCAGCGCCACCAAGGGACGCGAAAGCCGCCGCGACACCGCCACGGCCAGGAGCAGCGCCACCAGCAGCGCCGCCAGGGCCAGCAGGGCGATCTGCCGCGCCAGCCGACGCAGGGGCGCGAAGGCCTCGGTCGTGCCGATCTCCGCCATGAGCGCCCACTGCTGGCGGGGCAGCCACTCCCAGGCGCCGAGGACGTCCTCGCCCAGCACGCCGCGATAGACCGCGCTGCCGCTGGTCCCCGCGAGCGCGGCGTGCACGCCCACGGTGGGCATCTTGTGCGTGAGCGCGGGCGGGTGGTGCATGTTGCGCGAGGGCGTGAGCATGGTGCTGTCCGCGCCGACGAGGTAGGTCTCGCCGGTCCGGCCGAGGCCGGTGCTGTCGGCGAGGATCGGCTGGATGGTCTGCCCGGGGCGCATCACCGCCAGCAGCGCGCCCCAGGGACGTCCGCGAACGCTGATCGGCACGGCCAGGTGCATCACCGGGTCGCCCGCGGGGTCGAGCGCCACGGGGCCGAGCGCCGGCTCGCCGGTGGCCGCGGCCTCGCGCAGGGAAGGCAGCTGGCCGAGCGCGGCGTGGTCGGGTCGCGTGGCGCCGGCCTGCGCGACGACGTCGCCCGCCGCGTCCAGCAGCAGGCAGCGGCGATAGGCGCCCTGGCGGCTGAGCAGCAGCTCCAGACGCGCGCGCAGGGCGGCGCTGTCGGCGGGGGCGCGGGCGAGCTGCTCCTCGACGAGCGTGTCGAGCAGACGCATGTCGGCGAGGCGCTCGTCGAACCAGCTCTCGAGACGCGCCCGGCGCTCCCGCGCCACCCCCCGCATGTGCGCCATGGCCTCGGCCTCGAGGGCCTGACGCGCGCGCACGTAGGCGAGCGCGCCCACGGCCGCGGCGGTGAGCAGGCTGAGCACGGCGAGGGACAGGAAGAGGCGCCAGCCGAAGGCGCCGAGGAAGGGCGTTGGCCGGGGCGGGGACGCCACCGGCTAGGCCTCGTTCCCCAGGGCCTGCAGCACGCGCGCGAGGCGCTCGTTCACCTGCGCGGCGATGGGACCGAGCGCGGGGTTCTCGATCACGCCCATGAGGCTGGCGATGTCCATGATCCCGATGCGGGTGTGAACGCTGCGGCTGGACTCGGTCGGGTCGGGCGGCAGTTCGCGCAGGGTGACGTTGCAGGGCAGCAGCAGGCCAATGTCCGTCTCGGCCACCATCGCCCCGTGGGCCAGGGGCGGATTGCAGGCGCCGAGGATGACCTGCGCGGGCACCTCCTCGCCGAGCTTCGCGCGCAGGGTGGCCTGCACGTCGATCTCGGTGAGGATGCCGAAGCCCTCGGCCTTCAGCGCCGCCTCGGCGCGCGGGCGCCAGTCGGCCACGCTGCCGGGCAGGTCGAGGAAGAGACCGTAGCTGTTGCGGGTGGTGGTGGTCATCGTCGCTCCTTGTCGCGCCGCCGGCGCTATCGACCGTAGAAGTCGATGCGGCAGCCTCAGCCGTCCCACATGCGATCGTAGTCGTCCAGGCGCCGGGCGATGAAGTCCTCGGCCGCCTCGCGCGCGGGCCAGGCCCGCAGGAGGATCTCGCCCTGGTTGCTCGTCTCCTCCACCAGCCAGCGTTCCCCGCAGCTGAAGAGCCGCACCGGCGCGCCGCCAAGGACGGGCTCCTCGCGCAGCAGCGCGCAGCCTTCGCGGAGGGTGGATTGCGCGGCCGGGTCGACGAGCCGGGGGTTGCCGGTGTCGTCGAGCTGGGCGAGCAGGGTGTCGAGGGCGCTCATGGTCGGGTTCCTCCGAGCGGCAGCCTAGCGGATCGCGGCCGCTTTGTACACGTGTACAAAACGGCGGCGCGGGGTTCCCGGCAAGGGATCAGCGCAGGAGCACCAGGCGCTTGGATTGGGTGTGCCCCGCCGCCGAGAAGCGCAGCAGATAGACCCCGCTGGCCTGGTCGGCGCCGTCCCAGGTCAGGTCGTGAGCGCCGCCTCCGAAGCGCCGGTCGGCCAGCGTGGCGACGCGCCGACCAGCCAGGTCAAAGACCTCCACGCGCACTCGCCCGGGGGCCGCCAGCGAGAACGGCACGGTGACCTTCGGGTTGAAGGGATTCGGGTGCGGCTTGAACAGGCGCGTGGCGAAGGCCGGCGGCACGGTCACGGTGAGGGCCCGCAGCAGCTGCCAGGTCTCGCCGGGCTCGCGGCCCTCCAGCGTGTAGACGAACCCGCCCCCGGGGGCGAGTTGTGGCGAGACGTCGCGGGCGGCGTAGACGCCCTCGCCGGTCGCGGTCCAGGGGACGTCCCAGGTAGTCTCGCCCACCGCCGCCGTGAGGCGGAACTCGCCGAGGCTGGCCTGCCACGTCAGATCCACAGCGCCGGCTGCGGGAGTGGCCGTGAAGCTGGAGAGGAGCACGGGGGTGTTGTCGCATCCCTCGCCGAAGGCGCCGATCAGCACGCCGCAGTCGTTGTTGGCGGGTAGGCAGGGGGAGTCGGGCATCAACCTGAAGTCACCGGCGTCGGGATTGCAGAATCGCGGATCCAAGGACACGTTTCCATTGGCACCCAGTTGGCCCGCCACGCATCCCGCCCAAGCGTCTTCTCCCTCCACGAACAAGTCGCAGCAGTCCAGCAGCGGGGATTCCTCCGCACAGCCGATGACGGCGCCCTGCCCCGAACCCCAGATGAGGCACTTCGAAATGATCGGTAGCAAGCTGTAGGAGTTCGTAAAGATCGCCGACCCGCTACCTTGAGCATCGTTGGCCACAAAGGTGAGATGGGTCAGCTCCACGTCTGCCAGTGTAAGATGCAGCGCGCCGCCGTCGCCTCCACTGTGATTGCGAACGAAGACACAGGACTGGATTGGAGCTGGAGTCACCCCAATGAGGACCCAGCTCAAGTACGCTGCGCCTCCGCTGTAAACAGCGTGATTCTCCTCGAAGTGACAGCGCTGGAAGTCTGGGTCGGAGAGATGTGCATAGACCGCACCACCATCATTCGCGGAGTTCATCGCGAATCGACAATCGAAGAAGCTCGCGCTGACGTTCGGGATCGAGATTGCACCCCCCGACTGCCCGCAGCTGTTGCCCTCGAACACACAGTGCCTGAATCGCGGATGGGTCCCGTAGTTGCCCATGGAGATCGCACCGCCCGAACCAGTCGCAGTGTTGCCGATGAACCGGCAGTGTTGCACCGTGAGCTTGGCGCTCTGTGCGACCATCGCTCCACCACTGCCCACGACATGGCCGTTCAGGAAGGTCAGACCCTCGACAAGCGTCTCCTCATCGGTGTTCGAGCAGTCGAGGATCCGCCCTAGCCACTGGCCGTTCACCAGCACCGACCCGGGCGCATCGACGTCTCCGCGCAGAACGGCACCAGAAACCATGCTCAGCCCGTGCTCAAAGTAGCTGCCAGGGGCCAAGGTCACCGTGTCATGGCGAGCGGTCGCGAGCAGAGCTTCCGCCACGGTGCCCGCGTCCTCGGGCACCCGGGTCTCGTGCGTTCCCACCTTGAAGGGCGCATCGCTGATGTCTTCACGGTCGGGGGACTTCACGCGAAGGTAGCAGTTGGTGGAGTACTCCCCGGCGACGATCCAGGTCTCCTGCCCGTCGTGGGCCGTCCCCGCGAACAGCGTTTCCCAGGGTCCGTCGGGACCGGAACGCGAGAGCTCCACATCCACCAGCTCCCCCGTCTCCCCGGCGTCGGGCAACCAGCGCAGATTGACCTGCGCGCCGAAGTGAAGGACCTCGCCGCCATTGGGACTCGTCACCACGATGTCCGGGGTCAGGCGCTTGCCCTCAGCATAGGCCAGCGGGCTCGCTCCGCCATCGATGATGGCACGGAGGGCGTAATCGTGCTCGCCAACCTCGGCAGCGCTATCCAGCCACGACCGCTGCTGGGGATCCACGCCCACCAGAACGGTCTCGTGATCGCGCTCGATCTGGAATCCCGACGGCGGACTCCCCGTCCAGCCCCAGGTCATGAAGACCCCGTCGCTGCGATCCGCGCTCGCGACGAAGCCGTCAGGAGCAGGCCCGCTACAGCCCATCCCCAGTGCACCAATGAGCGCGCCGCAGGAGTTGTTCTCCGGGAGACAGGGCGATACTTCCGACACGGTCAGAACACCCTCCTTCCAGCCGCACAGCCAGGGATTGATCGTCAGGTTGCCGTTGATCCCCTCCTGGCCATCGAGGCCGCCCACCCAGTTCCCGCCCGTGTTTCCGTAGGACAAACAGCAACTTGCCGTCACATCTCCCACCACCGGAAGTCCGGGAGAAAACCAGCCGATCCCGTTGTAGGCGATCAGTACCCGCTCTAGGGCCAGCGTCCCATCAATGACCTTGATCACCGACCCTGAGCCCCTGCGCGCTCCGTTGCCCACGAACGTCGCATCGGACAGCGTGATGTCGCCTCTGGAGTAGAGTCCGCCGCCCTGCCCGCTGCCATTGCCTCCGGTGTAGAAGATGGCCTGGTTCTGGTAGAACACGAGGTGGTGCAGATCGACATCGCAGTACTGGAGGAAGACACCACCACCATTAGCCTCGGGGCAGCACTCACCGCCGACATCTCCCGCCCAAACCGTGTTTCGCTCGAAGCGGACGTCGTGGATGAGGGGCGACGACACGTAGGCCCCCAGACCGCCACCACCGCCCCCCCAGGAAATCGGGGACCCTGCCTGGCAGTTCCGCACGGTGGAGAAGGTGAAGCTAGCGCTGCTATGCCGCAGGTAGAGGCCGCCTCCGATGCCCTGGGCGACGCAATCGTCGATGACGAGTTCGCGTAGGGTCGGTGAGGCATCCTCGCAGTGGATAGCACCACCATTCCACTCGCTGCCCTGATACAGGGTAAAGCCCGAGACGAGGCTGCTCGGCCCCTCGCCGCTGCCGAACGTGATCGCTCTCGACTCATGCTCACAGTCGATCACCGTCGCCTCTGCCCCGGCCTCCGAGGTGAGCACGAGATTCACCCCATGGAAGTTCAGGTCGCGATTCCCCGCCCCCGTGTACGTCCCCGGCGCCACCAGCACCGTGTCGCCCTCGGAGCAGGCGTCGATGCCCGCCTGGATCGTGGCGTAGTCCGACGGCACACGGTGGGTCGCCGCACTGGCGGCGGCTGGTATCAGCAAAAGCAGGAACGCGAGCCCTTTCATCACGACCTCCTCATCGCAGCAGTACGAGACGCTTGGATTCGGTGTGTCCCGCCGACGTGAAGCGCAGCAGATAGACCCCGCTGGCCTGGTCGGCGCCGTCCCAGGTCAGGTCGTGGGCGCCGCTTTCGAAGTGCCGGTCGACCAGCGTGGCGACGCGCCGGCCGGCCAAATCGAAGATCTCCACGCGCACGCGCCCCGGCGCGGCCAACGAGAACGGCACGGTGACCTTCGGGTTGAAGGGATTCGGGTGGGGCTCCAGCAGGCGCGTGACGAAGGCCGGCGGCACGTTCACGGTGAGGGCCCGTAGCAGCTGCCAGGTCTCGCCGGGCTCGCGGCCCTCCAGCGTGTAGACGAACTCGCCCCCGGGGGCGAGTTGGGGGGCGGTGTCGCGGACGGAGTAGCGGCCCTCGCCGGTAGCCGCCCAAGAGACGTCCCAGGTGGTTTCGCCGGCGGCCGCGGTGAGACGGAACTCGCCGAGGCTGGCCTGCCACGTCAGGTCTACCGCGCCGGCGGCGGGAGCCGCCGTGAAGCTGGCGAGAAGAACGGGCGTGTTGTCACAGCCCGCGCCGAAGGCGCCGATCAGCACGCCGCAGTCGTTGTTCTCCGGCAGGCAGGGGGAATCAGAACCGACACGAAAGTTCCCGCCGGGCAGATCGCAAAACATCGGGTCTGCAAGCAAGTTGCCCCCCATGCCCTCGAAAGCAGCATCGCTGCCGTCATTCGCCCAGAACACACAGCATGTCACTTGCGATGGATCCACCGCATGAACGGCATCGCTCTCGGTGTTGTAGACAAAGGCACTCGCCGTGAGCGTCGTATGTGAACCAGCCAGGACGGCCGCAGCAGCATCCGCCGCATTGCTGGAAAAGACGCAGTTCTCGATGGAAGCCTCCCCGCTACTCCAGAGGGCGCCACCTGTCGAGGCGGCGCTGTACGGCGTATCCTGCACCGACGCGACGTTGTTCACGAAGACGCAGTTGCGAAGGACATTGGAGCCGCCAGACAGGAAGGCACCGCCTCCGTCTGAGTAGGGGCAGCACTCGTCATAGCCAAGCACTTCGTTGTAGGCCAGATTCCCGCGGAACTCGACGTGGTCCATCGTGATCTGCGAACTGTAGGCAAAAAGGCCGCCCCCTAGGGCGTACCGAGTCCCGAACCAGCTGTCGGACCGAGCCCATGCCGTGTTCTCGACGAACTTCACCCTTTCGAGAGCAACGGCTGATCTATCACACCTTATGGCGCCACCCGTCCCCCCGTAGGGGTGCTGGTCCGAAGCGTTGTGAACCAAAACCAAGTCCCGGAAGCTCACGGAGACTTGGCTGCACAGGATCGCACCTCCCCACGTCGCTCTGCCGTTCGCAATCGTGAAGCCCTCGACCAGAGTGCCTTCAGTCTCGCCGCTGGAGAGCGTAAGTGCGCGGCTCTGCAGCTCGCAGTCGACTACTGTCACCTCCGGCCCGGCCTCCGAGGTGAGCACGAGATTCACCCCATGGAAGTTCAGGTCGCGATTCCCCGCCCCCGTGTACGTCCCCGGCGCCACCAGCACCGTGTCGCCCTCGGAGCAGGCGTCGATGCCCGCCTGGATCGTGGCGTAGTCCGACGGCACACGGTGGGTCGCCGCACTGGCGGCGGCTGGTATCAGCAAAAGCAGGAACGCGAGCCCTTTCATCACGACCTCCTCATCGCAGCAGTACGAGACGCTTGGATTCGGTGTGTCCCGCCGACGTGAAGCGCAGCAGGTAGACCCCGCTCGCCTGATCGCCGCCGTCCCAGCTCAGGTCGTGGGCACCGGCGGTGAAGGTTCGATCGGCCAGCGTCGCGACGCGCCTGCCAGCCAAGTCGAAGATCTCCACGCGCACGCGCCCCGGCGCGGCCAACGAGAACGGCACAGTGACCTTCGGGTTGAAGGGATTCGGGTGCGGCTCGAACAGGCGTGTGGCAAAGGCCGGCGGCACGGTCACGGTGAGGGCCCGCAGCAGCTGCCAGGTCTCGCCGGGCTCGCGGCCCTCCAGCGTGTAGACGAACCCGCCCCCGGGGGCGAGTTGTGGCGAGACGTCCCGGGCGGCGTAGACGGCCTCGGCGGTGGCGGCCCAGGGGACGTCCCAGGTGGCTTCGCCGGCGGCCGCGGTGAGACGGAACTCGCCGAGGCTAGCCTGCCACGTCAGGTCTACCGCGCCGGCGGCGGGAGCCGCCGTGAAGCTGGCGAGAAGAACGGGCGTGTTCTCGCAGCCCGCACCAAAGGCACCGATCAGCACGCCGCAGTCGTTGTTGATCGGTAGGCAGGGCGACGCCGGACCCAGTCGCAGATCCCCTCCGGCGAGATCGCAGAACATCGGGTTCTCGGAGAGATTGCCAGGGAGATCCCCCTGCCCAAGGAGGCCACCAATCCAGTCCCAGGGGACGTTTCCGTAGGCGAGGCAGCAGACGGTTGAAACCGTACCCCACACTGCTTCGTGCGGGGAGTAGGCGCCAACGTCGTTGAAGGCGATGATTGCCCGTTCGAGCTCGACTTCGCCCTCTGTGCAGTAGATCGCCGACCCGAAGCCGAGCGAGCAGGTATTGCCCACGAAGGTGGCTCCGCGAATGCTCGCGCTGCCGCGGATGAACATGCCCCCACCCATGGGCTCTGCCGCGTAGCACGCCTCCGCATGGTTGTCGTGGAAGACGACATCCTCCATCGCCGGCGTGCTACGGGTGAAGTAGGCACCGCCTCCGTACGGCGCGGGGCAGCACTCTCCAGTCTGATCGCTAGCCATCGCCAGGTTTTGCTCGAACCGGACGCGCCTAAGAGTGGGAGCGGAGTCATAGGCGGCCAGTCCTCCCCCTGTTCCGATCCATGCGGTACAGTGGCCCGCCTGATTGCCCCGGACCAAGAGGTCTTCGAGGACTGCCTGGCTGCCGTCGAGGCCAACGCCTCCGCCGGATCCGCCGTAGTACCCTGAGCTGAAGCCGCCCTCGATGACGAGCTTGCGGAGAGTCGGCGAGCTTCCCTCGCAGGCGACGCACCCACCGAACGGGTTGCTTCCATCGAGCAGCGTAAAGCCCTCCACGACGCTACGGACGTCTTCCCCCTGCCCGAAGTAAATGACCCGGCCGGCGCCCTCGGCATCGATCACCGTCGCCTCCACCCCCGCCTCCGACGTCAGCACCAGGTTCACCCCGTGGAAGCTGAGGTCACGGTTCCCCACCCCCGTGTACGTCCCCGGCGCGACCAGCACCGTGTCCCCCTCGGCGCAGGCGTCGATGCCCGCCTGGATCGTGGCGAACTCGCCCGGCACGCGGTGCGTGGCGGCGGTGGCTGAGCCGGCGAAGAGGAGAAGCAGCGGAAGGCAGCAGGCAACGGCGCGCATGAGAACCTCGGCGGTGCGCCGGCTCGCCGCGCCCAGCGGGGCGACGTCCGGCAGAAGGGCCTGGATTAGGTTCTTAGCGAAGTGGCGCCGTGGACCTCCCGGACGGCGAGATTGGGCAATTCTAGCAGGCGGCGGGCGCCGTCGCAAGTGGGATTGTACACGTGTACGGAACGCGGGCGGTCAGCTGGCCCTGGGCTCCGGCTCGATCAGCCCCAGCATGTGGCCTTCGGGATCGGTGAAGAAGGCCAGCCGCCCGACCCCCGACAGCGCGAAGGGCCCCTGCAGGATCTCGCGGCCGGCCTCGCGGGCGCGGGCGCAGACTTCCTCGATGTCCAACACCTGCACGTAGATGCAGCGGTGCGTGGGCAGGGCGCCCTTGCCGGTGAAGATGCCCCCGCCGATCGTGCCCGGCCGCTTCTCGGCGTTCAGCTCCCAGATGCCGGACGACTCGTCCTTGGGCATCTCCCACTCGAAGACGCGGCGGTAGAAGGCCGAGAGCGCCTCGCCGTCCTTCGCGTTGATCTCCCACCAGACCACGGGGTTCTTCACGTCCGCCTCCTCGTCGTCAACGGCGCCGGCGACCGGCTAGCTGCGCGACGTCGCCGCGTCCACCAGCCGGTAGGAGAGCCAGCGCTCCACCTCCTCCACCGGCACGCCGCGGCGCGCCGCATAGTCCGCGAGCTGATCCTGGGCCAGGCGGCCCACGTCGAAGTAGCGCGCCTCGGGATGCGCGAAGTAGAGCCCGCTCACGCTGGCCGCGGGGAGCATGGCGGCGTTCTCCGTGAGCGACAGGCCCTGGCGTCCCGCCTCGAGCAGTTCGAAGAGCGGGAACTTGAGCGCGTGGTCGGGGCAGGCCGGGTAGCCGAAGGCGGGCCGGATGCCGCGGTAGTCCTCGCGCAGCAGTCGCTCCAGCGGCCAGCGCGGCGACTCGCCCACGCCCCAGTCCTCGCGCGCGCGCTCGTGCAGCCACTCCGCGAAGGCCTCGGCGAGGCGGTCGGCCAGCGCCTTGCTGAGCAGGGCGCGGTAGTCGTCGCCCTTGCGCTGGTAGTGGCGCACGAGCTCGTCCGTGCCCAGTCCGGCGGTCACCGCGAAGGCGCCCAGGAAGTCGCCCTGCGGCGCGACGAAGTCCGCCAGACAGAAGTGCCGCTTCTCGGGCGCCTTCTCGCCCTGCTGCCGGAGCATGGGCAGGCGCAGGTGTGCGGCGCCCTGCGACTCTGCATCGAGCAGCACCAGATCGTCGCCCTCGCTCCGCGCCGGCCAGAAGCCGTAGACGCCCCGCGCCGTGAGCCGCGCCTCCTCGACGATCACCTCGAGCATCGCGCGGCCATCCGCGTAGAGCTCGCGTGCGGCGTGGCCCTGCTCGGGGTGATCGAGGATCCCCGGGAAGCGGCCGCGCAGATCCCAGGCGAAGAAGAAGGGCGTCCAGTCGATGTAGGGGACGAGCTCCTCCAGGCGCGGCGCCACCTCGCGCAGGCCGGTGAAGCTCGGCCTGGGCGGCGCGTAGGCGCCCCAGTCGAGCCGAGGGCGATTCGCCCGCGCCGCCGCGAGCGTCAGCAGCCGCTTGCCTTCGCCGCGTCGCGATGCGCGCAGGCGCTCCTGCTCGCCCGCCGTGTCGGCGAGGAAGTCCGAAGCGGCGCCAGGATCCAGCAGACGCCCCACCACACCCACGGCGCGGCTCGCGTCCTTCACCCAGACCACCCCGCCCGAGTACTCCGGCGCGATCTTGACCGCCGTGTGCAACGGACTCGTGGTCGCACCGCCGATGAGCAGCGGCTGCTGCAGGCCGCGGCGCTCCATCGCGGCGGCCACCTGGGCCATCTCGTCGAGGCTCGGGGTGATGAGCCCGCTCAGCCCCACGATGTCCGCCTTCTCCTCCACGGCCCGGTCCAGCAGCGTCGCCGCCGGCACCATGACGCCCAGGTCCACCACGCGGTAGCCGTTGCAGCCGAGCACTACGCCCACGATGTTCTTGCCGATGTCGTGCACGTCGCCCTTCACCGTGGCCATGAGCACCGTGCCGCGGCTCGCGCCGCCGGCGGCGTCCTTCTCCAGGAGCGGCTCGAGCACGGCCACCGCGCGCTTCATCACGCGCGCGCTCTTCACGACCTGGGGCAGGAACATCTTGCCCGCGCCGAAGAGTTCGCCCACCTCGTTCATGCCGTCCATGAGCGGACCTTCGATCACGGCCAGCGGCGCGCCGAAGGCCGCGAGCGCCTCCTCGAGATCCGCGTCGAGATGATCGAGGATGCCGTGGCGCAGCGCGTAGGCAAGGCGCTCGGCGACGTCCCCCTGCCGCCACGCCGCCTCCTCGGTGGCGCGGAGCGCCTTGGCGTCCACGCCCTCGGCGAAGCGGATGAGGCGCTCGGTGGCGTCGGGACGGCGGCGGAAGAGCACGTCCTCCACGCGCTCGCGCAGGGCGGGCTCCACCTCTTCCGTCAGCGCCAGCTGTCCCGCATTCACGATGCCCATGTCGAGCCCCGCCGCGATCGCCTCGCTGAGGAAGATCGCGTGCATGGCTTCGCGCACCGTGTCGTTGCCGCGGAAGGCGAAGGACAGGTTGCTGATTCCCCCGCTGATCCGCGCCCCCGGGCAACGCGCCTTCAGCCGCGGCAGCGACTGCAGGAAGGCCAGCGCGTACTCCTCGTGCTCGACGAGCCCCGTGGCCACGGCCAGCACGTTGGGATCGAGGATGATGTCCTCCGGCGCGAAACCCGCCTGCCCCGTGAGCAGGTCGTAGGCGCGCCCGAGGATCTCCACCTTGCGGTCCACGGTGTCGGCCTGGCCGTGCTCGTCGAAGGCCATCACCACCACGGCCGCGCCGTGCTCGCGCACGATCCGCGCGCGCTCGAGGAAGAGCGCCTCGCCGTCCTTGAGGCTGAGTGAGTTCACCGCGCCCTTGCCCTGCAGGCACTTGATGCCGGCTTCGAGCACCTCCCAGCGCGAGGAGTCGACCATCACCGGCAGCGTCGCGATCTCGGGTTCGGCGGCCAGGAGCTGGAGGAAGCGCGTCATGGCGGCGGGGCCGTCGATGAGCCCGTCGTCCATGTTCACGTCCAGCATGTTGGCGCCGCCCTGCACCTGCTGGCGGGCCACCTCCAGCGCGCCCTCGTAGTCCTCCTCGCGGATCAGCCGCGCGAAGCGCCGCGAGCCGGCCACGTTGGTGCGCTCGCCCACCATGAAGAAGTTGCTGTCCTCGCGGATCGTCTGCGGCTCGAGTCCGCTGAATCGGCTGGGGCGGGGCAACGGCGCCTCCAGCGGGAAGGGCCGCGGCGCGATCCCCTTCACGGCCGCGGCCAGCGCCGCGACGTGCGCCGGCGTGGTGCCGCAGCAGCCGCCCACCAGGTTGACCAGTCCCTCCCGCGCCATCTCTTGTATCAACGACGCTGTGTCTGCTGGCTTCTCGTCGTAGCCGCCGAAGGCGTTGGGCAGGCCCGCGTTGGGATAGACGCTCACCGGCACCGGCGCGAAACTCGCCAGATCCGCCAGCGCCGGATGGATCTCCCGCGCCCCGAAGCTGCAGTTGAGTCCGACGCTCAGCGGACGCGCATGCGCCACCGAGGCCCAGAAGGCCTCGAGGGTCTGACCCGACAGCGTCCGCTGCGAGCGGTCGGTCACGGTGACGGAGAGCATCACCGGCAAACGCGCGCCGCGCTCCGCGAAGAGCCGCTCCAGCGCCACGATCGCCGCCTTGGCGTTCAGCGTGTCGAAGATGGTCTCCACCAGCAGGATGTCCGCGCCGCCGTCCGCCAAGCCGCGCGCCGCGGCGTAGTAGGCGTCCCGCACCTGCTCGAAGGTCACGGCGCGATAGCCCGGATCCTCGACGCGCGGAGACAGCGACAGCGTCTTGTTCGTGGGACCGAGGCTGCCCGCCACGAAACGCCGGCGCGCGGGGTCGGCGGCCTCCGCGGCATCGCAGGCCGCGCGCGCGAGCTCGGCGGCCGCGCGGTTCATGGCCTCGCAGTCCGCTTCGAGCCCGTAGTCCGCCTGGCTGATGGCCGTGGCGTTGAAGGTGTTCGTGCAGATGATGTCCGCGCCGGCGTCGAGATACTGGTCGTGGATGCGGCGGATGGCGTCCGGCTGCGTGAGGCAGAGCGCGTCGTTGTCGCCCTTCAGGTCGCGGGGATGGTCGCGGTAGCGCTCGCCGCGGAACTCCGCCTCGCCGAAGCCGAGGCCCTGGATCAGCGAGCCCATGGCGCCGTCCAGAACCAGGATCCGCTCGGCCATCAGGGCGCGCAGGGCGTCGGTGGCGTCGGGACGCATCAGCGGCCCCTCCGGTTGGCGGCGGCCAGGTCCGGCTGCAGTTCCTCGAGCATGCGCCGGGCCACCTCGCCGCGATTGAAAGGCGCGCTGATCTGCAGGCCCTCCACCTCGCCCAGCACCGCGCGGCTCATCTCCAGCGCGATGGCCAGCCCCTCGGCCCGCTCGGCCTCGGGATCGCCGGCCACGGCGCGCATGCGCGCCATCACGTCCGCGGGGATGCTCACGCCCGGCACCTCGTTGGCCAGGAACTCGGCGTTGCGCAGCGACTGCAGCGGCCAGATGCCCGCGAGCACGGGGACGCGCACGTCGGCCACCGCGGCGAGGAAGGCGCGCAGCGGCGCCAGGTCGAAGACCGGCTGCGTGACGGCGTACTCGGCCCCCGCGTCCACCTTCCAGCGGAAGCGCTCGATCTCGCGCTCGATGTTCAGCGCCGTCGGGTTCGCCCCCACGCCGATGAGGAAGCCCGTGGGCGGGCCGATGGCGCGGCCGCCCACGTCGTAGCCATGGTTGAGCCGGTGGACCAGATTCGTCAGGCCGATCGAGTCCACGTCGAAGACCGGCGTGGCCTGCGGGTAGTCGCCCTGCACCGGCGGATCGCCGGTGATGAGCAGCAGGTTCCGCAGGCCCAGCGCGTAGGCGCCGAGCAGGTCGGCCTGCATGCCCAGCAGGTTGCGATCGCGGCAGACGTAGTGCAGCACCGGCTCGATGCCCTCGAGCTCGCTCGCGATGCGCACCGCCGTGGCCATGGGGCTGAGCCGCGCCGTGGCGCGGGGACCGTCAGGGATGTTCACGGCGTCGAAGCCCGCCGCGGCCATGTCGGCGGTCAGGGCGAGCAGCTTGTCCAGCTCCCAGCCGCGTGGCGGCAGCAGCTCCACGCTGCAGACCTTTTCGCCCGCCGCGATCTTCGTTGCGAGCTTGCTCTTCGCCGGCATCGGCACCGGCTCCACCTGCTTCATGCGCGGCGGCGGCGCCAGCGGCACGGCGTGCGTGGGATGGCTCGGCGACACCGCGCGCAGGCTGCGCGAGAGCGCGGCGATGTGATCCGGCGTCGTGCCGCAGCAGCCGCCCACGATGCGCGCGCCGGCCTCCACGAAGCGCTTGCCGTAGCGCGCGAAGTAGTCCGGGCTGGACAGGTAGAAGTAGCGCTCTTCCATCCGCTTGGGATAGCCGGCGTTGGGCTGCACGCTGAGCGGGAGATCCGTGAGCCCCGCCAGCGCCTCCAGCGCCTCGAGCATGAGCTCGGGGCCGACGGTGCAGTTGAGGCCGATGGCGTCGGGGCCGGCGGCCAGCACGAAGGGAACCACGTCCGCCAGCGGTGCGCCGTAGAGCGTGAGCCCCTCCTCGCCCAGCGTGAGCTGCGCGACGATCGGCAGATCGGCCGCGGCCTGGCGCACGCCGCGGATCGCCTCGGCCAGCTCGCCCGGGTCGGCGAAGGTCTCCAGCACGAAGAGGTCCACGCCGCCGTCCACCAGCGCGGCCGCCTGGCTCGCGAAGGCCGCGCGGGCCTCCTCGCGGCTGGTGGGCCCCCACGGCTCGAGCTTGACGCCCAGCGGCCCCATGCTGCCCGCCGCCATCACGCCCGGGCGGCCGGCGGCGATCTCCTTGGCCAGGGCCGCGCCGCGGCGGTTGATGTCGGCCATGCTGTCGGCCAGGTGGTGACGGCCCAGCTTGAACACGTTCGCGCCGAAGGTGTTGGTCTGCAGCACCTGGGCGCCCGCGCGCAGGTAGTCCGCGTGGACGCCCTGCACGAGGTCGGGGTCGTCGAGGTTGAGCGCGTCGAAGCAGCGGCCCAGGTGCACCCCGCGGTCGTAGAGCGTGGTGCCCATGGCGCCGTCGAAGAGGAGGACGCCTTCGTCCAGCCGCCGCTTGAACGCCGCGCGCACGCTAGCGGCCCTTCGCTCCGGGGCCGAGCCCCGACACGACGTAGGTGTTGCCCGCGGTCTTGTCGCGCGAGAGCTGGATCAGCTCCAGCTCGGCGGCGTCCTCCAGCAGGTCGCCGAAGGTGGAGTAGCCGTAGCCCTGCTCGTTGAAGGTGGGCTGCTTGCGCTTCATGGTGTCCTTGACGAGCGAGCCATAGACCGTCTCGCGGCCTTCGCGCATGAGCGCGGTCACCGTGGAGATGAGCAGGGCGAAGACCTTCTGCTTGCCCTGCGGCACCTTCGCGAGCTTGT